>NZ_JACHNA010000001.1:1625425-1950510 GCF_014205175.1 Micrococcus cohnii | reverse complement strand
CGGTAGGTGTGGTCGGTGACGTCGCCCGCGGCGAACACCCCGGTCAGCGAGGTCCGCGAGGAAGGGTGCTCGACGCGGATCGTGCCGTGTTCGGTCAGTTCGAGCTGATCGGAGACGAGGTCGGTGCGGGGATCGTGGCCGATCGCGATGAACAGCCCGGTCACGTCCAGTGTCGAGCTCTCGCCGGTCGCCGTGTCCTCGAGGGCGAGCCCGGAGACCGCGTCCTCGCCGAGCACCTCGGTGACCTTCGTGTTCCACAGGAACTCGATCTTGTCGTTCTCCCGGGCACGCTGGGCCATGATCTTCGAGGCCCGCAGCTCGTCCTTGCGGACCAGGACGGTCACCTTCGAGGCGAACTTCGTGAGGAACAGGGCTTCCTCCATGGCGGAGTCGCCGCCACCGACGACCGCGATGTGCTGATCGCGGAAGAAGAAGCCATCGCACGTGGCGCACCAGCTCACGCCGTGGCCGGAGAGGCGTTCCTCACCGGGCACACCGAGCTTCCGGTAGGCCGAGCCGGTCGTGAGGATCACGGCGTGAGCACGCAGGACCGTGCCGTCGCCGAGGGTCAGCCTCTTGGGCTGAGAGGTCAGATCGGCCTGGACCACGTCGTCGAACACGACGTCGGTGCCGAAGCGGCGGGCCTGGGACTCCATGTTCGCCATGAGCTCGGGACCCATGACGCCCTCCGGGAAGCCGGGGAAGTTCTCGACCTCGGTGGTGTTCATCAGTTCGCCGCCGGCGGTCACGGCGCCGGCGACCAGCACCGGCTCCAGGTGGGCACGGGCGGTGTAGACGGCGGCCGTGTACCCGGCCGGTCCGGAGCCGACGATCGCGACATTGTGCACCTTCTCGGCGGTCTCAGCAGTGCTCATCCGGTCCTCCAGTGGATCGAAGCTGACGGGAACGCCAGCGGATTACACGACGGGCAACAGCACCCGGCGTCGGGCTATTCCGTGGGCCACGGCCGGGCGAGCCGGGTCACTCCACGGTGATCTCGGACAGGCGCATGCCGTATGGCCGTTCCCCGCCCTCGCCGGTCAACTCCGGCAGCTCCGTGACCGTGATCAGCACGTACTGGCCTTCGGGGGCGTCCTCGGGCACCGTCACGGAGTTCTGACCCTCGGTGAAGGTGCCCGTGCCGATCTCGGTGGCGTCGGACCCGTCCGGGGAGGAGGCGAGGCTCACCGAGAATGCGCCGCCCTGACTGTTCTGGGAGCTCACGGTGACGGTGTCGACGTCGGCGGGCTGCTCGAGCTCGGCGACGAGCTGCAGGGCCGAGACGTAGCCGCCGAAGTTCGGGCGCGTGTACGTGTAGCTCTGCCACGCCGTGGCGGGGTCGCCGTCCACGGCCTGCGGCAGGGTCTGGTCGTTCTCGGCCTCGAGCGTGGGCATGTCCGGGACCAGGCGCGTGAGGCCGGTGATCGACGGGGCCGGGCCGGACTCCGCGTCCGCCCCACCGGCGGATCCGGCGTCGTCCTGGGACGGATCGGTGGAGCCGCCCTCGGATGATGCGGCGCCCGAGTCCGCTTCCCCGGCGGCGGGCCGATTCTGGTTCAGCAGCAGGAAGCCGACGACGGCGATCCCGATCAACAGGACCAGCAGCAGCGCGCCGGTGAGCCAGGATGAGCCGGTGCCGGAGGATGAGCCTCGTCGCGGTGCCGCCGTGCTCGAGCCTCCGGTGCCCAGGGCGCGGCGGGCGCGCGGAGCCGAGCCGGCCTCGTGCCCGTCTGGCTCCGCTGCGGTGCTCCTGGAGCCCGCGGCCGCGGATCCCGTGCCCGTCGCTGCCGCGTTGTCCGGGGCAGCGCCGTCCGGGTCAGCAGTGTCCGATGAATCGTCTGGGGACCCGGCGGCGAGGGCGGTGGCTCCCGCCGCACCGGCGGTGCCGGCGGCAACGGTCGCGATCGGGGCCGTCGGGGCGTCCTGTGCGTCCGCGGACTCCGCACGGGCCGGCTCCTCGCGACGGGTGGATTCCTCCCGTTCCCGCCGCTCGCGCTGTTCCTGTTCGCGCCGTGCGGCCGCCTCGCGTTCGCGTTCCTCGCGCTCGCGCTGCGCGGCCTCCCGCTCTGCCGCCTCGCGTTCCTCCCGTTCCCGACGGGCCTGCTCCTCGCGACGGCGCAGCTCTGCCTCCTCGCGCTCGCGGCGTTCGCGTTCCTCCTGATCCCGGCGCTCCTGCTCCGCGCGCTCCCGAGCCTCGCGCTCGGCGCGTTCCTGGGCCTCGCGCTCGGCTCGCTCGGCCTCCTCGCGCTGCCGCTCGAGCTCGCGGGCCTCCTCATCCCGGCGTGCCTGCTCCGCGGCTGAGGCGGCGGCCAGGGCTGCGGCAGCCGAGGCCTCCTTGGCGGCGGTGCCGTCGGACTCCGAGCTCACCCGTTCGCTCAGCCGCTCGGAGATGCGGTTCAGGAAGCCGGGCCGTCGGCTCTGGTCCTGATCGGCTCGCACCCGCTCCTCGAGCTCGGAGTAGTAGGCTTCGTCGTCGTCGCGGGCCTCCGCCTCGGCCTCGCGCGAGGAGCCGAAGATCTCCGAGCCGAGGGTGTCGGTCTGGAACGGCTCGATGTAGGTGTCCGCTGGGTACGCCATCCCCAGCAGCACGTCGTGGTCCGGATTGCCGCCCGCGATGAGGTACGTGCGCCCCTCGGAGAGGCCCAGGTCAAGCACCTGAACCTCGTCATGCCGCTCTCCCATGGCCAGCTCGCGCGCGGAGGCGGCCACCTGCGTCGCGTTCTCGCGCGAGGCGACGAGGATCGTCACGCGGCGGTTGAGGACCTGGTCGAGCCCGGTGAAGATCCTGTCCTGATCGGCCGACGTGACGACGTGCTCGGTGACGCGGTAGCGGCCCCCGAGGACGGACCCGACTTCGATCGACTGTGACACGGTGTTCTTCTCCTGCGCGGACGGCGAGACGGCGGTGACGCGGCGGCGGCCCCGGTGGCGGGCATCACCACGGGATGCATTGGGGACCATCGTAGGGGGTCAGAGCCCCGAGAGCCCCGCGACGGGCCCGAGGCGTACCGGTCGGTCCGGGATCAGGCGCCGACGACGCGGCCCAGGCCCGGCACACGCGCGGCGAGCGGACGCAGGAAGGCGTCGAGCTCGGCCATGCGCATCATCCGCAGGGTCACGACGTAGGCCAGGCCCATGACCAGGCCCACGACCGCGCAGGAGATGAGCGCCGTCATGATCGAGCTCCACGCGAAACCGTCGCTGTAGCCGCCCAACAGCCACAGCACGAGGCAGCCGAGGACCGCCGAGCCGGCCGCGGCCAGGCCGGTCTGCGCGTGCGCGCGCACCACCGAGGCGAAGCCGTAGTCGCCGTAGCGGCGCACGATCATCACATGCGCGAACACGAACTGGTAGACGAACGACAGCGTTCCCGTCGCGGCCACGATGTACGCGTAGGACCACGCCGGTGCCAGGGCGGCCGCGCCGTAGGACAGAGCCAGCACGCCCAGAGCGGAGGTGACCTGGATGATCATCGGCGTCTTGGCGTCCTCCGAGGCGTAGAAGGCGCGCATCAGGTAGAACGAGGCCGAGCGGAACGGCAGGCCGATCGCCAGGATCAGGATCACCTGCCCGATCGCCAGCCCGGAGGCCAGCGCCGTGTCCGCAGACGAGCCGAACACGCGGCCCAGCGGCCCGGCCAGCACGATCATCGCGACGGTCGAGAACACCAGCGGGATGCTGAACACGCGCAGACCCTGCCCCGTCGTCCGCCGGGCCTCGACCAGGTCGCCCTCGTCGATCGAGCGGGTCAGCCGATTGAACAGGACGGTCGCCATCGATACGACGAACACCGAGTGCGGCAGCACCGCGATGAGCATGGCCATGTTGTAGGCCGTCAGGCCGGGGATCGCGGCCTGGGCCATCGCCTCGCTCCAGCCCTGTGTGCCGGGGACGCGGGAGCCGGCGTCCGCGCGAGCCGCCGTCGCGCCGGTGACCAGGCGCGAGCACAGCAGGTTCACGACGTTGCCGATCACCATCGTGATCAGGGTGAATCCGGCCAGGCGACCGGTGGCGCGCAGCCCCATGCCCCGCCAGCCGAACTTCGGGCGCAGGCCGATGCCCAGGCCCCGCAGCGGCAGGAACAGGATGAGTGCCTGCGCGACGATGCCCAGGGTGTGGCCGCCGGCCAGGATCACGGTCTGCGTCGTCGTCCAGTCGGCCATCTGGTCGCCGCCGGCGTACCGGCCGAACATGGCCAGGTAGAGCACGATCGCGGCGATGGCGACGACGTTGTTCAGCACGGGGGCCCACATGTAGGCGCCGAAGCGGCCGTTGGCGTTGAGCACCTGGCCGACCACGGCGTAGAGCCCGTAGAAGAACACCTGCGGCAGCGTCCACAGCGCGAAGACCGTGCCGAGTGTCAGCATCTCGGGGGACCAGCCGCTCGTGAGCGTGGCCATCAGCGGGGCCGCGGCGAGTGTCAGCACGAGCGTGAACCCGCCCATGACGAGCACGGCCAGCGTCATGAGTCTCGAGGTGTAGTCGGCGCCGCGGTCCGCGTCCTTGGCGTGCTTGATCAGCTGCGGCACGAGCACGACGTTGAACACGCCGCCGGCCAGGAGCATGTAGATCACGTTCGGGATCGTGTTCGCGGACTCGAATACGTCGGCGACGAGGGCCGTCGAGCCGATCGCCACGGTCAGCAGGGCGGCGCGGACGAAACCGAGGATCCGCGAGAGCAGGGTGCCTGCCGCCATGACGGCGCTCGACCGGGCGGCGTTCTTCTCGCCCGCGGGGACGTGCCCGGCGGATTCGTCCTTGGCCGGGGCGGAGGAGTCGGTCGTCTCGGCGTCGGGGGACTCGGGGGGAGCGGAGTGCTTGGTGCGGGGGGCGTGCGTGCTGCTCATGCCTCACTCATCGTTCGTCATGGCGGCGGCGCTCACG
The DNA here is from genome assembly GCF_014205175.1 of Micrococcus cohnii. Taxonomy (NCBI): domain Bacteria; kingdom Bacillati; phylum Actinomycetota; class Actinomycetes; order Micrococcales; family Micrococcaceae; genus Micrococcus; species Micrococcus cohnii. The sequence continues at coordinate 1,945,626 of NZ_JACHNA010000001.1, read as the reverse complement.
CGTCGCCGGGGAAGTGCTGGTCCACGATCCGGCGGGCCGTGTCCACGATGCGGCGCTCGTTCGCGAAGGACAGACGACGGCCCACCTGGGTCAGGCACACCCACTCGACGTCGACGGCCTCCTGATCCGGGTCGTTCTCGATCGTCAGCTCGCCGCCGATCGCGCGCAACAGGAAGTGGTGAACGGTCTTGTGCACGCGCTGACGAGGCACGGTGAACCAGTAGTCGATCGAGCCGAGCGGCTCGAGGATCTCACCGGCGATGCCGGTCTCCTCTTCGACCTCGCGCACGGCGGCTTCGCGGTGCCCCTCGCGTCCCTCGGGGTGGCCCTTCGGCAGGCACCACTCGAGTCGGCCACCTCGGTTGTAGCGCGCGATGATCGCGACCTCGAGCCGACCCTGGTGGCGGCGGATCACGATGCCGCCGGCGGAGACCTCCTCGACCGTGGGCAGGCCGGAGGAGGCGGCGGGCGCGACGGACCGCACGCGATCAGGCTGCGACGGCACCGCAGCGCTGCGACGGCGGAACCGGCCCATCAGCGCCGAGGGCAGGGGAGCCCCCCGGGACGTCGAAGGGTCGGGGCTGGACATGACCATCACTCTAGCGTCCGTGGCGTCTCCGACCGGCGGTGACGGGGACGGCACGACGGGCCGGCCGCCCGGATTCTGGCACGCTTGTAGTCATCATGACTGACTCCGCCGCACGCGTCCCGCTGCCCGCCGGCCTGCCCGCCGACGCCGCCCTGCCCGCCGTCGTCGTCGAACTGGGGCGCCGGTTCGCCGAGGCCGGGCATGAGCTCTCGCTGGTCGGCGGCCCCGTGCGCGACCTGTTCCTGGGCCGCGGCTCGGGTGACCTCGACTTCACCTCCGACGCCGACCCCGACGCGATCGAGCGGATCGGCGCGGGCTGGGCGGACGCGACGTGGGACGTCGGCCGCCGCTTCGGGACCATCGGGTTTCAGAAGGACGGCTGGCAGATCGAGGTGACGACGTACCGGGCCGAGAAGTACGACCCGTCCAGCCGCAAGCCGACGGTCGCGTTCGGGGACAGCCTCGAGGACGACCTGCTGCGCCGGGACTTCACCGTCAACGCCATGGCGCTGCGCCTGCCGCAGATGGACCTGGTGGACCCCTACGGCGGCGTCCGCGACCTGGCCGCCGGGGTGATCCGCACCCCCGGCACACCCGAGGACTCCTTCTCCGACGATCCGCTGCGCATGATGCGCGCCGCCCGCTTCGCCGCACAGCTCGGTTTCGAGGTGGCCGACGAGGTGGAAGAGGCCATGGCCGCGATGCACGAGCGGATCGGGATCATCTCCGCCGAGCGCGTGCGCGAGGAGCTCGTGAAGCTGATCGGCGGGGCGCATCCGCGCCGCGGCCTCGACCTGCTCGTGCGGACGGGTCTGGCTGACGTCGTGCTGCCCGAGCTGCCGGCCCTGCGCCTGGAGACCGACGAGCACCACCGCCATAAGGACGTGTACGAGCACTCCCTGACGGTGCTCGAGCAGGCCATGGACTGGGAGCGGAAGTACTCGGAGTCCTCCCCCGACGTCGTGCTGCGCCTGGCCGCGCTGCTGCACGACGTCGGCAAGCCGGCCACCCGCCGGTTCGAGCCGTCCGGGGCGGTGAGCTTCCGCCATCACGAGGTGGTCGGCGCGAAGCTTGTGCGCAAGCGGATGAAGGCGCTGAAGTTCGACAACGACTCCACGAAGGCCGTCAGCCGCCTCGTCGAGCTGCACATGCGCTTCTACGGGTACGGGGAGCAGGGCTGGACCGACTCGGCGGTGCGCCGGTACGTGCATGACGCCGGGGACGTGCTGAACCGGCTGCACGCGCTGACCCGCTCCGACGTGACGACGCGCAACCGCCGCAAGGCCGCCCGCCTCGAGCATGCCTACGACGACCTCGAACGGCGCATCGAGGAGATCTCCGAGGCCGAGCAGATGGCCGCCCTGCGCCCGGACCTGGACGGGCAGCAGATTATGGCGTTGCTGGGGATCCGCCCCGGCCCCGTGGTGGGGCGGGCCTATAAGCACCTGCTTGAGTGGCGGATCGACGAGGGCCCGCACGAGCAGGCCGAGGCCGAGGCTGAGCTGCGGCGGTGGTGGGCGGAGCAGCCGGAGAGCGCGGAGGAGAACGAGGGCTGACCCGGGCGGGTGACGGTGACAGGATCGGGCCCATGAACGACGCCCAGATCGCCGCCGCCCACCCGTTGCAGCCCATCGCCCGGATCGCCGAGCGCGCCGGGATCGACCAGGACCTGCTGATCCCCTACGGCCGCCATATGGCCAAGGTCGATGTGCACGCGCTCGCGCCGGGCGCCGGCGGTGACCGCCGTGAGGGCCACGTCGTGCTCGTCACCGGCATCAGCCCGACGCCCGCGGGCGAGGGCAAGACGACCGTCTCCGTCGGCCTGGCGGACAGCCTGAACCTGCTGGCGGCCTCCGATGACGCCCCCGAGGGCTTCGCGGGCGCGACCACGATGGCCGCCCTGCGCGAGCCCTCCCTCGGCCCCGTGTTCGGCATCAAGGGCGGCGCGACCGGCGGCGGGCACGCCCAGGTCGTCCCCATGGAGAACATCAACCTGCACTTCACGGGCGACTTCCACGCGATCACCTCGGCCCACAACCTGCTGTGCGCGCTCGTCGACAACCACGTGCAGCACGGCAACGAGCTCGGCATCGACCCGCGCACGATCACGCTCAAGCGGGCACTCGACATGAACGACCGCACCCTGCGTCACGTCGTCACCGGCCTGGGCGGCCGCACCCAGGGCGTCCCGCGCGAGGGCGGCTTCGAGATCACCGTGGCCACCGAGACGATGGCCGTGTTCTGCCTGGCCCGGGACCTCGCCGACCTCAAGGAGCGCCTCGGCCGCATCACCGTGGCCCACACCTACGACGGCGACCCCGTCACCGCCGCGCAGATCGGCCCGCACGGCGCGCAGGGCGCCATGGCCGTGCTACTCAAGGACGCGATCGCCCCGAACCTCGTGCAGACCCTCGGCGGCACCCCCGCGCTCGTGCACGGCGGCCCGTTCGCGAACATCGCCCACGGCGCGAACTCCGTGATCGCCACCCGAACGGCACGCGCCCTCGCGGACGTCGTGGTGACCGAGGCCGGTTTCGGCGCGGACCTCGGCGGTCAGAAGTTCATGGACATCACCGCCGTGGCCGGCGGCTTCCCGCCTGCGGCGGCGGTCGTCGTCGCCACCGTGCGCGCGCTCAAGCTCCAGGCCGGCATGGCCCTGGCCGATGTGAAGGCCGGCGTGGACGCCGTCGCCGAGCGCGACGGCCGGGACCGGGCCGACGTCGCGGCCGAGCACCTGGAGGCGCTGCGCGTCGGTGTGGCCAACCTCGAACGGCACGTCGAGAACATGGCCGCCTACGGGGTGCCCGTGATCGTCGGCGTCAACCGGTTCCTGCAGGACACCGACGAGGAGCTGGCCTGGCTCGCAGACCGCTGCGCCCAGCGGGGCGTGCGCTGCGCCGTCGCCGATGTGTGGGGCGGAGGCGGCCACGGTGCCCTCGACCTCGCCCGGGCGGTGGCCGACGCGCTGCCGGCCCGCGGCGAGGAACCGGCGGCCGTGACCGGGCTGTGGCAGGAGGGGATGAGCGTCGCCGAACGCATCGAGACGGTCGTGCGCCGCACCTACCGGGGTGCGCGCGTCGATTTCGGGCCAATCGCCCGTAGGCAGTTGCGGCAGATCGCTGAGCGTGGCCTCGACGGGCTGCCGGTGTGCATGGCCAAGACCCAGTACTCCTTCACCGATGACCCGACGGTGCTTAACGCGCCCGAGGGCTTCACGGTGACCGTGCGAGAGCTGGCGGTGCGCACCGGCGCCGGGTTCGTCGTGGCGCTCACCGGCGCGGTCATGACGATGCCCGGCCTGCCGGCCACGCCCGCGGCCGACGCGATGGACGTGGACGCGGACGGCGCGATCACCGGTCTGTTCTGAGTCGAGGGCCGCTCAGGACGGGCCGGCGCGGCGCTCCGCGCGAGGGCCTGCTGGCCTGAGCCTGTGAGATGACTGGAAAATCACGGCATGGTGGAGGCAGCATCCGCATGCTGTTGCTGAATCGGAATGTTCGGATTCGCGTCACGGTTGGATATCGCGCCGTGGACGGGTCACTCTAGAAAACTGTGTCGACTCCTCAGCCCTCGTCCCCCGCTCGGGCGCGTGACTCCGCGCGCACGGCGTCCGTGACCCGCACCGCTCCCGCCGCGGCGCCGTCCACCAACGGCTCCCCGCGGCGTGGCACCCGGGTGAGCCCCGGACCCGGCCGGGTGCCCGCGCTCGACGGACTGCGCGGCGTGGCCGTGCTCGCCGTGCTCGCCTTCCATGCGTGGCCGGTGCTCTTCCCGGGTGGCTTCGTGGGCGTGGACATGTTCTTCGTCCTCTCCGGCTTCCTCATCACCACGGGCCTGGTCCGTCGCATCGACGCCGGCAAGGGTGTGGGCTTCGGCGGCTTCTGGATGCGCCGGATCAGGCGGCTCGTGCCCGCGCTGGTCGTCGCCCTGGTGGGCTCCACCGCGCTCGCGTGGCTCGCGTTCGCCGAATTCCCCTCCGGGCTGCGGCGCGAATGGCTCGGCGCGCTCACGTACTCCAGCAACTGGCTGATGATCGTCGACGGCAACGACTACTTCAACGCCGCCACCCCGCCGATGTTCGAGCACCTCTGGTCCCTGGCCATCGAGGAGCAGTTCTACGTCGTCTGGCCCCCGCTGATCCTCGGTCTGCTGCTGTTGCTGTGGCCGCGCGGAGGCACCGCGACCGCCGGTCGGCGCGTCGACATGCTGCGCGTCGGCCTCGTGCTGCTGCTGGCGGTCGCCTCGGCCGTGGGCATGGCGATCGGGCAGATCTCCGGGGCCCCGACCACGCGCATGTACTTCGGCACGGACACGCACGCCTTCGGCCTGCTGTTCGGCGCGGCCGTCTCGATCTGGCTGGCCCACGTCGTGCACCCGGCCCACCCGCCGGCCGCCGCCGCGGGCACGACCGGCACGCTCACCGCTCCGCGCAGCGGCCCCCTGCGCACACTGCTGGTGTGGGCCGCGTTCGCCGTCCTGGTGGCCTCGTTCTTCGTCGTCGACGGCACGGCCCCCTACGTGTACCTCGGCGTGCTCGCGGGCCTCTCGGCGCTCGTGGCGGGCCTGGTGTTCCACGTGGTCCAGGGCGACCGGCAGGACGCCTTCTCCCGAGCCATGTCCGGCCGGGTCCTCGGCTGGTGGGGCCGTCGCTCCTATGCCGCTTACCTGTGGCACTGGCCGCTGCTGGTGATCATGCGGGTGCTCGTGCCCAACGACGCGGCGGAGTGGGTCGAGCCGCTCGCCGCCGGCGGTGTGCTCGTGCTGACCGCGCTGATCGCCGAGGCCAGCTCCCGGTGGATCGAGGAACCGATCCTGCACCGCGGCTTCCGCGAGGCGTTCTCGGACTGGGGACGGGCCGTGCGCCGGGCCTGGTCCACCGGCGCGGGCAAGGCGGCCGTCGCCGTCGGCGCCCTGCTGCTGGTCATCGTGCCGGTCGCCGCCGGTGCGGCGCTGCTGCGCTCGCCGTCCGAGACGAAACTGCAGCAGGAGATCGCCGCCGCCGAGGACGCGCTGCGCCAGGCCCAGGCGGAGCAGTCGACCCAGGCCACCCCGCGCGCCGACGCCGCTGACCCGGAGTCGTCCTCCGGCTCCTCCGGCGCGCAGGGCTCCGATGCGGCCGCCCCCGCCGAACCGAGCGGCGCGGCCGCCCAGGCCACCGAGCAGGGCACCGGCGATGAGTCGATCGTCACGCCCACCTTCAGCAAGGAGGAGCTCACGACGACCCTGCCGGCCTCGACCCTGGGCGAACAGGTCACCCTCGTCGGCGACTCGGTGGCCCTGTCCGCCGCTCCCGCCCTGCTCGAGCAGCTGCCGGGCCTGCACATGGAGGCCGAGGTCGGACACCAGCTGCGCGACGCCGCCACTCAGCTCGAGGAGCTCGAGAAGAAGGACCAGCTGCGTCACGTCACCGTCATCGCCCTCGGCGCGAACGGCGCGACGCGCGACGAGGACTGGGATCGGATTCTGGAGACCCTCGGCGAGGATCGGCTGCTCGTCGTCGTGCTGCCCCACGGGCCGACCGAGTGGATTCCGCAGGTTCAGGAGCAGATGCGGAAGGTGGCCGCAGAGCATCCCGATCAGGTCGTGGTCGCGGACTGGGACGACGCGGCCCAGTACGTGGACGAGTTCGCCCCGGACAAGGTGCATCCGCGCGGCAACGGTCAGAAGATCTTCGCGCAGCTGGTCCGCGTGACGATCGAGGAACGGCTCGGCGTCGAGTGACTGCCCGGGCCGCCTCGCCCCGATGAACGCCACAGGCCCCGACGACCGCGTGGTCGTCGGGGCCTGTGGTGACGGGCGGGCCGGGTCCGCCGGTGCCGGTCCGGGGCCGGATCAGCGCTCGATCTCGCCGCGGATGAAGGCTTCCACGAGCTCGTGGGCCTCCTCGTCGCGGTGCTGCACCGGCGGGGACTTCATGAAGTACGACGAGGCCGAGAGGATCGGGCCGCCGATCCCGCGGTCCAGGGCGATCTTCGCGGCCCGCACCGCGTCGATAATCACGCCGGCCGAGTTCGGCGAGTCCCACACCTCGAGCTTGTACTCGAGCGAGACCGGGGCGTCGCCGAAGTTGCGGCCCTCGAGACGCACAAAGGCCCACTTGCGGTCGTCGAGCCACGAGACGTAGTCCGACGGGCCGATGTGCACGTCGTCCGCGCCCAGCTGGGCGGAGGTGTTCGAGGTAACCGCCTGCGTCTTCGAGATCTTCTTCGACTCCAGGCGCTCGCGCTCGAGCATGTTCTTGAAGTCCATGTTGCCGCCGACGTTCAGCTGGTACGTGCGGTCCAGGGTGACGCCGCGGTCCTCGAACAGCTTCGCCATCACGCGATGGGTGATCGTCGCGCCGATCTGGGACTTGATGTCGTCGCCGACGATCGGCACACCGGCCTCGGTGAACTTGTCCGCCCACTCCTGCGTGCCCGCGATGAACACGGGCAGGGCGTTGACGAACGCGACGCCCGCGTCGATCGCGGCCTGCGCGTAGAACTCGGTGGCCTTCTGCGAGCCGACCGGCAGGTAGCAGACCAGCACGTCGATCTCGCGGTCGCGCAGCACCTGCGCGACGTCGACCGGCTCGGCCGTCGACTCCTCGATGGTCTCCATGTAGTACTTGCCCAGGCCGTCCAGGGTCGGTCCGCGCTGGACGGTGACGTCGGCGTGGGGCACCTCGGAGATCGTGATCGTGTTGTTCTCCGACGCGGTGATCGCCTCGGACAGGTCCAGGCCGACCTTCTTCGCGTCGACGTCGAAGGCCGCCGCGAACTGCAGATCGCTCACGTGGTAGTCGCCGAAGCGCACGTGCATCAGGCCCGGCACCGAGTCCGTGTCCTTGGCGTCCTTGTAGTACTCGACGCCCTGGATCAGGGAGGTGGCGCAGTTGCCGACGCCGGCGATGGCGACGCGGATGGGGTTGTTTGCCAAGTCTCGTTCTCTCCTCGACTGTTCCGGCCGGGCAGCGGCGCGTGCGGCGCACGACGGGCCGTGTGCGGCGCGGTCGGACGACGGCGGCGCGCGCAGTCGAGCGACGGTGCGGGCGCACGGTCGCTGCGGTCCGTTCCCGGGGGTTGAGCTGGAATGCTGTCAGCTGAGGTCAAGTTTACGCCGTCGTCGCCTGCCCGCCGGACCGTCGACGTGGCGCAGCTCCCTACACTGGGGCGCATGCGCGCAGACTTCGCCGAGGGCAGACAGGACGACCGGGCCGGTCGACGGCGGTCGTCCCCCCGCACGGGGGCGCGCGAGACCGGCCTGCGCGTCGGCGCGCACGAGGTGCCCGGCGGCCTCGCGACGAACGAGATGCACCGCGTTGGTGCGTGGGCGAGCCCCGTCACGCTCACGGCCCTGCTGGTCGGCCTCGGCGCCGTCATCACCGTCCTGCAGAAGGCTCCGTGCCTGTCCGCCGGCTGGGGTGCACCGAACGTCTACTACGCCGGCTGCTACTCCGACTGGGCCGCCCTCTACGGAGCGCGCGGGTTCGCGGCGAATCCGTGGGCGCCGTTCGCGGCGGACTCCACGTTCGAGTACCCCGTGCTCATGAGCCTGGTCGCATCGGTGGCCGCTCAGATCACCCAGTGGCTGCCCGACCTCGGCTTCGGCGCGGTCGAGCATGAGGGCCCGCTGACGTTCTGGCTCGTGAACCTCGTGTTCGTCCTCGGCCTGTGGGCCGCGACCGCCCTGCTGACGGTGCGCATGGCTGGCCGCCGGTGGCACGACGGGCTGATGGTCGCGATCGGCCCCGGCATGATCCTGGCCGGCACGATCAACTGGGACATGTGGGCCGTCGCCCTGACCGCCTGGGGCATGTACGTGTGGTCGCGCGGCGCGCCGGGCCGGGCGGGTGTGCTGCTCGGGCTCGGCGCGGCGATGAAGATCTACCCCGTCCTGCTGCTCGGCGCGCTGCTCGTACTGGCGGTCCGGCGCCGCCGGGCCGGGCCGTTCGTGCGGGCGAGTGTCGGTGCCCTCGGGGCGTGGCTCGCCGTCAACCTGCCGCTGATGTTGACGAACCCGGAGGCGTGGAGCGTGTTCTTCACCTTCTCGGCCGAGCGCGGTCCGGGCCTGTCGAGCCTGTGGCACTCCTGGAACCTGATGCACGAGGAGCTGGGCCTGCCGAAGATCGAGGCCGGCTCGCTCTCCCTGCTGGCTTTGTCCCTGTTCGTCCTGTGGTGCCTCGGCGTGTTTGTGCTCGGCCTGGCCGTGCGGCGGACCCCGCGCCTGGCCCAGCTGGCGTTCTTGATCGTCGCGGGCTTCGTGCTGACGAACAAGGTGTACTCCCCGCAGTTCGTGCTGTGGCTGATCCCGTTGGCCGCGCTCGCGGTGCCCCGCTGGAAGGACGTCTGGGCGTGGATGCTCGTCGAGGCCCTGCACTTCTTCGCCGTGTGGATGTACCTGGCGCGCGGGGCGTCGGGCTCCGCGCCCCAGCACTCGATCAGCGACGAGACGTATGTGGCGGCCGTGCTCGCGCACATGCTCGCGGTGCTGTGGCTGTGCGGGCGGGTCGTCGTGGAGATGGTGCGGCCGCACCTGGACCCGGTGCGGATCAGCGCGGGGGGCGACGACCCGCTCGCGGGGGCGTATGCGCGCGGTGCGGGACGTCGTCCTCGGCGGGCGGCGGACCGGATTCCCTCGGATCTGCCGAGCGGTCTGTCCGGAACCCGACGCGCACGATCATGACGCCGATCAGGGTCCACAGCGCCATGAGGATCACCCCGATGACCACGGCCTCCATCATGGGCGGCTCCTTTCTGCTCGAGGTGGCCTCAGCGTAGCTCCGAGCGGGTACCGTCGGAGGTATGACCCACACCACGACCGGGCGGGCCGGTATGCCCGCGCATCTGCAGGACCTGGCCGACTTCGTCATGGCGTCCCCGTCGAGCTACCACGCTGCCGAGGAGGTGGCCCGGCGGCTCGAGGCCGTCGGCTTCACCCGGCTGAGCGAGGCGGAGGACGTTCCGGCGGTGCCCGGCGGCTACGTGATCGTCCGCGACGGCGCGGCGTTGGCGTGGATCGTGCCGGCCGGGACGGCAGGCGCGGACGCGCCGGAGAGCTCCGGTGCGGTGCCGGTGTTCCGGGTGCTGGGCGCCCACACCGACTCGCCGGGATTCAAGCTCAAGCCGAACTCCGCGGCGATCAACACCGACGGCTGGGTGCAGGCGGGCGTCGAGGTCTACGGCGGCCCGCTGCTGAACTCGTGGCTGGACCGCGAGCTGCGTTTCGCGGGTCGGCTCGTGCTCGACGACGGCCGCCAGGTGCTCGCCGCCACGGGCCCGGTCGGGCGGATTCCGCAGCTGGCGATCCACCTGGACCGCGAGGTGAACGATGGCCTGACCCTGCAGCGGCAGAAGCACACGATGCCCGTCGTCGGCGCGCAGACCGAGCTCGAGGAGGCCGCCCGTGAGGGCGAGAGCGCGCAGGAGACCGCGGCGCGGGTGCGCGGCGACGTGCTTGACGCGCTCGCGCAGTCGGCCGGGGTCGAGCGCGGGGCGATCCGCGGGCACGACGTGATGGTTGCCGACGCCCAGGAGCCGGGGCTGTTCGGGCTCGACGCCGAGTTCTTCGCCTCGGGCCGGCTCGACAACCTCAGCTCGGTGCACGCCGGGCTCGTGGCGCTGGAACGGCTGGCCCATGAGCACGGCGTCGACCGGTTCGCCGGAACCGTGGCGGACGGCGTCGCGGGCGAGGCGACGGGCGCGCCGGTCATCCCCATGCTGGCCGCGTTCGACCACGAGGAGCTGGGCTCGGCGTCCCGCTCGGGGGCGGCCGGCCCGATCCTCGAGGAGACGATGGGCCGGGTGCTCGAGGCGCTGGGCGTGGACGGGCAGGCCCGGGCGCGGGCGGTGCAGGGCTCGTGGCTGCTGTCCTCCGACGCCGGGCATCTGGTGCACCCGAACTACACCGAGCGGCATGACCCCGTGAACCACCCGCGCGTGAATCACGGGCCGCTGCTGAAGATCAACGCGAACCAGCGCTATGCGACCGATGCCGCCGGCGCGGCCGCCTTTGCCCGCTGGTGCGGGGTGGCCGGGGCGCCGTTCCAGGAGTTCGTCTCGAACAACGACGTGCCCTGCGGCTCGACGATCGGGCCGATCTCGGCGACGCGACTGGGCATCAGGACCGTCGACGTGGGGCTCGGGCTGCTCTCGATGCACTCGGCCCGGGAGATGTGCGGGGTGCAGGACGTGGCGAGCCTGTGCGACGTGGCCGAGGTGTTCTTCAGCGGGGTGTGAGGGGCCCGGTGCGGGGGTGCTCGGTGTCGTGCGTGTACAGCTGTTCCAGAAATGCGCCTGGATTCCTGGCATAGCTGTACACGATCCGTGACGGATGGTGAGTGGTGAGGTGCTGAGAGGACCGCCTCCGTGCGTCCCGGGGCTCCTGCACAGGTGCCGACCTCACGGCCCCGTCCCTGGACCCGCCGACCTCGCGGGGCCCGGAGGCGCGCATCTGGGTCGGCGCGGCGTGGACTGTCCTCATGCGTCCCGACGACCCCCTGACCCTGTTCCCCGAGACGGCCATTCCCGTCGCTCGGCTCGCCCGGGCCGGGCTCCAGACGAGCCGGTCCCGTCGTGTCGATCTGAGGGTGCCCAACCGCGGGATACGCGCACGCAGGGACGAGCCGCCAACGCCTCGGGACCTGGCCGTCGCGAACGCACAGGGGGACCGGAGCCTGATCGTCAGCCATGAGTCGGCGGCTCAGGTCTGGGGCATGTGGCTGCCGGAGGGGCGTCGAGTGCGGCCACATCTCTCGCGTTGGGCAGGCAGGGGTGCACCGCGGATCACCGGGGTCGTGGGCCATCGTCTGCGGATCGGCGACCGGCGCCTGGTCGAGATCGGGCCTGCCGACGGGCGCTTCTGGGTGACGAACCCGGCCTGGACGTGGACGGACCTGCCGTCATGCGGTCTGCGGCTCGAGGCCCTCATCGAGGCGGGTGATTCGCTGCTGCAGCGCTCCGACGGGGCACCTCGGCCGCCGCTGGCCTTCGGCGAGAATCCGCTCGCCACCGTCGAGGAGCTGCGCGCCGTGGTGGACGAGCGGTCGAACGTGGCGGGGGTGCCGCTGCTGCGGGAAGCGCTCGAGCACCTGCGTCCGCGCTCGGACTCTCCACGGGAGACGCGGCTGCGTCGGTGGATCGTCAGGGAGGGACTGCCGGAGCCGCTGGTGAATCCGCAGATCGTGCTGGAGGTCGACGCGCGGGGCCGGGTGGTCGACAGTGCGCCCGTGGACCTCGTCTACGACCGCGCGCGGATCGCGGTCCAGTACGAGGGAGCGCACCACTTCTCGAGCCCGGAGCAGGTGCGCCGGGACATGCGCCGAGACGAACGACTGCGGGCCGCCGGCTGGGAGGTGCTGCGCGTCGACAAGGACGTGTTCACTCCGCAGGGGTGGGCGCGGTTCGTGCGACGGCTGCGCAGTCTGCTGGCCCTGCGGGGGGTGAATCGAGGGCAGGTGCTGCAGGCCGGGCGGCGACCGCGGAGCCGTCGTGGAGGAACGCGTGCACAGATCATCCACGCATCAGCGCCCGGTGCTGGAACAGCTGTACACGCGATGGGTGGGCCGGTTGAGGGGCGGGTTGGCATGGGCCGGCGGTCGGAGCTGTCCGGGCAGCGCCGGCTCAGGCCAGTGACGGCAGCGACGGCAGGTCGATCTTCGGCTCGGGCCGGCCGGCCAGCACGCGCACCGTGCGCAGGTTCCGGGCCGTGCCGATGAGGTCCGGGCCCGAGTCGGCGCCGTGCCCGCCCCCTGAGAGCAGCCGCTCGAGCCGCGGCAGCGTCAGCCTCGAGGACCTGGACTCCGCCGCATAGCGGATCCACACGCCGCGACCGGCGACGAGGCAGCGGTCCGGGCCGAAGCTCTCGGCCTGGAACGAGGGCTCCTGCAGCGCAGCCGCGGCGTCGGCATCGGGGGCGCGGCCGAACAGCACGAGGTGCACGCGCTTCGGGTCGAGCTCGTCCAGCCCCTCGTCTGCCCCGCACAGCTCGGAGCCGGCGAGCACGTCGAGCAGCCCGGAGAGTTCCTCACGCGCGGCCACGTGCACGCTCGTGTCCACCCCCAGACGTTCAGCGAGCAGGCGGCGCAGTCGCTCGGCGACCCCTGCCGCCGAGTCCTCTTCGCCGGGCATCCGGCACAGCACGTTCCCCGAGTTCAGGTACACGGTCACCTCGCGTGCGCCGGCCCGCTCGGCCAGCGCGGCGAGCTCGGCCTTGGGCGTCCTGTTCCTGCCGCCGATGTTCACGCCGCGCAGCAGCAGGACGTGGGTGTGGGCGCCGTCCGGCTCGTCATCGTGGGTGCTCATGTGCCCATCCTCACCGATCCACGGGCGGAAGGGCGATGATAAGATCGCCCAGTCTCACGTGTGCCGCTGAAGAGCGCGGACCGACACGCGCGGGACGAGCACAGAACCTCCTGCCGCGGAGAGACCGCGGCCGCCAAGCCCAGAGGAGGTGGGTTCACATGCGTGCTTACGAGCTGATGGTGCTGATCGATCCCGAGATCGACGAGCGCACCGTGGAGCCGACCCTCAAGAAGTTCCTCGAGGTCGTCACCAAGGACGGCGGCACCGTCGAGAACATCGACGTGTGGGGCCGTCGCAAGACCGCCTACGAGATCCAGAAGAAGTCCGAGGCGATCTACGCCGTCGTCAACTTCACCGCAGAGCCGGCCACCTCCCAGGAGCTGGACCGCGTCCTGAACATCAACGAGACGATCATGCGCACCAAGATCATCCGCCCGGAGGAGCAGAAGGTCTCCGCCGAGTGAGCACTCGTCTCCGGATGGCCTGAGAGCATTCGGCACGTCCCCGGCTCGCGCCGGCGTACACCTGCACCACATCGACCACAGGAGTGACCATGGCCGGAGAGACCGTCATCACCATCGTCGGCAACCTCACCGCCGACCCGGAACTGCGCTTCACCCCGAACGGGGCGGCCGTCGCGAACTTCACCGTCGCGTCGACGCCGCGCACGTTCGACCGCCAGAACAACGAGTGGAAGGACGGGGAGACCCTGTTCCTGCGCTGCTCGATCTGGCGCGAGGCCGCAGAGAACGTGGCGGAGTCCCTGACCAAGGGCATGCGCGTGGTCGCACAGGGCCGGTTGAAGTCGCGTTCCTACGAGGACCGCGAGGGCAACAAGCGCACCAGCTGGGAGATGGACGTCGACGAGGTCGGCCCCTCCATGCGCTACGCCACCGCCAAGGTGACGCGCACCCAGCGCGGCGGAGGCGGCGGCTTCGGCGGTCAGCAGGGCGGTGGCGGCTTCGGCGGCCCCCAGTCCGGCGGTCCGCAGGGCGGCGGCTTCGGCGGCGGTCAGCCCGGTGGCGGGTTCGGCGCACCCCAGCAGGGGGGCGGCTGGAACCAGCCGCAGCAGGGCGGCGGCAACGCGGCCCCGGCCGATCCGTGGTCGGGCAGCGGCGGCGGCTGGGACACCCCGGCCTCCAACGAGCCGCCGTTCTGATCCCGAGAGGGATCAGGCGCACCGCGTTTCACTCAGGACATCCACGTCCGGGCGTCATCCCGGAGAGTCGGCCGCACGGCCGGCCCGCACCGCGCGGCGGCCCCGTCGCCGCGCACCGCGTCCGCCCCGCCGGGGCCGGGCGCATCCCATCCCGCAGAACCGTTCTGCGGGCTCCAGAGGCATCAAGGAGCACCACGATGGCAAAGGCTGAAATCCGCAAGCCCAAACCAAAGTCCAACCCGCTGAAGGCCGCCGGCGTCACCGTCGTCGACTACAAGGACACCGCGCTGCTGCGCAAGTTCATCTCGGACCGCGGCAAGATCCGTGCGCGCCGTGTGACCGGCGTGACTGTCCAGGAGCAGCGCAAGATCGCTCAGGCCATCAAGAACGCTCGCGAGGTGGCCCTGCTGCCGTACGCCGGCGCTGGCCGCGGCTGATCGAGCGAGTCGAGGAAGGAAGACACCGATGGCAAAGCTCATCCTGACCCAGGAAGTGACCGGTCTCGGCACTGCCGGTGACGTGGTCGAGGTCAAGAACGGTTACGCACGCAACTACCTGCTGCCCCGCGGTTTCGCGACCGTGTGGACGCAGGGCGGCGAGAAGCAGATCGAGCAGCTCAAGGCCGCTCGTGCCGCCCGGGCCGTGGCGAACCTCGAGGAGGCGCAGGCTCTCGCGGCCACGCTGCAGGGCCAGACCGTGCGCCTCGAGCGCACCGCCGGCTCCGAGGGCCGCCTGTTCGGCGCCGTGAAGCCCGCCGACGTGGCCGAGGCCGTCGAGGCCGCCGGCCTCGGCAGCATCGACAAGCGCTCGATCACCCTGCCGCAGCACATCAAGGCCGTGGGCCACCACACCGCCCAGGTCCGCCTGCACGAGGACGTCGTCGCCGACGTCGAACTGCAGGTCGTCGCCGCGAAGGGCTCGAAGAAGAAGTGATTGCTCGCTTCTGAGCCTTCACCGCGTGTGAGGCCACCCCAGGGGCCCCGCATCGTCGTCATGACGATTGCGGGGCCCCTGTTGTATGCGGGGCTTCTGCATTGCTCTCCCGGGTGCACCGCGCTCGGCCTCCGCGTCCTCGTCGCGGGCGGTGATCGGTGTGGTCGGGGCGGGACAGGACTCATTCCGGTGACGCCGGTGTGGGCCAGGTCGGCGACACGCCGCGCTGAGCGGGCGGGAGTGCCCGGTGGTGTTGCGTCAACTCGTTCGTCCCCAGATCGTCGTGACTTCTCCACAGATGTTGTCCACAGCTGGGGATGTTGTGGACATCCGTGTGGACAGTGGGCTTTTACCAGCCGAATCCCCCTCGGTCAACGCGGCTTCAAGCGCTGGTTGAGGCGATCGAAACTCACAGGAATCCACCGATTCCCACAGGTGTGATTCTGCATCACTGCAGGTCAGAGCGATGTTTCCGCGCGGACCCCAGACCTGCCCACAGGGTTGTCCCCAGTCGATCCCCGCGACACGCCGCGCAGTCCACAGCACATCCACACTGCCTGTGGATAACTCGCTTGTGAGGCCCCTCGAGGCTGTGTACTGTCCCCACTATCCCCACGTGGTAGAGCGGGTATTGGCCGGTCGGTGACCACCATGAAGGCCGGCGCCCATCCGCCGTGGAGAGACCGGGGCCTCGCCGTGCTGCGACCTGCATGACGGCGCGGCGGGCCGCCCCGGCCACGTGGGTGTCCCGAGGGCCATGTCGGCACCGTCGTGGGCACCTCGGTGCCTCACGGTGACGGCCCGCCCCCATCCGAGAAGAGCGCGACGAGGAGATCCCTGGACGATGGCTGACGAGTACGGGGATCAGGGCGACTACGGGCGCGGCGGCTACGACGAGTCGAGCGGCTTCGAGCGCGGCGTGATGCCCCCGCAGGACCTCGAGGCGGAACGCTCGGTGCTCGGCGGGATGATGCTCTCGAAGGACGCGATCGCGGACGTCGTGGAGCTGCTGCGCGGGCACGACTTCTACCGGCCCAGCCACGAGATGATCTACGAGGCCATCACGGACCTCTACGGCCGGGGGGAGCCGGCCGACGCCGTCACCGTCTCGGACCTGCTGCAGAAACGCCAGGAGCTCAGCCGCGTCGGCGGGCCGGGCGTGCTGCACGAGCTGATCCAGTCCGTCCCGACGGCGGCCAACGCGAGCTTCTACGCGCAGATCGTGGCGGAGAAGGCCGTGCTGCGTCGTCTGGTGGGGGCGGGCACGAAGATCACGCAGCTGGGCTACAAGGGTGACGGCGAGGTCGAGGAGATCGTCAACGAGGCCCAGTCGGAGATCTACAAGGTCGCGGAGAACCGGCAGGCCGAGGACTATGTGCAGCTGGCCGACATCATGGAGCACACGGTCGACGAGATCGAGGCGGCCGGCAACCGCGACGGCACACTGACGGGCGTGCCGACGGGCTTCTACGAGTTCGACGACCTGACGCAGGGCCTGCATGGCGGGCAGATGATCGTGATCGCGGCGCGCCCGGCGGTCGGCAAGTCGACGCTCGCGCTGGACTTCGCCCGGTCGGCCGCGCTGCACAACAACATGACGACGGTGTTCTTCTCGCTCGAGATGGGCAAGAACGAGATCGCGATGAAGCTACTCTCGGCCGAGGCGACGATCTCGATGACGGACCTGAAGAAAGGAACGATCCGCGACGACCAGTGGTCGAAGATCGCGGCGACCGTCGGACGGCTGAACGATGCGCCGTTCTTCATCGACGACTCCCCGAACATGTCGATGATGGAGATCCGCGCGAAGTGCCGGCGGCTCAAGCAGAAGAACAACCTGAAGATGGTGGTGCTCGACTACCTGCAGCTGATGAGCTCGGGCAAGAAGGTGGAGAGCCGCCAGCAGGAGGTCGCGGAGTTCTCGCGCGCGCTCAAACTGCTCGCGAAGGAGCTCGAGGTGCCGGTGATCGCGCTGTCCCAGCTGAACCGCGGCTCGGAGCAGCGCACGGACAAGCGGCCGCAGATCTCGGACCTGCGCGAGTCCGGCTCGATCGAGCAGGACGCGGACCTGGTGATCCTGCTGCACCGCGAGGACGTGTACGACAAGGAGTCCCCGCGTGCGGGCGAGGCCGACATGATCATCGCCAAGCACCGTGGCGGCCCGACGAAGACCCTGGCGGTCGGGTTCCAGGGGCACTACTCGAGGTTCAACAACCTCGCTGATGATGGTGGGGGTGGGGGGTTCTGAGGCCCGCCCGCTCAGTGAGCAAGTGTCGAGATGCAGCGAAGATTGCACAAACGCGCGAATATGCTGCATACCGCCGCTG
Source organism: Micrococcus cohnii (assembly GCF_014205175.1). NCBI lineage: Bacteria > Bacillati > Actinomycetota > Actinomycetes > Micrococcales > Micrococcaceae > Micrococcus > Micrococcus cohnii. The sequence continues at coordinate 1,928,337 of NZ_JACHNA010000001.1, read as the reverse complement.
TCGAGATGCAGCGAAGATTGCACAAACGCGCCAATATGCTGCATACCCGCCTCGGCGCCTGAAGGCTTGACACCTGTCACGCTGTCGAGATGCAGCGAAGATTTCACAAACGCGCAAATATGTTTCATACGACCACGAGCCACTTAGGTATTGACAGTTGAACCCTGTCCGGGTGCAGCTCGTGGTTCTCCAGTCAGCCCGTGTGCGACGCTGACGCCATGAACCAGCCCTCCATGGCCACCCTGTCTTCGGGAAAAATCACCCTGCGTGACGCCCGTCGCGGGACCACACGGGATGTGGAACTGGAGCCCTTCGAGATGGCCGTGCACCCCCTCCGTGACCGGAGCACCGGACGCCCGCTCACGCCTCTGACATGGTTCGAGACCATCAACCTCTGCAACGAGCTATCCAATGCTGAAGAGCTGCAGCCGGCCTACACGCATGCTGGGGACGGACGCTCCGTCACCTGGAACACGAGCGCTGACGGGTACCGATTGCCCACCGAGGCCGAGTGGGAGTACGCCTGCCGCGCCGGAACGACCTCGCCCACCTACGGGCCGCTTGAAGACATCGCCTGGACCAGCCTCGACCACCTTGAGGGCCCCCAGCCCGTCGGCATGAAGAAAGCCAACCCGCACGGTCTGCACGACATGCTCGGCAACATCTGGGAATGGTGCTGGGACTACGCCGATCCCGCCCGCTACGGCGACTACCGCAGTCTGCGCGGGGGTGGCTGGGCGGATGAACCCTGGAGCGTGCGCGCCTCAGTGCGCCGGGGCAGCGCCCCGGACGCCGTCCTGGAGGACGTGGGACTCCGCCTGGCCCGGGGTCTGGTCGGCAGCCCGGGACAAGCTCAGGGCTGGTCCCATGAGGCAGACAGGCAACGAGCCGCCATCTGCGGGCCGCTTCCCGTGGGGTGGACACCCTTGCGGGAGATCTTCGCCTGAGAAGGGAACCGCCCAGCCTCATTCGGCGGAACGGAGCCGATCCGTCGGCAACGACAACATCACCGTCGCGGTGAGATCCGGCGCCTTGGCCACCGCCCTGTCATCGAGCCGCGGCGCCACTGTGACGGCCTCTCGTGAGAACTCCTGGATGCCCACGGGCACCCATGCGTCACCCTCGGTGCGAAGCAGCCACTGTTCGCCCAACGCCTGCAAACCGACGGTGTCAAGCAGTTCTTCGGCCTCGGTCGACTCCATGGGTTCACCGCATCGCCGACGCAGGAGGTCGTAGGGGATGAAGAGGCCTTCGTCGGTCATCTCGATGTACCCGACGTGCTCGCGGTCATCAGCGCGGAGGTGATCTAAAACAGTGGTCACGGTGACAGCCTAGAGTTGTCGACTCGATACCCCAGCCTGCTCCCCGCCCCAGCACGGCAGGGGCGTCCGGCCAGGCTCCCTCACACACCGGATCCCGCCCCCTCTCCGAACGGTTCACGGCGAGTCGCGTGCAGTCTTTGCTGCATCTCGACAACCCCGAGGGTGACGACGTCCTCCACGGGATCGGCCCGGCCACTGACTGTCCCCGTGCTGCTGCGCCCGCGCGCCTTCACCAGGGTCACCGTCAGAGACCCCTGCCTGGGGTCTCCGGCACCGCGCTTCCCGAGCGTTGACCCCACTCACTGACGGGTCTGGGCGCGAGTCGGTTTCGTACCAGTCTTCGCTGCCTTCGTCGATGCGGCAAGGCAGTCCACGGTTCTGATGAGCCGAGGGGTCACTACTCTCCGACGCGCAGCGCCAGAACCCAGCGGATCGCCCCGCAGCATCGGTGCACCACAAGGCACACCTCGGACGCTCCAACCATTGTTTGCAGCACTTGCGCAATGCAGCTCACACGATCGCCTCCCTCCTTGCGGAATACCTGACATGGGTATACGTTTGACTAGTACACGTACCCGGTAGGGGTACTCCCGACGTACAACCCGACATACAAGGAGGACACCTGATGGCTTCGAACGATTACCAGGTGACGGGCATGACCTGCGGCCACTGCGAGATGTCGATCCGCGAGGAGGTCAGCGAGATCCCCGGCGTCCAGGACATCCAAGTCAGCGCGCAGACCGGCAAGCTCAACGTCACCGCCGAGGGCGAGATCGACGACGCCAAGGTCCTCGCGGCGGTCGAGGAGGCCGGCTACTCGGCGGTGCGCGTCTGATGAAGGCCGGAGGACGGCTCGCGCTCTACGGGGCCGGGTTGGTGGTGGCGTTCGGCGGGGCCTTCGGCCTCGCCGGCGCCGTCATTCCCGATAGCTTCGCAGCAGCATGGGCAGAAGGAAGCGGCGTGAACGCACACGGTGAAGGGCACGGCGACGCTGCGCAGGAAACCGCGGAGCCCGCTCTGAACGGGGTCTCCGCAAGCGCGGACGGCTTCGTGCTCTCTCCGGTCCAGGCCCCCACGGCCGCAGGCGAGGATGGAGACCTGAGCTTCCAGATCCTCGACGAGTCCGGCGAACCGGTGACCGAATACACCACCGCGCACGAGAAGGACCTGCACCTGATCGCCGTGCGCACCGACGGCGCCGGCTTCCAGCACGTGCACCCCGAACTCGACACGAGCACAGGCACCTGGTCGGTGCCGTGGACCTGGGACGAGGCGGGCACCTACCGCGTGTACGCCGACTTCACACCCGCGGGCGAGGAAGCCGAAGGCATCACTCTCACCCGCGCAATCGAGGTCGCGGGCGACTTCACCCCTGTCGAGACCGAGGCGCAGCCCACCGACGAGGTCGACGGATACACCGTCTCCCTCAACGGCGACCTCACTGCGGGCACCTCAAGCGAGCTCACCATCTCGGTCGAGCGTGACGGTCAGCCGGTGACCACGCTGGAGCCTTACCTGGGCGCGTTCGGCCACTTAGTGGCGCTGCGCGAGGGTGACCTCGCCTACCTGCACGTCCACGCCGAGGGCGACCAGCCCCAGGCCGGGGACACGGCCGGACCCGACATCGGATTCGCAGCGGAGGCCCCGACCGCCGACCGTTACCTGCTCTACCTGGACTTCCAGGTCGACGGGCAGGTGCACACCGCCGAGTTCGTGATCGACGCCGAGCATGGTGACGGCACGAAGACAGACGATTCGCATTCCGACGGCCACTGACCCGCAGGGCCCGGCGTCGCACGAGAGCTGAGAAAGAAGGAAGAGGATGAGCACATCAGCGCCCCCAACGGGTGGGCCGGACATCGAGTTGGAGATCGGCGGGATGACCTGCGCCTCCTGCGCGAACCGGATCGAGAAGAAGCTGAACAAGCTCGATGGCGTCGCGGCCACCGTCAACTACGCCACTGAGAAGGCTAAGGTCACCGTGCCTGCCGGCTACGATCCGTCACTGCTGGTCGCCGAGGTCGAGAAGACCGGGTACACGGCCGCACTGCCCAAGCCCAAGGACACTACGGCGAACACGTCGGAGACCGAGGCCGGGGAGGAGGAAGACAGTGAGCTCACCTCGCTGCGGCATCGGCTGATCGGCGCGATCGTGCTCACTGTTCCCGTAATCGCGATGGCGATGATCCCCGCGCTGCAGTTCACGTATTGGCAGTGGGCCTCACTCGCCCTGGCCGCACCGGTGATCATCTGGGGAGCTTGGCCGTTCCACAAGGCGGCGTGGACAAACCTCAAGCACGGTGCGGCGACGATGGACACGCTCATCTCGATGGGCACCTCCGTCGCACTGCTCTGGTCGCTCTACGCGCTCTTCCTCGGCACTGCCGGCACTCCCGGCATGACGCACCCCTTCGAGTTCACGATCGCTCCGTCGGATGGCGCGGCGAACATCTACCTCGAAGTCGGCGCGGGCGTGACGATGTTCATCCTCGCCGGCCGCTACTTCGAGAAGCGATCCAAGCGCCAGGCCGGGGCCGCGCTGCGCGCCCTCCTGGAGCTGGGCGCGAAGGAAGTCGCCGTACTCCGCGACGGCGTAGAGGTGAAGATCCCCACCTCTGAGCTGGCGGTCGGCGACGAGTTCATCGTCCGTCCAGGCGAGAAGATCGCCACCGACGGTCTCGTGACCTCCGGCTCCTCCGCGGTGGACGCCTCGATGCTCACCGGCGAGTCCGTGCCGGTCGAGGTCCGCGAGGGCGACTCGGTCACCGGTGCCACCGTCAACGCCGGCGGCCGCCTGGTCGTGCGGGCGACTCGTGTGGGTTCGGACACACAGCTCGCACAGATGGCGAAGCTCGTCGAGGACGCGCAGACCGGCAAGGCCGAGGTGCAGCGTCTGGCCGATCGCATCTCCGGCATCTTCGTGCCGATCGTCATCGTCGTCGCGTTCATCACCCTCGGCGCCTGGCTGGGAGGCGGGTTCCCCGTCGCCGCCGCGTTCACCGCAGCGGTCGCCGTGCTCGTCATCGCCTGCCCCTGCGCGCTGGGTCTGGCAACCCCGACCGCGCTGCTCGTCGGCACCGGGCGCGGTGCGCAGATGGGCGTCCTCATCAAGGGTCCGGAGGTGCTGGAGTCCACTCGCAAGGTCGACACCGTCGTGCTCGATAAGACCGGCACCGTCACCAGCGGCAAGATGACTCTGACCGACGTGATCACTGAGCCCGGTGTGGATCGTGCGGAGCTGCTGCGTTTCGCCGGTGCACTGGAAGACTCTTCCGAGCATCCGATTGCGCAGGCGATCGCCAAGGGCGCGACCCAGGAAGTCGGCCAGCTGCCTACTCCAGAGGACTTCGCCAATGTCGAGGGCAAGGGCGTGCAGGGCATCGTCGAGGAGACCCCGGTCGTCGTCGGCCGCGAGTCTCTGCTGGCGGACTGGTCGCAGAAGCTCTCTCCGGAGGTCGCACAGGCGAAGGCCCAGGCCGAGGGCGAGGGCAAGACGGTCGTCGCGATCGGCTGGGACGGTGCTGCGCGTGGCATCCTGGTCGTCGCCGACACCGTCAAGCCCACGAGCGCCGAGGCGATCCGCGGGCTCAAGGAGATCGGCCTGACCCCGGTGCTGCTCACCGGTGACAACGAGGCCGTGGCCCGCCAGATCGCGTCCGAGGTCGGCATCGACGAGGTCATCGCCGAAGTGCTACCCAAGGACAAGGTCGACGTCGTCACCCGCCTCCAGGAAGAGGGCAAGATCGTCGCGATGGTCGGCGACGGCGTCAACGACGCCCCCGCGCTCGCGCAGGCCGACCTGGGCCTCGCGATGGGCACCGGCACGGACGTCGCGATCGAGGCCTCCGACATCACGCTCGTGCGCGGTGACCTGCGGGCCGCCGTCGACGCGATCCGCCTGTCCAGGAAGACCCTGTCGACGATCAAGACCAACCTGTTCTGGGCATTCGCTTACAACACCGCCGCGATCCCGGTCGCTGCGCTCGGCATGCTCAACCCCATGCTCGCAGGTGCGGCGATGGCGTTCTCCAGCGTCTTCGTCGTCGGCAACAGCCTCCGCCTGCGCGGGTTCACGAGCGTCGCCTCGAAGTGACGTACGAGAACCCACCCATCCACACGAATCCAATAACGAAGGAACACCAGAGAATGAGCAGCTGCTGCAGCACGAACGAGACCAACCCGGCCGTGGAGAACGGTGGACGCGAGAACCTTCTTGGCGGGGGCGCCGATGACATGACTACCTGCCCGGTCATGGTCGGCACCCCGGTCAGCAAGAAGACCGCCGAGGCCGCCGGCCTCTACCGCGACTTCGAGGATGAGCGCTACTACTTCTGCTGCGCTGGCTGTGGGCCCGCGTTCGATTCGGACCCAGCCAAGTACGCCGCCAACATGGCGTAATCCACCAGCGTGCGGGGTGCCGCGGCACCGCTGCGGCACCCCGCCACCTGATCGGAGCGAGCCGACATGACCACTACGACTCCCACCACCGAAACCCATCTCGACACCTGCCCCGCAGGAGGCGACGGCGACGCGTCCGTCCACGGATACATCAGCGATAAGACGAAGTACCGCAATCGCCTGCGCCGCCTGGAAGGCCAAATCCGCGGCATCGATCGGATGGTCGACGAGGACCGCTACTGCATCGACATCCTCACCCAGATCTCCGCAGTCACCAGGGCACTCGAAAACGTCGCCCTCGGCCTGCTCGACGATCACCTCAAGCATTGCGTCCTCGACGCCGCACTCGCCGGCGGACCAGTCAGCGAGCAGAGGCTCGGCGAGGCGTCCGAGGCCATCGCCCGCCTCGTGCGCTCCTGACGCCGGCGCATCAGTTCGATCACGACCAGCATCCAGGAGTTCTTCTATGACCCCACAGCACGTCCTCATCCTCGGATCGGGAGCAGCCGGGGCCGCAGCCGCCCGCACTCTCGCCTCACGCGACGATGTCCGGGTGACGCTGGTGACCCGCACCGGGGAGACGCCCTATACGCGGATGCTCATCAAGGGAATCGCGTTCGGTCAGACACCGCCGGAGATGATCAAGCTCCCGCTGCCTCAGATCGAGGTCATCGCCGACACCGTGCTTAAAGTCGATACCTCGGCGAAGCAGGCCCAGTTGACCTCCGGCGCACAAGTCTCCTACGACGCGCTCATCGTCGCGACCGGGAGCATGCCCCGCTCCCTGCCCGCTGACGTGTTCGGCGGCGACGACGCCGGACAAGGGCGGGTCACCGCTCTTCACTCCGTGGGGGATGCCCTGGGCATCCGAAAGCTGCTGACCGGACTGGGGCGACCCGCGCGGGTAGCGATCTACGGCGGTGGAATCATCGCAGCCGAGACGGCCTCGTCTCTGCAAGCCGACGGACACATGGTCACGCTGGTCTCCCGCAGTTCAGTTCCCGGCGTCGGAGCGTTTGGGGCGCCCGTGGCTGAGCGCCTCGCCGCCGACCATGCCGCCAAGGTGCAGGCCCGATTCGGTCGCACTCTCCAGCATGTCGACGAAACAGAATCCGGTGTCACCATCACCCTCAACGACGGAAATCCCGTCGTGGCTGACTTCCTTCTCCTCGCGCTCGGCACGACGCCCGCAGCCCCGTCACCGTGGACGAACGGTATCGACGTCGACGATCACCTCCGCGCCGCGGCAGACCACGTCTACGCAGCCGGAGGCGTGGCCACGCACCACGACGAAGCACTGGACGCCTGGCGCATCGACCATTGGGAAGACGCCGCCGCACAGGGTGCGCATGCCGCGCGGGCCGCATTGCACGACCTCGGCGTTAGCGACGATCCGGGCGCCTACCTGCCACGCAGCCCTTACATGGCAATGGTCTACGGTCAGATGATCTCCGGAGTCGGGTACACAGCCGGCGCAGACGCCCACCTGGAAGCGGGTGAGGAGTTCATCGTCCGCCACGAGATCGACGGCATCGTCGTCGGCGTCACTGGCATCGACGCAGTCGGCACCGTCTACCAGTGGGGGCAGCAGCTCCACGGCGTGCGGGCATAGGCAATGGCGGGAGACTGTATTAGGCAGATCCCACGGTGGGGCTTCGTGCTCTCGCTGGCAGCGACCATTCTCATGATGGCCGCTGCCAGCGCGCCGTCCTTGTTCTATCCCCAGATCGCCGAACGGCTCGGACTCATCCCCGTCGCCACCACACTCGTGTTCGCGGTCTACACCTTCACCCTCCTGGCCGCGCTGCTCTACCTCGGACCACTCTCCGACCACGTCGGCCGACGTCCGGTCGTGGCCGCCGGTTCTTTGGCGCTGGCGCTGAGCGTGGCCATGTTCTGGTTCGCCGGTAGCCTCGCGGCGCTCCTGGTCGCCCGAGCCTTGCAAGGGCTCGCAGCGGGTCTGCTGATCCCGGCGCTGTCGGCGATGATGATCGACTTCGAGTCCCCGTCACATCGGAACATCGCAGCCCTGTGGAACACGATCGGCCCGATGATTGGCCTTGGGGCCGGGGCTCTCGGTGCTGCACTTCTCCTCGATCTCACCTCCGAACCGACAACTGCCGTCTTCGGGTCGCTCGTGCTTGCCTTCCTCATCGTGGCAACGGTCGTGTGGAGCACACCGGAACTGGTCCCGAAGACCCAGATACGACGTGGCGACCTCCGTCCGCGGTTCACCGTGCCACCGCACCTACGCCGCATGTTCACCGTCGGAGTGCCCGTGATCATCGCCGGGTGGGCGACCAACGGACTCTTCCTTGCGCTCGGAGCCGACCTCGTCGGCAGTGAGCTTGGGGGCTCCACGCACACCCAAGCTGGGATCGTCCTCTTCGCACTGGCGATCTCCGGAGTCACCGCCTCCTCCGTCCTACAGCGGCGTTCCGCCCGCACCATCAGCCTGTATGCGACCAGTGCCCTGGCGTTCGGCACCGCAGTGAGCATCGGCGCCCTCGCACTCGGTTCCTACCCAGCCTATGTCGCCTCGGTCGCGATCGTCGGTTCCGGGTTCGGCACAGCGTTCCTCGGGGTACTGCGCACACTCATGCCCCACACGGCATCGTCGGAACGCGCCGCCGTGATGGCTGTGATCTACACAGTTGCCTACCTGGCATTCGGCGTGCCCACCATCGTCGCCGGATTGCTCGTGCCGGTGCTCACCCTGTCGAGGACGATGACGATCCTCGGTGCGATCATCATCGCCCTCAGCCTCGTCGCCACCGTCCTGCGCCTGCGCATCCCGCACCCGGCCGCAGGCCCGGCAGAGGCTGACGACTTCCCCGAGCCTCCCACCGGCTCTCACCGCCGATCCGCACCCGACCGAGAGGAGCAGCCATGACCTACGTGATCGCGCTTCCCTGCGTGGACGTCAAGGACCGCGCCTGCATCGACGAATGTCCTGTCGACTGCATCTACGAGGGCGAACGCTCGCTCTACATCCACCCCGACGAATGCGTCGACTGCGGAGCCTGCGAACCGGTCTGCCCCGTCGAGGCCATCTACTACGAAGACGACCTGCCCGACGAATGGTCTGACTACTCCAAGGCCAACGTCGAGTTCTTCGACGAGTTGGGTTCTCCCGGAGGAGCCGCGAAGACCGGACCGACGGGCTTCGACCATCCCCTCATCGCCGCATTGCCCATCCAACACGAGCAGACCCTCTGAGAAGGGGTTTCCGATTGATCCATACCGACACAACACACAAGTCTTGACTAGTACCCCCTAGGGGTATAGGGTAGGCATATTGATGAAAGGAAATGACATGCAGAGGAGACTGCGAACAGGACTGGCAGCGGGAGCCCTCGGAGTGGCGCTCGTGCTCGCCGGTTGCGCCAGCGGAGCAGACGACAACCAGCAGACCGACCCCTCGGCTACTGAGGAGCATCAGGGCCACGGCGGCAACAACGCAGAAAGCGGTGATGAAGAGATGGAGCACCCGATGGACGGCGGACCGGCACCCGAGGGTATCGCCGAAGCCAGTGAGCCCACCTACCCTGTCGGTACCGAGGTGCAGCTCACGGCCGACCACATGGAAGGCATGGAAGGGGCTACAGCAACGATTTCCGGCGCATTCGACACGTACACGTACTCCGTGAACTACACGCCCGCAGGTGGCGGCGACCCCGTCACTGATCACAAGTGGGTCGTGCAGGAAGAAATTGAGGATGCCGGCGACGCGCGCCTGGCCGACGGCACAGAGGTGACTCTGCTCGCCGAGCACATGGAAGGCATGGAAGGCGTAAAGGCCATCATTGCTTCGTCCACCGATGAGACGGTCTACATGGTCGACTACGAGACGGACGGCATGAAGATGACGAACCACAAGTGGGTCGTCGAGAGCGAGATCCAACCAGCGTCCTGAGCCGACGTTCGCTTGCCCGGCCACCGGGTGAGCGGCAATCGGCCTGGCTCGATGACGGAGGAGAGGAATCATGACGGACCCGAACTCACAACAGCATCACGGTCACGAAACCGATACACCCGCCCACGGCGAGCATCACCACGGGTCTGTGTCCGCGCACGCCTCGGCGGATGCGCACGGCACGCGCGAGGGTCAGCACACCGGGCATCAGGGCCACGCCATGGACCACGGGCAGCACTCAGGCCACACGGGCCTCGACGAGCACGGCGGCCACGATGAGCATGCCCAGCACGGTGGGTACGGAGATCACAGCGGCCATGGCGGGCACGGGGACCACGTTGGCCAGTTCCGCCGACTGTTTTGGATCAACCTCGTCATCGCCATCCCCGCGGTCGCCCTCTCACCGATGTTCGCCATGCTGCTGGGCTACGAGGTCCCCGGCTGGGCGGGCTGGGTCGCCGCGGCACTGGGCACCGTCATGTACGTCTGGGGCGGCAGGCCCTTCCTCACCGGTGCCGTCAGCGAGTTGAAGTCCCGCAAGCCCGGGATGATGCTGCTCATCGCTCTGGCGATCACGGTGGCCTTCTTCGCTTCCTGGGCCGCCACGCTCGGGCTCGTCCATCATGAGCTCGAATTCTGGTGGGAACTGGCGCTGCTGATCGTAATCATGCTGCTGGGCCATTGGATCGAGATGCGCTCCCTGGCCCAGACCACCTCGGCGCTCGACTCGTTGGCGGCACTGCTGCCAGACGAGGCCGAGCGCGTCGAGGGCGAGAACGTCGTCAAGGTGGCCCCAGCCGACCTCGACGTGGGCGACGTGGTCCTCGTGCGCCCCGGCGGCAGCGTCCCGGCTGACGGAACCATCGTCGACGGCCGCGCCGAGATGGACGAGTCCATGATCACCGGCGAGTCCCGCCCGGTCTCTCGCGGCGAGGGCCAGACCGTCACCGCCGGCACCGTCGCCACCGACTCCGGCCTGCGGGTGGAGATCACCGCCACCGGTGACGACACCGCCCTGGCCGGCATCAACCGGCTCGTCGCCGAGGCGCAGAACTCATCCTCCCGCGCCCAGCGGATCGCCGACAAGGCCGCGGCCTGGCTGTTCTGGTTCGCTCTTGGCGCGGCGCTGGTCACTGCGGTCGTCTGGACGCTCATCGGCATGCCCGACGAGGCCGTCGTGCGCACCATCACCGTGCTCGTCATCGCCTGCCCCCACGCCCTCGGCCTGGCGATCCCGCTGGTCGTCTCCATCGCCACCGAGCGAGCCGCCCGCGGCGGCGTCCTAGTGAAGGACCGCCTGGCGCTGGAGTCCATGCGGCAGGTCGACGCGGTCCTGTTCGACAAGACCGGCACGCTGACCAAGGGCGAGCCCACCGTCACCGGCGTCGAGCCGACCGGCGAACTCGACGCCGACCAGGTCCTCGCCCTCGCTGCCTCGGCCGAGGCCGACAGCGAGCACCCGCTCGCCAAGGCCATCGTCACCGCCGCCAAGGACAAGGGTTTTGCCCTCCAGCAGGCCAGCGGCTTCTCATCCTCGCCCGCCGTCGGCGTCACTGCGACCGTCTCCGGCCAGGAGGTCCGCGTCGGCGGGCCCCGGCTGCTCGAGGAGACCGGTCAGCACGAGGTCGGCACGGCCGAGGCATGGCGCTCCGAGGGCGCGATCATTCTGCACGTTCTCCGCGGCGGCCAGGTGGTCGGCGGGCTGAGGCTCGCCGACGAGGTCCGGCCAGAATCCCGCTACGCCGTCGACGCCCTCCACGCCCTCGGCGTCGAGGTCGTCATGATCACCGGCGATGCCGAGGCGGTCGCGAACGAGGTCGGCAAGGAGCTCGGCATCGACCGCGTCTTCGCCGGCGTGCGCCCGGAGGACAAGTCCGCGAAGGTCTCCCAGCTGCAGGAAGAGGGCAAGAGGGTCGCGATGGTCGGCGACGGCGTCAACGACGCCCCGGCTCTGGCGCAGGCCGATGTCGGCATCGCGATCGGCGCTGGCACCGATGTCGCCATCGCCTCGGCCGGGGTGATCCTGGCCAGTTCCGACCCACGCAGCGTGCTCTCGATCATCCAGCTGTCGCGACGCGCATACGGCAAGATGAAGCAGAACCTGTGGTGGGCCGCCGGCTACAACCTTCTTTCGGTGCCGTTGGCGGCCGGTATCCTCGCACCGGTGGGACTCGTCCTGCCAATGTCGATCGGCGCGATCCTGATGTCAGCCTCCACCGTGGTTGTCGCGCTCAACGCCCAGCTGCTGCGGCGCATCGACCTTACACCCGAAGCTAGCACGCGTTCCGTCCTGGAGCGCCAGAAGTAAGGACATGCCCATGTCTGTCGATAACGATTCCCACCAGCACGGCTACATCAGCGACAAGGAGCGCTATCTCGGCCGCATGAAGCGCATCGAAGGACAGGCGCGTGGGATCGCGAAGATGATCGATGAGGAGAAGTACTGCATCGACATCCTCACCCAGGTCTCCGCCCTGACCCGTGCCCTCCAGGGGGTCGCGACTGGTCTGCTCGACGACCATCTCAAGCACTGCGTGCTTGATGCCGCCAAGCTCAGCGACGAGGCGGCCGTCGAGAAGATCCAGGAAGCCACCGACGCCATCAACCGGCTCGTTCGCTCCTGAACCCGGCCCCTGACCACCGCGTTCCAGGACACGGCGGGCACAAACCCTCAGGATGCCAGCGCGCTTGATCCTCGCCGACGCGCCGCCCGCCCGCGACGCGCTCACCTTCGCTCAGCGGGCCGCGCAGGCCGGTGCCCATGGCGTGCGCTTGCAGGCCGCAGCCGCGCTAACGCCCCGTGGCCCGCTCGACCGCACTCCTACGATCCTCGTCCTTCGCACGCTCCGCTCCGACCCCGAGCTGCAGTGCGACGTCACCGTCGACACCCTGACCGCGACCGCCGACCCCCTGACCCTGGCGCTGCCGGAGACCGCGCTGGCACCCGCCTGGACCAGCGTCGAACCCCCGCAACACGGGTGGAGACTTATTGCCGATGTGACCAGCCTGACGCTGATGCGCAGCGCCCGTGCCGGCATCGAGGCCGTCGCCCAAGCACTTCCCGACAAACCCGGCGACGATGTCGTCCGCAAGATCCGGGGCACGGTCTGGGGCACCCCGGACACGGCACTCGCATCGCTGCCACAAGGCGTTGCGTTCGCCGCCTACGTCTTCGGGTTCCTCAGCCGAGGAAACGGGGCCACGATCTCAACCGCCGGCCGTTGGACGCGGTTGACCCTCCCGACTGGACACGTGCTCCTGCGCGGACCCGTCGCCTCTGGCCTCACCCCGATCCGCCGCACCCGGCCACGCGTCTCCAAGTCCGTCACATCGATTGAATAACCCTTGATACCCTATAGGGGTATAGGGTAGTATTAATGACTATGAAAGAGGTTGAGCACGCGCACGCCACGTATGACACACCGCATCTGAATGCGGCGGTCGGAGTCTTCGCGTTGCTGGCGAATCTGGTGAGTGTGAAGATGATCCTCGCCATTCGCGACATCGAGGTCTCTGCCAATCATCTGGCGGACATCGTCGACCTTCCCGTCGACCAGACCTCCCACGAGCTTCACCGCCTGGAGTCGGCCGGGATCGTGAGTCGGCAGCGACGCGAGTCCCGCGACTTCTACCTATTGAACGGTGTGCATGCCGGGGCGCTGGCTGAGGCTGCGATCTTCCATGCCGAACATCAGCAGCAGGAACGCACTCGTGCAGGTTCTCCCACCTCGAACTTGCGACCGAACTGACAGAGGAGGCATCATGCCCCGTTTTTCCCGATTAACCCCTGAGACCGCAGTGGGGGCCTCACGAGACTTGCTCGGCGATCTCGTCGAGCGGCACGGCCAGGTCGGAGACATGGTCTCGACGATGGCGCACTCCCCGGCGGTGCTCGGCGGTTATCTCGACCTGAGCAAAGCCATGCGTCGCGCCAAGCTCGACCGTAAAGTCAGCGAGCTCGTTTCGATCGCCGTGCAGTCGAAGCAGGGATGCGGAATGTGCCTGGCCTCGCACATCAGCGCGGCACGATCGCTCGGGGTCAGCGATGACGAGATCGCACTCGCCCAGCAGGGTACGGCGATGACCAGCCCGGTCGCGGCGATGATCGCGCTCGGCCTCCAGGTCTACCGTGAGCCTACGTCGATCACCGACGAGCAGATTGACGAGCTTCGGGGATACGGGTACAGCGACCGTGAGATCTCTGATGTCGTCGGGGTCGTGTCGCTGAACATTCTCACCGGCGCCTTCAACCTGGTTGCTGGCCTCACGCCGGGCGACTGACTTCGCCGGCGACTTGGTGCCTTGGCCGAGAGGATAGGCAGCGGCCTGCAAAACCGTTTACACGGGTTCGAATCCCGTAGGCACCTCCACTTCCCGCTGAGCCCAATAGGACACACGTCGCAGGAGGCGAGTGATGGAGAGCCAGCACATCTCCAACGGGGACATGACACGCGCCGCGCGCATCCTCGTGAAGGTGAGCGCCCAATATATCGCCCGCGAAGCCAACGTGACCAAGGAAGAGTTGCGCGACTTCGAGAAGGGGCGACACGACTTGTCGGAGAAGAAGCAGGAGCGTGTGCGGGCCGCCCTCGAAGAATTGGGGGCAGAGTTTCTGCCTGACGGACCCAACGGCGGCTACGGCATCCGTCTGAAGTTCGGCCGTTCCAGGATCTACTCACTTGAACGTTGCGAGGGCGAGGGCGGGCCGCGGCTCACAACAGAGTCTGATCGTCGGACCCAGGCCCATGTGCCCTTCTCGGAACCGGATTCAAACCTGCCTTTTCACCTGGAAGATCGCACCACGGCCTCACTGCGCATCCTGGTGCCGTTGCGCCTGGGCCGGCTTTGGCCGTCACACCTTGCCTCTGTTCCAGGAATGGAAGCGCGGGCACGCTGAGCTCATCGAATACAGTCGCCCGACGGACCCGATCTGGGCGCTGCGCGACGGGGGCGATCGATGCCGCACTCATCCGCTCTTCTCCACCCAAACGTGCCATTGGTCCGGGTTTGGAGCGGTTACCGCTGTTCACCGAACGCCTGGTTGTATCGGTGACGAGCAGCGACTCCCGTGCCCGGCAGGAGTCGGTGACCCTAGCCGATCTCGCTGACGGGCCGGTGGCGGTCTGCGCGACCGCTCCGACGGCCACCGGGGAGCTGTGGAGTACGACTGCTCACATGCCGCGCACGATCTCGGTGGCGAACACGGGCGAGTGGTTAACCCGCATCGCTGTCGGCGACGCCATCGGCATCACTGCAGAGGCGACAACGCACAATCACCGCGCGCCGGAGGTGGTCTATCTGCCCATCGAGGATGCCCCACCGGTGACCGTGGCGCTGACCTGGCCAGGGCAGAGGAGGAGCCACCCGCAGGTGGGGGTCGTCGCCACCTGCGCACAGGACTACTTCACCCGACTCATCGACATCGGCTCCCCACCCCGCCTGCTCTCCACCGGGGCCGATGGTCAGCTGGCGTAGCTTCCCACTGCAGCTATGCGACCGACCATCCCCCAGGTAGCCCATCCTCGGGTGCGACGGGACCCCTGAGCTTCATTCCGCGTCGGAGCGACATATCACACTCGACAATATCGCTCTAGAGCGATATGATCGGCTTATGGCGATGATTCAAGAGAAGGGGGCAACCCTCGACGAAGTGGCGACGGTAGCGTACGCCCACCTGTTCCAGGCATTTGCGGAGCCGACGAGGTTAGCGATCGTGCAGCACCTCGCCTCCGGGGAGCACCGGGTCCGGGACCTGGTCGAGCACATGGGCCTGGCCCAGTCCACGGTGAGCAAGCATGTCGGCTTCCTCGTCGAGTGCGGCCTGGCGACGATGCGCCCGGAAGGGCGCTCCACCTGGTACTCGCTGGCACAGTCCGAGCTCCTGCGTACCCTCATCGCCGCTGCCGAACGCCTCCTCGATGCCACCGGCACGCAGGCCCTGCTCTGCACGCACCTGCGACTCCCACATACCCACCACGCGTCAGATACGGACAAGAAGTAGACATGGGCGCAGGACACAATCACGGCCCCGCCGCCAGCGAGACCGGTCACCCCGGAGATTTCCGCAAGAAACTCTGGATCGCATTCTCGATCACCGCGACGATCGTCGTTGCCCAGGCCATGGGCTCGGTCATCACCGGCAGCCTCGCATTGCTGACCGACACCGCCCATGCCATTACCGATGCGTCCGGCCTGCTGGTCGCACTGATCGCCGCGACGCTGATGCTCAAGCCCGCCAACTCCAAGCGCACCTGGGGGTTCCGGCGTATTGAAGTGATCGCAGCCCTCGGACAGTCGGCACTGCTGCTGGCGGTGGGCACCTACGCCGCCATCGAAGGCATCCGGCGACTGTTCGAGCCGCCGGAGGTGCCCGCAAGCGAACTGCTGATATTCGGCATCATCGGCCTGGTCGCGAACATCATCGCCATCACCATCCTCGCCTCCAGCCGCGGCTCGAACTTCAACATGCGTGCCGCGTTCCTCGAAGTTCTCAATGATGCCCTCGGGTCGCTCGGAGTGATCATCGCGGCGATCGTCATCGCCACGACCGGGTTCATGCAGGCCGATGCCATCGCCGGACTGCTTATCGCCGCATTGATCGTGCCTCGCGCGTTCAAGCTCATGCGCGAGACCACTGGCGTCCTTATGGAGTTCACTCCCAAGGGCCTCGACCTCGACAAGGTGCGTTCGCACATCCTCGAACTTGACCATGTCAAAGATGTCCATGACCTGCACGCCTCCACTGTGGCGACCGGCCTGCCGATCCTGACCGCCCACGTCGTCGTCGAGGACGAGTGTTTCACCGACGGTCGTGCCGCGCAGACGCTCCACGAGATCAAAGATTGCGTCGCAGGACACTTCGAGGTCTCCATCCATCACTCGACCTTCCAGATCGAGACCGAGCACATTGCCGAACATGAACCGGAAATCAGCAAGCACGACTGAACGCAGTGCCCCTCCCGGGCTCGTTCCGGGCGGGGGCGCTTCCGCGTCACGCAGGTAGGCACTACCCCTATGGGGTAGTAAGGCCAATTGGCGCCACGGGCAGACACGGGAAGGAATCCCATGAAAAACTTCAGGCCATTCCCGAAGTACGGCGGAACGAAAACCGCTGCAATCACCGTCGTGGTCGGTGCTTTCCTGCTCACCGGATGCACGGCCGCCAACGACTCATCCTCAGCCTCCCGGCACTAACGATCAGCTGTCACCAGTTCCTGCTTCACGCCCGCCAGCTGTTTCTCAACTGCTGACCTTTGCCTCGCAGCACGCTTCAGCACAGATTCGCAAGGCTGCACGCGAGAGCATCCCCGACTGATAGCCCGCCGTCGACCACGAGAGGTGACTCCTCTGCACCCGGTGCCTGAGGCGGAAGTCGAGCGGCAGGTGGCACGGCCTCAGAATCGCCTTCCCGGCATGAGCGCACTGTCAGGCGCGCGCCTGGGACATGTCCGCGACGCAGCGGTCAGGGTGGTCGGCTAGATGTACTGACCCTGGGCGTTGATGACTCTCTCGGCGGCCGAGGGGTACATTTCACAGACCCCGCTGAAGGTTTTGCTCCGAGAAGGGTTCACCGCGTGTCGTGTGAAATCTTCGCTGCATCTCTACACCTGAGCGGCGCCCTCCCGGCTCGCTGGCGCTTCCAGAGGAGCGAGTCCATCAGCTGTGCGCAGCCTGCCGGTGAAGAGCGCGAGGATGGGTTATATGGCTGACCATTCCTTCGCGCTCGTGGCGGCGTCCTACGTCCTCCTGCTTCGGGGGCCCGAGGTGCTCCTGCAACGTCGCCAGAAGACCGGGTACATGGACGGGTTCTGGGTTGCGGGTGCAGCTGGCCACGTCGAGCCGGGGGAGACGGCCCGGCATGCCGCGATCCGGGAAGCACGGGAGGAGCTAGGCGTGAACATTGCCTCCGCTGGCCTCGAGCTGGTCACGGTCATGCAGCGCACGGACGGCGTCGGGTTGACGCGTGAGCAGCGTGTGGACTGGTTCTGGACCTGCAAAGAGTGGATGGGGGAGCCGCGGATCTGCGAGCCGGAGAAGACCTCCGATCTGAGATGGTTCCCGCTCACCGACCTGCCCGATCTTGTGCCGGCCTATGAACGGATCGTCCTTGCAGGCCTTCGCGACCGCTCGCTCCCGATGGACACGGCTTACGGGTTCACGAACTGAACCGGCCGGTGACGGGCGCACCGTTGCACGCCCATGCCACCGAAGGGTGCAGGATGACCCCCTATGAAAACGCCCTGGGCCACGGACGTCGCTCTGAACCTGAGCCGACTCATGGAGAAGACCTGGACACTGCAGAAGTTCGCTCCCGGTGAGGATGGCGATGCCAACCCGGTGCTGACCGACCGGCGCAACGTCGTCGTCGTGGCCGACGAAGCGCATCGAAGCCAGTATGGCTTCGGAGAGACGCTGGATCGTCACGGACGCTTGCGCTTGGGCTTGGCGAAGCACATGCGCGACGCCCTGCCCGGTGCCACCTATCTCGGCTTCACCGGTACACCGATCGAATCGAACGACAAGTCCACGCGCTCAGTGTTCGGTGACTGCGTCGACGTCTACGACCTCACTCGCGCGGTCGAGGACGGTGCGACCGTCAAGATCTTCTACGAATCGCGTCTGGCGAAGATCGATCTGTCCGACGACGACCTTGCCGCGCTCGACGAGCTGGCGGACGAGATCACTGAGACCGTCGAGGAGGACGCGGCCACGGCAGCGAAGTCCCGCTGGTCGCGCCTGGAAGCCATCGTCGGCGCTGACTCGCGCCTAGCCCTCATTGCCCGGGACATTGTCGAGCACTGGGAGAAGCGGCGTGAGGCGCTGTTCGGTAAGGGCATGATCGTCACGATGAGCCGCCGCATCGCGGTGCGCCTCTACGCGAAGATCATCGCGCTCCGCCCCGACTGGCACTCAGACGATCCGGCGAAGGGCAAGGTCAAGGTCGTCATGACCGGCTCGGCTGCCGGCCCGGCCGAGTTCCAACCACACATCCACTCCAAGGACGTCCGCAATGACCTCAAACTCCGGGCGAAGAACCCCGACGACGAGCTCGAACTCGTCATCGTCCGAGACATGTGGCTGACCGGCTTCGATGCGCCGAGCATGCACATGATGTACGTCGACAAGACCATGCAGGGCGCAGGGCTCATGCAGGCCATCGCCCGCGTGAACCGCACCTTCCGAGACAAGCCCGGCGGGCTCATCGTCGACTACATCGGCGTGTTCGCGAACCTCCAGGCGGCGCTCCAGGAGTACTCGCCCTCCGGCCGTGACCAGGCCGGCTTGCCCATCGACGAGATGGTCGCCGTCATGCTGGAGAAGCACGACATCATCCGGGGACTACTGCACGGCGTCGACTACGACTCTTCGCCGTCACTCACCGCCTCCCAGCGCTTGGCGGAGTACGCCAAGGTGCTCGACTTCGTCATGGCCGACCCTGACCGGACGAAGCGCTTCAACGACCAGGTGCTGGCGCTGGCGAAGGCATTCGCGCTGGCTGGGGCGCGTGACGAGGCTGCGGCGATCCGTAACGATGTGCGCCTGTTTACCGACGTGCGGGCGGCCATCCTCAAGATCCAGAACCCCGACTCGGGGCGTGGCGGATCCGGTGCGGTCGAGATTGACACTGCGCTCGGGCAGCTGCTCAACGAGGCGGTCGCCGCCGACCAGGTCGTCGACATCTACAAGCTGGCTGGTGTTGATACACCCGAGCTGTCGATCCTGAGCGACGAGTTCCTCGACTCTCTCGCGGAGAAGGACAAGCCGAACCTTCAGATGGGGCTGCTGCGGCGCCTGCTCAACGACCAGATCCGTACCGTGCAGCGCACCAACCTTGTGCAGGCACGGAAGTTCTCCGAACTGCCCGATGAGGCGATCAACAGGTACACGAACCGGTCGCTGACGACGGCGGAGATCGTCGCGGAACTGGTGAACCTCGCCAAGCAGATGCGTGACGACCAGCAGCGCCACGACGCGCTGGGGCTTCGCGAGGATGAGGTCGCGTTCTACGACGCCATCGTGCAGAACGATGCCGCCGTACTCGAGCTTGGCGACGAGGTACTCAAGGAGATCGCCCAGAAGCTTGTCAAGGCCGTGCGGGAGTCCGCCACCATCGACTAGAGTCTCAAGGACTCCGTCCGCGCCACCATGCGCTCCAAGGTGCGTCGCCTGCTGGCACGCTACGACTACCCGCCTGATGCTGAGGCGAAAGCCATCGAACTGGTACTCGAGCAGGCGGAGCTGTTCGCTAAGGGGGGAGGTCGACTGATGCCTGAGCTGGACATCACTCGCGCGCCGCGAGGCGTTCTGGCGGCACAGGGGCTTGTCGCTGCTGTCGCAGAGCAAGGTGATATGGCCGAGCGTCACTACCTCGAGCTCAAGAGCACGCTTGATCTTTCGACGAAGAAGGACAAGGAGAAGATTGCCAAGTTCATCCTCGGCGCGGCAAATCGTATGCCGGACGTGGCAGCCGCGGCTTTCGAGGGGTACGGCGTCATGATCATCGGTGTGGCACAGGGTGCTATCACCGGCATCCCGGCCGTCGAGATGATGGAGATCTCGAAGGTGATCCAGAGGTACGTCGGCGCAGCCGGCCCTCGCTGGGACATCGTGTGGGTGCCGGTAGAGGGATCGACAAACCAAGTGCTTGTGATCATCGTGGATCCGCCAAAGCTTGGACAGGCACCCTTCCCTTGCCGCGCGAGTGGTGACTCGCTCACAGACGGCCGCATCTACATACGCGCTGATGGCGAGACGCGGGAGGCGAACTCTGAGGAGCTCGATCTTCTGATTCAGCGTGGCTCAGCAGGAGCACAAGTCGAAGTTGACTTCGCAGTTGAGGTACTCGGTGAGATTGCGTCCGTAACTGTTGACGAGGAAAGCGCCGTCGACGAGTACCTGAGCAAAATGCGTGCGCGTCTCATCGATGCGATGCCGAGACCTGAACCGCGATCGACGGATGCGGCTTCTCTGAGAGCGGGTCTCGCTGGACTATCTGCGTACAAGGCCGCGCTCGATGGCTTGTCACCAGTAGTGAATGCCCTGATGGAACCTGAGCAACGTTCCGAGGAGGAGTACCTCGAGTCGATCGACCGTTGGGAGTCGAGGTTCCGTGCGGCATGGAAAGCGGCGCTCCCCAAGATCGCAGCAAGCCAGCTTCGCCCAGCCATCGTCCGGATCACGAACCGAACGACGACGTTCTTCCACGATGTCGAGGTGAACATTCATCTCGAAGGGGACATCTTTGCGTTCGACTACAGCGAACCCGAGTGGGCGGACGACTTCTCGGACCTCGAGCTGCCTTATCCGCCGCGCAAGTGGGGGCCGACGCAGCGCTCACTTGACATCCCAAACTACGCGAACTTGGGCCAGCTCTACACACCGAGTGCGACGCAATACGCCCCGCCCTCGATTAGCTACAAGAACGGCGGCTCGGTCGACCTCAACCTGGATGTGGGCGAGCTACGGCCGCGCAGAGCATATGAGTCCGAAGATGAGGAGATCGTGCTGGTTGTCGCCGATCGTTCGCTTACGTCGATTCGCGGCACCTGGGAGCTCACCGCTCGCGACCACAACGATGTTTACACAGGAGAGATCGACGTGGCCGTGGCGGGGAATCGCGACTTGACGGCTGTCGCACGTCAGATCTTGGCTCTGGAGGAGGCTGTCGAGTGAGGTCACGCTCCACTCGCTGGAAGCGACAGCGATCGCTCAGCACGTCAGCAACGCACTTCCTATCGGAAGGTTGTTCAGTATGGCCACGGTAGAGCAGCAGGTTCTGGACTCGAGCAACGCGATCGACCAGAACATCTCAGTGATCACGACCGACCGCGGGTTCCTGTCACAGAACCTGCTGCAATACCTGCGCCACCTGGTCGAGGGCTTGGTCGTCTATGCGCACGTCCCAGATCGGTCGGTGACGTACAACTACCAGACGCAGTTCGATGCCGCGCGGGACGCAGTGAACGGCGATGCCTGTTATCGCCTGCTGACGCGCTTCCACAATCTGCTCGAGATCAGCGTCTCGCACTACACCCTCGACCGGGATCCCTCTGAGCGCCTGATGCTCAAGTACTACGAGTACCTGCTACGCACGCGCGACCTTGCGAAGCAGCACCTTGGCCTGGACATCCTCCGGAATCTCGAGCAGTTCCCGCTTCACGAGGATCCGGCACTCCGCGCGTACTACGAGAAGATCTCTGGGCGGATCGAGGCTTCACGACACGACCTGCTGACCGGCAAGACCGAGCGCTACTACATCAACAGCTCTCGGCCGTTCTTCATTGGCGGCCGAATCTACTACGAGGTCACCTTCAGCCTCGCCCACAACCGGACGAGCAAGTTCGATCGGATCATCGGCTTCACCGACATTGATGTGAGCGACTACTACGCTGCGCAACTCGAGCTTGCGAACGACTCGATCGACGTCCTCGGTCAGACGATGCCAATCATCATCGTGCGCGACTGGTCGGTGTCGATCCGTCCGTGTGAGTTCGACAACTTCGCTCGACTCCTCGGCCAGCAGACCAAGGTGCAGTCAGGTCACGTCGAGTACCGCAATCTGATGCAGTACCTAACTGTACTAACCGAGGACGTTAGTTGACGTGTTGTGCGGCGCGTCCGAAGTCGGTGATGAGCCAGCGGTGGATGGACTCGTCAGGGAAGGGGTGGGCCTCGTATCCCGGTGCTGGCGTTCGGGGCTCAGGTTCGTGGACGCGGTCGATGCGGAACAGACGCCAGTCCTCACGTTGCGTGTCGTAGGCGACGAGGTACCAGATGCCGTGGCGCAGGACCTTGCGGTACGGCTGAACGATCCGGTTGCTCGCGTGACCGTGTTGGTCGGTGTATGCGAAGCCCAGATGCTGTCCAACCGCGATGGTGTCCGCGATCATCCCTAGGGCGGGCCAATCGACCGCGTGCGTGGCGGTGAGGACCTGGGTGGCCGCGGCAGCGGCGACGGCTCGTTGACGCAGGCTGGGAGGCAGAAGTCGCTCAAGCTTGGCTCTCACGGTAGTTGCGCTGTCGTCTGCGAGGCCTGCTTCAAGGATGAGGAGCCCCGTGACAAGCGCGCAGACCTCGTCGGCGTCCAGGAGAAGCGGTGGGATCTTGATGCTCGGGGCAAGAACGTATGCCCCGCCGGGGCCCGGGTGGGACTGAATGTCGTAGCCCAGCATCCGCAGCCGGGCGACATCACGGCGAACCGTCCGGGGTGCCACCTCGAGTCGGCGGCTCAGGTCAGCCACGGTCCACCGATGTCCCGTTTGCAGCAGCGCCAACAGGCGTAGCGAGCGTGCCGAGGGACTGTCCATGCATCGATTATCCGTCGAGATGCGGCCAGGAACAGGCCTCGTCTCTCGGTAGCGTCGGAGCATGAGCGGCCCTGAGAAGAGACTCCAATGCGTATCGCTGTGACCACCCCGACAGGAAATGTCGGCACCCACCTGACCGGCATGATGATCCGTGCCGGTGTGCGGCCACTGCTTCTGGCCCGCACCCCATCCAAGATCCCCATCGATCTCCTCACACACGTCGACGTCGTGGAAGCTGACTCCACTGACCCCGAGCAGGTCGTGAAGGCCACCCGCGGGGTAGATGCCATCTACTGGGTCGACCCGAGCACCGCATCGGCTGATCCGCTGGCTGACTACGTCAGGGCGACGCAGGCCATCGTCGCCGCGGTCGAGGCGAATACCATTGCTCGGGTCGTGTTCCAGAGCAGCGTCGGTGCGGAGAAGCGGCATGGGGTCGGTGAGATCGACGGCCTCGCCGCCACCGAGGTCGCCCTCGACCGCCTGGCCGCGGACGTGACGCACCTGCGTTGCGGCTACTTCTTCACCAACCTGCTGCTGAGCATGGAGGATGTGCGCCAGGGACGGTTGCGGACGGTCCTGCCTCTGGACCATCGGTTCAGCTGGGTCTCGCCGCGCGACATCGCCGAGGTTGCCGCGCTGACACTGCTGAACCCGTCGTGGCATGGACATCGGGTACAGGCGGTCCATGGCCCGCAGGATCTGTCGTGGAACGACGTGGCCGCGCTTCTCACCGACCTGACCGGGCGGCATGTCCAGGCAGAGCAGATCAGCGATGACCTGATGCGCCAGCAATACCTCACGGCCGGCATGCCCCCGGGAATGGCCGACGCCGTGTTGGGCATGAGCACTGGACTGCGCGACGACTTCCACCCGGAACAACTGCGCACAGCAACCAGCACGACTCCAACGAGCCTTGCTGGCTGGATGCAAGAGAAACTGATCCCCGCCTTGTGACCTGACACTTCAACGACCAACAGCGGCAGCGGGCGGCCCCTCTTGGGCCGCCCGCTGCCGCATGGAGCAGCCATGCCCCACGCCAACGCCGCCCTCACACCTCGCCACCGCTTGAAGGTCGCCCAACTCGTCGTCGACGACGGATGGCCGATCAGCGAGGTTGCCGCCCGCTTCCAGGTCTCTTGGCCCACCGTGAAGCGCTGGGCGGACCGCTACCGAGCGGGTGAGTCCATGCAGGACCGTTCTTCGCGACCGCACCACTCACCGAACAAGACCAGCCCGAAGGTCACTCGCCGCTGTATCCAGCTGCGGCTACGACTCCGAGAAGGACCCGTGCAGTTGGCATGTCGGCTGGGGATCGCGCCGTCGACGGTCCACCGGATCCTGACCGACGCCCACCTGAACCGGCTGTCGCATGTGGACCGCGCCACGGGGGAACCGGTGCGCCGTTACGAGCACGACCATCCCGGCGCGATGCTCCACGTCGACGTGAAGAAGCTCGGCAACATCCCCGACGGCGGAGGCTGGCGCTACGTCGGACGCCGACAGGGCGAGAAGAACCGGGCAGCTACACCAGGCAAGCTCAGGAGCAAGTACTCCGACTCGTTGATGGGCAAGGCCTACGTCCACACCGTCATCGACGACCACTCCCGCGTCGCCTACGCCGAGATCCACGACGACGAAACCGCCGTGACAGCCTCGGCCGTGCTGGTGCGGGCCGTCGAGTGGTTCAACCGGCGAGGTGTGACCGTCGAGCGGGTGCTGTCGGACAACGGCGGCGCCTACCGCTCGCACCTGTGGCGGGATACCTGTCACGAGCTCGGCATCAAGCACAAGCGCACGCGACCGTATCGTCCGCAGACCAACGGGAAGATCGAGAGAATCCGTCAGACCCTGGCCGATGGGTGGGCCTACGCTCGCTGCTACACCTCAGAGACCGAACGACGCGGCGAGCTCGATGGCTGGCTGCACTACTACAACCAGCACCGGCCCCACACCGCCTGCGGGAACCAGCCGCCATTCTCACGATTGACCAACGTCCCCGATCAGTACATGTGGACTGACCAGTGACGTTGGTCGGGTAATGATCCGGCCGACGAGTACCTCCCCACATCCCGGGACTGCGCCGTATGGGTGTGGGGCGGATGTGCAGGGGAAGATGAAGCTCGTACGCGCGACTCTCCGGGTCAGCTCGTCATCTCCGAGTAACGAGAGAAGAGCAGCTCCTGCCGCTCCAGCTCCGTCCGGCACCGGCGGGCCGACCCGAAGGCCTTGTCCACCTCAGTATCGAGGGCGTCATGAGCCTTCAGCAGGGCGGGGTCCATGCCTAGGGCGGTGTAGTGCTGAGCTAGGGATCGTTCGGGGTGCAACGCGCGTGCCGCGAGGACCTTCTGGCCGGCCGCGACGATCCGCGCGCGGCTCTTCTCTTCCAAGGCCGGCAGGGGAAGAGTCGTCCAGGTGAGCGTCGAGCCGAAGCGCAGGTCGGACTTGATTCGCCCGCCGATGGTCTTCTGCCAAGTGAGAAACATGGACGAGGAGAGCACGGCGAACTGGAACCCGTCTGGGTCAGCGCACTGGAACGTGGCATTGCTGGCGATCACACCCCCGGGAAGTAGCTTCACGGGGAAGTACGGGCGGTCTTCGGAAACGTGGATGGGGATGCAGACGAAGTCGCCTTCCATAGCGTCGACCTGGCGAAAGAGATGGTGGTGTCGGTACTCGCGGGTGGACGCAGCCGAGGACTGCGCGCGGAGACGGCGAACGGCATCCACGCGTTCGCGCAAGACGGGGGAGGTTTGGATCTCTTGGCCGGTGGCGTCCACGAGCCAGAGGCACCACCGGTCCTCGTTGTGGAGGAGCTCGCGGGCGCCGACGTAGGGGCGCAGGTACTTCGCTGCGATGGGGTCGGCGCGCACTGCGTCAATGTCCTCGACGCTGACGAGGAGATTCCCCCCATCGGTGGGTTTGGAGCCGTACCTGGGCATGTTCAGCTCGGGGGAGAGCGGGCGACTGTGCTTGGTGACCAGCACGTTCACCCCATCGACGAGGTAGGCGTTGATTCGGCGCACGTTGGACTGTTCGATGGGCGGGCTCGAGGGCCGCTCGTAGTTGAAGAGCCGTGGGTGGACTTCTGCATCACGGGTGAAGCCGATGATGACGCAGTGCACTGCGGCCTTGCCGGGGGCGTCGGAGTCCCAGCGGAAGGCGCGGTGTGCGAACTTGATACGCCAGCCGGCGGTGAAAATCGGCTCGAACAGGCGTGAGGCCTGGTCGCCCTGAACGATGGAGTTGGTGGTCACGAAGGCCCACTCCCCGGCCCGGTCTGCCAGCAATCGCAGGGTAAGTGCGTGCCAGGCGGTGACATAGTCCAGGCGGGAGAGTTGCTTGTCCCCGCCCCAGGCGGCCTGCATCTGTGCGAGTTGGCCCTTGTTGCGGCTGGTGTCCCCGAGGAAGGGCGGGTTGCCGAACACATACGTCTGGCCGGGTGTCGTCGGCAGGGCCTCGGCCCAATCGAGGCTGAGAGCGTCGTGGTGGATGATCGTGGCTGTGATGGTGATGGGCAGGCGGTCGGGAGCCTGGCCGAGGGCTGCCGCGAGACGGCGGTTGGCCTGGTGGTCGACCAGGAACATAGCGGTTTCGGCAATCTTGGCCGGCCACCAGTTGATCTCGAACCCGTAGAACCGGTCGATGGTGAGGCGCTGCTCGAGGGTGGCGTCGAGGGAGAGGTTCATCGTGGACCCGGCGCGGCGGTGCATGTCCAGGAGTAGGTCGGTTTCGATGTCGCGTAGGGCGCCGTAGGCGACGTTGAGGAAGTTGCCAGCGCCGCAGGCGGGGTCGAGGTAGATGTTGGCGGCCATCTCCTCGATGAGAGCGAGAAGGTCAGAGCGTTTGGTGGTCTTGTTCTGGATGAGCCTGTCTGCGCGGGCGCGGTAGTCGTCCAGGAAGAGCGGACCGATGGTCTTGAGGATGTTCTCCTCGGAGGTGTAGTGCTCACCGTCGCCGCGCCGGGCCTGCTTGGACTTCACGAGCTGGAACATCGCACCGAACACGGCCGGGGAGATCGCGGTCCAGCGGAAGCGGCAGGCCTCGAGGAGGGCGTCGCGGAACCCGGGGGTGAGGAAGCCGGCAGAGGCGCGGCCGTCGAAGATGCCACCGTTGACGTAGGGGAAGCGTTCCATCGACTCAGGGACGCCACGGCGGCGTCGGGGGTCGACGTTGAGGACGTTGCGGAACAGGGCATCGAGCTGAGGGCCGAGGTTATCCGCGGTGGTGTCGTACTCGACCCACCGGTGGAACAGGTCGGCCTCCCAGAGGCCAGCGTCGTCGCCGTAGAGCAGGAACAGCAGCCGGGTCAGGAGTATGGAGGCCTCCTGGGCGCGGAAGTCTTCTTCGTCGGCGTCCTGGGGTGCTTCATCTCCGACGGGGATGTCGACGTCGTCTCCGACGAGGGCTTGGAACATGCCGGCCATGAGGTCGGCGGCCTGGATGGAGGCGACCTCCTCTTCGGCCTTGGTGACGGCCTCGCGGCCGGCGAGGAACATCAGCTCGTCGACGTGGTCCGCGATCTGACCGACGCTGAACTCGGTGGACCAGGGGGCGTCCCCGAGGCGTTCGATGCGCAGGCGGGCGAAGTCGGTGACGAGGACGTACTTGGGCCACTCGTGCTGACCGACGGAGCCGCCGGCCAGATAGTCGAGGGCCTGCTCGTGCGCACGCGTGAGGTCGTGGTCCAGAGACTTGGCTTCTCCAATGGCCACGCCGGACCAGAAGAAGTCGATGTAGCCGGCGCCGCCGGTGGAGGCCCGGGCGGCTCCGCGCTCAAACAGGTCGATCCGCTCAGGGATGATGCCGAAGCAACGCAGTAGGTCGGACCAGTACTGCTGGGCGTAGCGCTTCTCTGTGTGGCCCTGGTTGTCGCGGCGCCAGCCGGCGATGCGCTCGGTCCAGGCGTGGCCGAAAGTGTCGAGGGATGCGCTTATCGTGCCGCGGTCAAGGGGTTGTTCCACAGGGACAAACTACCGGGAGCATGGTTACGACTGCTTCACAGTTCCGGTCACCGCCGGCCGTGCTACCCCCTGGGGGAGGACGCTTCTCCGGCACTGCACCGAACGTCAGGGGCGTGGCGCGGGGTATCGCTCCAGGGCCCACCGCCGGTGACTCAGTGCCTGTTGGAAGGCCCTTTCCTGCTCCCAGTCCAGGTCCTTTCGCTTCAGAGCCTTCAGGAGGGTCTGAGCCTCCTGGTCGAGGCGTTCACGCGTTCGTTCACTGGTTTCACGACACTTCCGACTGCAGTACATGGGGGGTCTCCCCCGTCGGCCCTCGGCTGGCCACGCGCACATGTTGGCGCACTCTGGGTTGAGACACCGGTACTCCGGATTCGGCTCCCGAGAGCGACGCAGGGCCCGGAGAAGCTCGCTCGGTGTCGCATCCGAAGGCGATAGCAGCTGCTTTGACAGGGGAGCCTTCACGAGGTGGCTCCGAAGAGGGGTCGATACGTCACAAATGTGAGGTTAGGCGTGCGGTTGACTGCGGGCAAGCGGCTCGGACTTACGACGTGCTGAGTCGTGCTTCCGGTGGCATGGTGGGTGTCATCGCCCTCCCCGGGGGCGTGTATACGTGTACATGTATGGTTAGACACCTTCACAACCTCAAGACGACGGATCTCTGGCCACCAATCTCGTAGCTCGATGCGACGGGGGTGGGTGCTCGATGTGGTTGCCCGGAGGCGGAGAGGTGCGCACGTCGGAATTGCGTTGCGGTGGGCCGGGGAGTGCCCTAGTCTCAGCTGTAGCGACGAGTGCAGGCGCCCCGTTACATAGCGAGGGCGCGCTGGCTGGCACCAGCACGCCCTCGACGCGGTAACAACCTCGACGATCAATCGAAAGTACCGCTGTGGTCCAGTCTATGGGCGACCCCGGCGGGGGACCAGACGCGCCCTGGCATCAGTGGGAGTTCTCCCGCGCCGGCGAGACGATCCTCTGCAATGCCCCCGAATATCTCCCCGATCCGTCCACTCTGTCTCCGGTACGTCGGGTCAAGTCTTCCCCGAAGAGCCGGCACGTCCCGGTCGACGCCTTCAGCTCCACGATGGGGGCGCCTCTCCGTATGGAGTCAGGGCTTGAGCACGGTCTGCTCCTGCACTTGGACCGGGATCCGACTGTCACGTGGTTGCTGGCCCAGCCTGCGTGTCTGCACTTCGCTGCCCCAGATGGCAAACGACGTCGACATGTCCCGGACCTGCTCTCGATAGACCGGGAAGGAACGGTGTGCCTCTGGGACGCTCGCCCCTCCCGTCGCCAGGATGAGGGCTTCCTCGTCGCAGCAGCCATCACCGAAGCGTGCGCCGGACTACTGGGGTGGGAGTACCGCATCCATTCCGGCCACGGCCCGGCCTACGAAGCCAACCTGCGTTGGCTGGCCGGCTTCCGCGCTGCAATGCCCTGGTATCCCGTGGCTGGGCAGCGACTGGAACGGTTGCTCGCGGGACATGGCCGCTCGGTCTCGGAGGTCTTCGCCGCCGACGACGGGACAGGAGAACTGATCTCCGGGCTATGGCACCACGTGTGGTCCGGTCAGGTGGCCGCAGACCTGGACGCGTCGCTGGCCAGCTCAACGAGGGTGCGGTGGGCCGGATGAGCGCCCCCATGAGTACCCGGATCCAGGCCGGGGACAGCATCCTCACCGAGCATGGACCCGTCGAGGTGATCGCCCCCCAGTCGGCAGGGCTGCTGGTCCGTGCCGCCGGCGGGCAGGAGACGCTGATCTCCCATGCTGAGGTGATCCCTCGCCGGTTCGAGGGCGGAAAGATCACCGGGGTGATGGCCTCTCTACATCCGCTGTGGGATCAGCTCGATGAGAACGTCCGCCAGGATGCGCTGTTCAAGCTCGAGTGCGTGAACGAGGTCAACACCGGATACCGCCGTGGGGTCGCATCCCTGGCCCTGGAAGGCGAGCCCTTCTATCCCTTCGGACCCGGGTGGGGAGTGAGTCCGCGCGCCAAGTATCAGGCGATGGCCCGGCTGGTGAGCCTGGAGAAGCGCGCCGACCGGGTGCTGATGCGCCGCGTCTACGACGGAGAGGTTCAGCGCCCTGAGATCGGGCTGCGCACGCTTCAGTCCTGGGGTGAGAGCTTCGCCGAACACGGCCTGCGCGGACTGATCGACGGCAGGGCGCTGCGCAAGGTTCAAGACTTCGGCGTCATCGATGTTCGGTACCGCCAGGCGGCCGATGAAGTCTTCGGCCAGTTCGACGGTGAGATCTCCGCAGTCAACCAGCAGGAGATCCAACGCCGCATCTATGCCCTTCTCCGGCAGCGGGGCCAGAGTGACGTGCAGGTGCCTGACCGGCTTGAGTCAGATTTCCTGCGTCACTACTACCGGCGTCTGGGCAAGGGCACCCGAGCACATCGTTCCCGCAGCCTGCGCAAGATCGCCACCACCTCCAGTGCCGCCCTGCACCATCCGGGGTACTGCGCCTCCGACGTCACCCGGGCGGACAACCTGGTTACGGACGAGTACACCGGAAAGCCCATCAGCGTGGAGATCTGCACGATCATCAGCGTGCCCACCCGCGTGGTCGTGGCCCTGCGCGTGTTCCCCCGTTCGGTGACGTCCTTCGAGCTGGGTCTGGTGCTCTACGACGCGATGCGCCCGTTTTCCATGGTCGCCGCAGACGGGGCCATCGACGACTGGCGCTGGTGCGGAGTCCCCACCGGGTTAGAGATGAGCGCCCCGCAGTGCCCGCGGCACGTCAAAGAGGACGAGGGGCCCTTGGGAGTGCACTACATCCCCGCGGTGACCCCAGTGGAGATGCACACCGATCACGGCAGCACCTACATCAGCGACCAGTTCCGGACCCTGCTTCAGCAGTTCGGCATCACCCTGTCACTGACCCGGGGCGGTCGGCCTACCGACAACCCTCACATCGAGCGCTTCCATGAGACCCTCCAACGGGCCTACCAACAGCTGCCCGGCTACAAGGGCCGCAACGTCTCCGAGCGAGGCTCGATCGTGGGCGTTCAGGCCGATGAACCGTTGCTGACTGCTCGGCAACTGGAGGCCTATCTGCGGGCTTTCGTGGCGGTGGACTATCACCGTCGCCCGCACACCGGGCTGATCTGGCCCGGGACCGAGGAGCAGGCCCTGACCCCGTTGGAGATGTTCGATGCGATGCTGGCGTCCACCGGGCGCCTGCACTACCCACAGCACCCGGACCTGATCTATCAGTTCCTGCCGATCCGGTGGCTGACGATCCGTCATGCCGGTGTCGAGTACAAGAACATGGCCTACGACGCCGAGGTCCTGGACGAGTTCCGTGACTGCCGGGCCGGTGCGTTCCGGGATAAGGATGCTGCCGCCCCGTTCCACTACGACCCTCGCGACACCACCCGGTTGTGGTTCCGTCATCCCGAGACGGACCGGATCCACGAGATCCCCTGGCGGGGCCGCCACCTCTTGCACGCCCCTATGGTCGAGATCGTCCGTGATCAGGCCCTGGCCCAGATCCGCCGCCGGGCCGGGCGCCGACACTCGGCGAAGGTTTCGATGCTCGAGCTGATCGACGAGATCGGACAGCTGGCCACTGCCCCCCGGGATGAGACTTGGGCGCACAAGCTCTCGGCCGCCCGCATGCGCTGGGATCAAGGCCAACGCGACCACGACGAGGTTGCCCACGCTCGAGCACTACAACAGGCCCACGTCCCCAAACCGCGGACTTCTCGCGCCGGCCGGGACCATCTGCTCTCCCTGCCTGGTGGACGGACCGAGGACACCCCGCCAGCGGGGTTCGGTCTGGCTGATCTGTCCGAGCCGTGGCCCGACTATCCGGAAGAGCACGATGAATTCGCATGACTGGCACCACCAGGCGGTGACATCGCAGCCGAGTGGGCTCAAACCGATCACCGTCCGCAAGTTCGAGCGTTTGAACCAGCAGGAGCAGAACGAGCACTGGACTGCTCTGAACCGGTGGATGGCCGCCCAGCCGATTGACTGCCCCCGTGTCCGACAGACCAGCACACGGATGCAGGCCGAAGTGCTGCGCAACGAATACGCCCCACGTGGTGCCAAGACGATCATCGGGCTCTCGGCGGCGAACGGGGTGGGCAAGTCAACTCTGATCAAACGTCTGGCCCACCAGCTCTACCGCGAGACAGTGCCCACCACTGATCCGGGGATCCTGCCCACCCGCACCGTGGGCACCGGCGCCACCGTGGACTGGATCCCCCAGGTCTACATCACCCTGCGCGCAGCGTCGCGAATCCAGGAGGTCAACACCGCCCTGCTGTCTTTCCTCGGGTACCCCACGATCGGACAGACCCGAGCCACCACCACTCGGGTGGTCGAAGCCATCCGGACCCATGGGGTGCAACTGCTCATCCTGGACGACGCGCACATGCTCAAGACCAGTCAGGCCGATGCCCGCGACGTGCTGGACTACTTGAAGTTCCTGAATACCGAGCTCGGAGAGCTCGGGGGTACGATGATCCTGGTCGGGGCGAATCTCGAGGACAGTGACGTGTACGCCGATGCGCAGATCGCCACCCGCCTGGCACCGCTGCAGCTGCAGCCGCATGCCATCTTCCCGGTCAGTGAACGAGCCCGGTTCCAGGCAATGCTGCGTGGGGTGGAAGAGAAGTTCATGTGCCACCTCGACACGGCGACCACCGGCACCCTGACCAACGAGCTGGCCGGCGAGATCTGGCAACGCACCCAGGGCTACCTCGGTGACATCCACCGGTTGATCACCACCGTGATCCTGGAAACTTTCGACGCCGGCGAGGACGTGATTACCCGGGAACGACTGCGCGCCGTTCCGCTGTCGGCACGAGCAACCGCCGCCGAAGCGTCCTTGCGGGAGGCAGCGACCCAGCGCTCCCGCCGCACGGAGAACAGACGCAAGAAGAAGGCCGGCTCCACGCCACCGGCACAGACTCCGTCGCAGGACGCCGCCGGCTCCTCCTCCGACGGCCCCACCGCGGCGGTTCCGGAGACGAAGGAATGAGCCGTCCTGTCCACATGCCCCCGCTGCCGGGGGAGTCCCTCACCGGATATCTGCAGCGCTACCGTCAGTCGGGAATGGCACCCATCAGGCTTGATGTGACAGGAGTGTTTGACAACGCCTCGGCCCCGGCATCAGTAGTGGTCCCCGTCCACACGGCCACCGGGCTGGCCCCAGAGCAGATCAAAGCCATGACGATGGACCGGTGGGTCCCCTCGATCCGCGGCTACCGGGTCCAACGGCGCCACGGATGGAAGCTGCACCCCCACCAGTGGTGGATCTGCCCGCAGTGCACCGTGAAGACCGGCTACCAGAGCCTTCGATGGCGCCTGGCCCTGCAACCAGTCTGCCTGCGCTGCCACACCTACCTCGTCGACCCGGAGAACCCGCAGATCCCACGCCCCGTCCCGGAGGCCACCTTGAAGATCGTGCAGTCCTACGACCGGATCCTGGACGATGCATTGTCCGGGAGCCTCTCGGCCCGTCAGCGCCTGTCGGGGCTCCGCAAGACTTGCAAGGGCATGGCCCAAGCCATGGCCCACGATCAGCAGCCCGCCTCTGCCGGCGCCCAGCCATCGACGCTGACCTGGTGGGGTGCTTACCCCTGCGGTGATCCTGTGACGGTAGGGCACCTGATGACGCTCACTCGTGCGATGGTCACCCGGGGGCCTGCCAGGGGCCGGACCGGCCCTCGGCGCGACCGGCCACTCCAATCCGAGCGGGCCGTCTCGGGGGCCACTGTGACTGCCATGTCTCGTGCCCGCCTGCGAGCGACCGTCACCAAGCTGGCCGACTGGTCCCAGTCCACCGGCCTATCCCCGCGCCACGTACCCACCATCACCCAGCCAGGCCTGCATGCCCCCGGCCGCCGCCCCTCCATGGTTGCCCAGACGGGAACGACCCTGGCCCTACACATGCTCCTGGACGAGGCCACCGGCACACCTGTCTCCTCGGCCAGGACCCGCGCAGCCCACGGACTCTCCGGTGAACCCCTCGAGCATCGCCTGCTGCACGCCGTGATCACCCGAGGCGGCCTCGACGAAGACCAGCAGCGGCTTCTCCTGCAGACCGCCGAGGATCTCATCACCGACGGGCTCATCGACTTCCGACTCCGCCGCACCGTCTTCCGGTCTCAACCGCACCTGCCGAGACTGCCCACGCCCGCCCACTGGATCCCAGCAGGAGAGGAGTTCTCTGCCGAAACGATGACCCGTGCCTGGATCTGGATGCACGTGGCTCGCGGGCACCCCCAGCACGGACCAGTCCCCAGCGTTCGCCTCGACGAGATCGATGACTTCGACCACCTCCTGGACCCGGAGACCCGCATGCACCTCCACGAATCCGCTGCAGCCCAGATCGACGGACCCGGCCTGGCCGACATCCTCACCACCACGACCACCCACAACCGCCGGGCGCGCCAGCAAGACCTCAGGGAACACGCCGGATGATCACTCCGCTGCCGGTCCGTGTCACCCCCGGGCCAAACGAAGCCATGGACTCCTACATTGAGCGTGTGGCCGCGGCCAATGCCTTGGCCATCACCCCCTTCACCCGCCACCTCAAACGTCTCTCGGGATCCACCCTTCGGTTCCTTAACGCCGCCCCCTCACCCGAGCTCGTGGCCACCCTGGCGCGCCTGACGGACACCCCTGAATCGGCTCTCCATGAATTGACCCTCTCCCGATACGAGGTGGTGCCCAAGATCCACAACCACCACCGCTACGCCGCACGAGCGGCCAGCGCGAAGGGATGGTTCTCCCTGATCCGCACCCAGGCATGCCCTGCCTGCGTGGGAGAAGGTCAGCCCTGGGCGAGCTACTGGCGCCTGCCATGGGTGACGGCCTGCCTGAAACACGGCTGCCTGCTGATCACCCGTTGCCCGGGGTGCAGGGTCAAGCTGCGCTCGACCCGACTGCAAGGGTTACGGGCCGGCGGGTTCACCCCTCTTTGCGGCAACCCACGCGCAACTGGACGGGTGCCCCAATGCGAAGACGATCTGGGAACAACGGCCCTGACGCTGGCCGGTCAACCGGTCCTGGTTCAGCAACAAGTAGTGCTCGCGGCTCTCCGCGGGAGCACCGTGTTCTGTCATGGCGAACCCGTCACCGGCACCGAGTACCTGCGTAGGGCCCGGTCCATCGCTGTGCTCCTGTTCCACACGGTGGCCATCAGCACCGCTACCGGACTCCCCGCATGGGCCCAGCAGGTGCGGGCCGAGGCGCAGGCGCGCACCAAAGAGCGCGGTCCGCGGTGGGGTGTGAGCGCCCCAGACTGCCCCCAGTCACGCGCAGCGGTCTTCCTCATCGCCCACCAGATCCTCACCGGCTCAGTGGGTGCGGGCAGAGGATCCCTGGACGCCTGGTTAGACCTCGTCCCGCCCAGCAATGAAGGCACGCGCGCCTGGGCCGAAGACCACACGACCACCCCCGACGCCATCAGCTACCTCATCGGCTGAGGCGCAGAAACCAAGGAGAGAGATGTCTAAGTCATCGAACCGCAAGAGGCGCGCGCGCAAGGCAGCCAGGCCTGCACGCCACACACTGGGCGGGGGACAGCTCGGTGGTATGCCGAGCCGCGACCAGGAGCATCACCCTGATGAGATGAGTCTGTCGGCCCTGTTGAGTCATCGGCCAGGATGGGTTCTGTCGCAGGAGTTCCTGGAGATTACAGGGGCGGAACTCTGGTGCTTTGAACCGAGTCGTCCCCACGCCGGCGTCTTCGCACCGGACCCCTCGGCCACCGCGGTCAGCTGGACCACGGGAGACCCCCAGGACGGTCTGCTCGTGGAACCTCCGAGCGTGAACGGCAGTGCCTCTCGGCATGAACGGATCTACAAGACCCCTCGCGAACTCTCGCTGGATCTAGCAGCGATCGAGGGGTGGAGAGCGGAGGTGACCGGCCCACCCCCTGGTGCCCAGTACGGGGCTCCATCTGGGGACTTCGGCTGACGGGAGGGGCTCATGCCCGACGAAGTGCTCCAGCTAGCTGGAATGATCGGGGAGGTTAATTGGTTCGCCCAAGACTCACCCGGTTAGGTACCCTCAGCCCCATGTACTCAGGCATCGCCTCGATGAAGCTGCGTTCCGCCCGCTGACGGCGGCGGGACCCCTTCTGATCTCTCGTCTGCCGTCCTGGCCATCTGCCGGGCGGTCACTTTGTGGTGCCCGGCTCCATGACGAGCTGAGAGTACGCAATGCCAACTTCACGATCCTTGCGGTCGTGTGTGTGGAACGGGACGCCCCAGGGGCACGCCGCACACATCCGCGCTGAATCCATTCACATCACCCTGGGGGACAGGCATGTCCTGAACGGGGTGGACGTCACGGTCTCTGTCGGGTCGCGTCTGGCGATCGTCGGCGACAACGGCCGGGGCAAGACCACCTTGCTCCATCTGCTGGCCGGAGTCCTGCAACCTGACTCAGGCGTCGTGACCCAGGCGGGTTCCCTCGTCCTGGTCAAACAGGGCATGGCCACCGAAGGCGACTGCACGGTGGGCGACCTCATCGCCGAGGCGACTGGCCCCTCCAGGTCTGCCCTCGAGGCACTGGACGCGACGAGCGCTGCCCTCGCCGAAGGGGACGACGCAGCCGATGCCTACTCGGCTGCGCTCGAGAGGGCCACGTTGCTGGACGCGTGGGATGCCGAACGACGTGTGGACATCGCTCTGGAAGGCCTGAACGCCTGCAGCGACCGCGATCGCGTCCTGTCGACCTTGTCGGTCGGCCAGCGGTACCGGGTCCGGCTGGCCGTCGCCCTCGGTTCGACCCCTGACCTGCTCCTGTTGGACGAGCCCACCAACCACCTGGACGCCGCAGGGCTGTCCTTCCTGACCGAACGTTTGCGGGACCACGCCGGCGGTCTGGCCCTGGTCAGTCACGATCGCGCTCTGCTGCGCGACGTGGCGACCACCTTCCTGGATCTCGATCCGACCCGTGACGGCCGACCTCGGACCTATGCGGGCGGGTACCAGGGATGGGTCGAAGGCCGGCAACGGGAACGAGTCTCGTGGGAGCAGGACCATGCCGCCCAGGTCGCCCGCCACGCGCAGCTGACACGTGCTGCAGCCGAGGCGCGCTCCCGCCTGTCCCAGGGCGGATGGCGACCTGACAAGGGCACCGGCAAGCACCAGCGCGCCACCCGCGCCGCGGGGGTGGTACAGGCCTTCAAGCGACGTGTCGAAGACCTGGAGCGGCACGAGATCGACGTGCCGGAACCCCCTTTGCGTTTGGCGTGGCCGAAGTCCTCGGCACGACGCGGAATGAGCATCGTTAACGCCTCCATGCTCACCGTGGAGCGCCGGTTGGACACATCTGTCTCGATCGGAGTCAACGGGGGAGACCGGCTGGTCGTCACCGGGCCGAACGGCGCGGGCAAGTCCACCTTGCTGGCGGTTCTCGGACAGCGGTTAGTCCCCACCACCGGGTACGTGCAGGTGAACCCCAGCGCACGCATCGCCCTGTTGTCCCAGGAGGTCCCCGACTGGGACCGGACCAGCCCTGCCCACGTGGCCTACGAGACGTACCTGGCGAAGCTGGGCTGCCGATCTCAGGCACCCTCTCTCGGCTCACTGGGACTGCTCGAGGCCTCCGCGACCAGCACCCCCGTGGGGCGCCTGTCGCAAGGACAGCAACGACGTCTCCACCTGGCCCTGTGCCTCGCGCAGGACCCGGACCTGCTGCTCCTGGACGAGCCCACCAACCATCTGTCGTCGAGCCTCGTCGATGACATCACCACAGAGCTTCTGCAGACCCCTTGCGCGGTGATCGTCGCCACGCATGACCGGCAGATGCTCGACGACTTGGCCGATTGGCCCCACCTTGATCTCGACCCGAAGGACATGCCGTGAATCCGCTGCGCCCCTTGACCATTCCCACCTACCGCTGGCTGTTCGCCGCGATGGTGTTGACCATCTTCGCCCAGGGCGCCTGGGCCCTCTACTTGGCCATGCAGACCCTCGACTTGGGTGCCACGCCCGCCACGCTCTCGGGAGTCGTGGTCTGGAGCGGCATCGGCCTTCTCGCCGGGTCCCTGCCGGCCGGTGTCCTTGCTGACCGGATCCCCAACAAGTCCGTCATCGTGGGCGTGCTCTCTCTGAACCTGGCCATCGCGACGGCAACCTCCACAGTCGCCGTCTTCGGCATGGTCGCCTTCTGGATGCTCGCGGCTTCCGCGTTCTTCATCGGCGTTTCCACCGCGTTCTTCTTCCCCGCGTACACCGCCCTCGTGCCAGTCCTGGTGGAAAGCGATGACCTGATGGCTGTCAACGGCCTCGAGGGTGCCATCCGCCCCCTAGTCGGCCAGGCACTCGCGCCCGCCGCCGTCGGAGCAGTCATCGGCGTCAGCATGCCCGCCGCTGGCGGGTATCTCATCGCAGCGGCACTCGCTGTCGCATTGCTCGCCGCTCTGCAATTGCCTGCCCCTACGCCCGCCGAGAGTGAGGCTGACGCGTCGGCGGCCTCGCCGATCGGCGACCTGCTCGACGGGTTCGGCTACGCCGCCCGCACACGCTGGGTCCGCACCAGTGTCCTGTTCGCGGCCGTCATGGGGCTGGTCGTGACCGGACCGCTTGAAGTGCTCCTGCCCGCCCTCATGCGCTCTTCACACGAGAACGGGCCAGCCCTGTACGGGGCCGTCCTCGCGGCTCTCGGCGTCGGTGGACTGGTGGGGTCCCTGCTGGCGGGGTCGTGGTGCACACCGGAACGCTTCCTGCCCGCCATGATCGGCGCCTGGGCGCTCGGTTGCCTGCCTTTGACCATCCCTGCACTGACCAGCAACCCGTGGGCCATCGGTGTGGGGCTCGCGATCTACGGCGCGCTGATCGGGATCGGAATGGTCATCTGGGGCACAGTCCTCCAGGAGCATGTCCCGCTTGAGATGCTTGGCCGGGTCGCCAGCCTCGACTTCTTCATTTCCATCGCTTTCATGCCGCTGTCCATTGCCCTCACCGGGCTGCTCAGCCGGCACATCGACACCCACACGCTGTTCATCAGCGCTGGACTGGTGCCCTTAGTCATGGCAGTCCTCCTCGCAACCCTGGGTCAACTGAGAATGCCGCGGACGACCGTTGGCGTGGCGGACGGGGCGTGATGCACATCGACACCACCGGGAGGGTTCGCCACGGGCGAGTCAGTCCGCTGGGGTGAGTACGCGCACCCCGGGTTCTGGGTGCGCGTGGATGTGAAGGGGCTCGGCGACATCTCCGACGGCGGCGGCCGCCATGCCGGCCGCCGCCTAGGGCGTGTCTCCCAATTCCATGCGACGTCTCGCTCACGACGCGCGCTTCGCGACAGAAGCGGACGTCGGGGTGACGGGGCGAGCCCGCCGCTGAGACCCTGGAGACATGAAGATCCGCAACACGCATCGGCGTCACCTGGCGGCCACGACCGGCGAGGTGGACACCTTGCTGGACGGCCTGGGGAGCAACACCGACGCCCTGTGGCCACGACATTTGTGGTTCCCCATGCGCCTCGACCGGCAAGTCGCCGCTGGCGCCAAAGGCGGGCACGGCCCGGTTCGGTATCGCTGCACCGCGCGCGCCCGCGGCTGCGTGGTCTTCGAATTCGACACGATCCTCGGATCCCCTCACTGGCACGGGGAACACCGTTTCGTCGTCCACCCCCGTCCAATTGGATCTGTGCTCGTCCATGAACTCGAACTGGAGGTCCCGCTTCCGCAATACATGCAGTGGATCTTCCTGGTGGGCCCGCTCCACGACGCAGTGCTCGAAGACCTTCTCGACCGGGCCGACGGCGTGGCGGCAGCCCGCTGGTCCCTCTGGGTCCGTCTGTTAAGGCGTGCCCTGCCCGCCGTGCGCGCAAGGCGCCCGATCAACTCCTGACCAGGATTCAGATCGGCTCGAGCGCATAGCGGCAAATCGGACGCTCCGTGCCGACGACTCACCGATTGTCCGCACATCGGCATGAGCGTGAAACCACGCCCGTGGTCACGGCCGCTCGGTGAGGGCGGGGAGCCATAGAAGGATCGCCCGCAGCAGGACAGCGGCGCGGTAGGTCGAGGCGAGCTTGTCGTATCTGGTCGCCAGGCCGCGCCACTGCTTGAACCGCTCGAAGCTGTTCTCGATGACGTGCCGCTTGACGTACCTGCCTGGATCGGTCAGCGGCGGGCGTCCGCCACGCGAACCACGGCGTTTCCGGTTCGACTGCTGGTCCCGAGGTTCAGCGATCACAGCCGTGATCCCTCGACTGCGCAGCAGGGTGCGGTGAACTCGCGAGGAGTACGCCTTGTCTGCCAACACCGCGTCAGGGGTGGTGCGAGGCCGCCCCACCCCGTCGCGCGGGACCCGAACCGCAGCGAGCAGGTGCGGGAACATCTTCGAGTCGCTGCCTTGCCCCGGCCCGACGGCGATGACCATGGGACGTCCCTTGCCGTCGCACAGCTGATGGACCTTCGTCGACAGACCGCCACGCGATCGCCCGATCGCATGATCGACCGGCTCGGGCATCTGCATCATGTAATTCGATGGAGCCCCCCCGCGAGGCGCCTGGTGTTCGTCGCGTGCTGGTGGGCACGCGCGATGGTCGAATCGACCGCAACATCCCAATCGATCACGCCCATGGTGTCTGCCCTGGTCAACAAGGCCGTCAGGACCTTGTCCCAGGTCCCGTCGCCTGCGAAGCGGCGGTGCCGCTTCCACACCGTCTGCCACGGACCGAACTCCGCAGGCAGGTCCCGCCACGCAACGCCGGTCCGGTAGCGGTAGATGATCCCCTCGACCACCAACCGGTGATCCGAGAACCGACGACCCCGCCGCCCGTCCGAAGACGGCATGAAGTCCTCGATCAAGTCCCACTCGGCGTCCGAGAGCGTCTGCAACCGCGACATGCGATCACCCTTACCGACGCAGACTGCGGATTTGGGAGACACGCCCTAAACCTGTCAGGGCGGTGCTCTAGCTTGGCCGTGTCTATATCGCGGAGGAGAGAGACATGGATCGTGCTCGGAGCATCCATACGGGGCAGACCTGGAACGCGGTCGATTTCCAGCATGCCAGCGACGACTTCAAAGCGCTCCATCGGTCACAAGGCAACGGCTTTCGATGCGTCGACTGTGACGGGGGAGCCTGGTTCGTCCACCGGTCCGGCAACACCTCGGCCAAGTTCGCCGGCCACCACCCAGAAGGTTGCGCGCAGGGCGGTGGAGCGGTGGACAACGTGCCGGCCGACGGCACCCGCCCTGTTCGCAGCCGTGAGAACCATGGCGAGGTGCTGCAGCCACGGTTGGATGGGCTGATCGGTGCATCCGGGGCAGGCCTTCGACTCCGGGATGCCGAGGACCGCGAGCCCGGAGCGAGCCCAGCCCGTCGGCACATCACAGAACCAAGTGACCGAGGCGGCAACAGGTCAGTGGGGCTGCGCGCACTACACGGACATGTTCTGAAGGACCCGTCCTATGCACAGTCGGACCGTCCGATCAACGTCCCTGAGCGGGGCGAGGCGCGGATGCGGGACGCCATCCACCATGCAACGGTCCTTCCACAGACAGCGTTGGGAACCCACTGCTTCGTCTGGGGTGAAGTCACCACCGTCAACCGCACCAGCGCAGAGCTGCCCCACTGGTTCTTGAACGTTCGCTCAGGCACTGACCGGTTGTTCGCCTTCCACATGTCCGCGGCCATCGCGAAGGCCGTCGTGGAGGCGATGAACCACCAGCGAGGATTGCGGTGGCAGAGCCTCTTCGACGTCGTCGAGGCGCAGTTCATGGTCTTTGGG
The DNA here is from genome assembly GCF_014205175.1 of Micrococcus cohnii. Classification (NCBI taxonomy): domain Bacteria; kingdom Bacillati; phylum Actinomycetota; class Actinomycetes; order Micrococcales; family Micrococcaceae; genus Micrococcus; species Micrococcus cohnii. The sequence continues at coordinate 1,886,711 of NZ_JACHNA010000001.1, read as the reverse complement.
CACCTCAAGGTCGCGAAGAACGGAGTGCCGATGATGTCGGTGAAGGAGCTCAGCCATCTGAGCCTGCGGGTGCCATGACGGAGACGACGGCTCTGGCGGTCTAGAGCCGGCACCGCTTAGCGGTCCTGGGCCTTCGTCACGCTCTTGGTCAGCTCCTGGATGGCGCGATGCACCTGATGCAATGACCCCTCAGGTGCATCTCGTGCGTTGGCCCAATCGGTGAAGTCCACGCGGATCTCCAGAGGCGCCAGCGGGCCGTGGGGTCCCTCAGCTTCCACTCGCAGCGTGATCGGCTCAGGAGCACTCGGCTTGAAGAGGTCGCTGCTCACACCAAGGATCCATCGCAGTGAACGATGAGGTGCTAGAGAACTGATCCCCCTCTTCAGCACTAGCTCCAGGCTGTCTATCCGCTCCGTGTATGGAGGCGCCGACGGCAGCGGGGGCGTGCTTGTGACACGCACGTTCGTGGCCACAGTCGGACCTGCGTTACTCACGACCAGTTGAAGCATGTGGCCCACTTGAGGGTCCGGCTGGATGTCGGCCCACACGTAGGGCTGGGCGGCCGCTTCTGCCTGCTCGCGCTGCAGCTCGATCTGCCGACGTGCTGTCTCAACCTGCTCACGCTGGATCTGAGTTTGGTCACGCACGAACTTGGCCTGGCGGGCGGTGCCCCATGCCGACAGCCCGGCGAACGCGGCAGACACTGCTGCTACTACAGGGGCAACCCACGACAGATCTGACATGGAGTCATTGTCTCGAACTTCCCGCGCCCGCCTGCCGTGTCGCCTGCGGCAAACTCATACTCACGGGCAGCTTCCATGCGTGAGGTTGGCTGTCCTTGAGGGGGGCGACTCGTCAGTGCTTTCGGCAGGAAGCCGCCAGAAGGAGCAGGTCGTCGCAGTACTCCGTCACTGCGCGGTGGACGCTCTGCAGGCGGTGAGCGAGGGACCCCCAGGGGCGGACGTGCAGACCCTCGGGACCTTCGGAAGGTTCGATGTCAGCGAGGTCGACATCGAACTCGACGTGGAAGTCGAAGTTGGTCGGTGAGAGAACGTGCCCGGGGGAGAGGCGCAACGTGGCGAGTGTCTCGCCTGGGTGTATCACTCGGTTGCAGGCGACGTCGAGTGGCTCGACGACGTCAGGCTGGACCTGCAGTTGTGTCTTGACGAGGAAGAGAGCCAGGGGCCATGGGCTGCGGTGCCGGTCGAATCGTGCCAGGCCATGGAGGATCGCCAGGCAGTTCCAGGCGGGGAGCTCGGCATTGTAGGGCTGGATGGCCTCGAGAGCTTCAGTCAGTTCGGCTGGCAGATGCTTGTAGCGGTTGGCCTGGCTCTTCCACTGAGTTTGGTCGGTGCGGATGGGCCATTCGAGTCGTTCGGCCCCTGGAGGCGGGTTCTGCCCGGATGCGATGACGGCTGCTGTGTAGAGGCAGTTGTCCAGCGCTGCACGCATCTCGTAGAGGAACTCTCCGAGAAGGATGGACAGCTCTGCGGGGATGGGAGCCACTCGGTCGAGGCGGATGGTCACGGTTCCGTCGGTCAGGATCTCCCGGGCGATGGAGTGTGGGTGCCCCTCCAGGTATGCCGCCCACAGCTCTGCAAAGTCCAGGTAGTGGGTTCGTGCGCGGTTGAGGCGTGCGGTGAGGAGCCGGACCTCGGTGTCGGCGGAGACGTCTGGTGCGCCTGACGGAGTAGTCACGGACCCATCATGAACGGTCTAGGCCGGTGAAGGGTCGCCTGGCAGACTCTGCACACAAGGTCCTGGAGGGCGGCGTCTGTGCAGTCTTCCTCGCGTGTCGTGTGCAGTCTTCGCTGCATCTCGACAGCCGCACGCCCCTGAAGGCTTGACGACAACTCTCACTGCTCCCGACTGGATGCCCTTCCAGCGAGCATCTCCCAGTGGGAGGGGAGCGGCAGGGGTGCCAGGCGAGAGGGTGAAGCCCCCCGGTCTATGGTGATAAATGGAGCCGCCTCACCCCAGAAGCGCAACCCCCATAGCCGCGAGGCTGCCGTCTACCGGCTTTTCCAGACCAAAGAGGGGCTGTTCACCGCCACCCCCTGGGAGCCCGGTGACGAGCCCTTCTCCGACCTCGACCCGGACCACCTGGCCGAGGGGTTGCGTGGCCTCGCCTCGGGATTCGAGTGGAAGGGCCTGCGCTGGGTCATCGAGGAGCCCGCCGTCCGACGAGCCGTACTCGCAAGCCTGGACATGTTGGCCGGGCGGCTCATTGAGGCCCTCGCTTCCACCGGTAGGCCTCGTCTTGAGGCGGGCGTTGAGGTGCGCAGCCTGCTCTTCGGCGCCTACCTGACCGGCCTCGAACAGTGGCACATGGGCGGCCAGGAGTACCCCTTCGAGACCTACTTCACCCGCGCCCTCACCTCGGCAGGAGACTGACCATGTTCGATCGCTTCAAGGACGCCCTGATCCCGGGCACCAAGGTGGACACCGCAGACATCCCTGCCCGCGGTGGCGTCGTACTGCCCAATGCCCCCCTACGTGGTGACCCAGCCCGAGCCGGGTGTCTTCTGCGCCTTCCGCAAGCAGTGCCCGCACGCCGGTCGACCGGTCGATGAGGTCAGTCGCCGGGGGATCCGGTGCCCCGCCCACGGCAGCATGTTCGACCTGGCCACCGGGGAGCCGAAGAACGGCCCAGCAGGAAAGCCCTTGCGCGCCGCAAAGGTCCGCGTCGACGGCGAGCGGATCATCATCACGGGCTGACCATCCCGCCCGCTTGACGCGCGACCGCGAGGGCCGGGGCGCTACGAGCCGTGCAGCCATGGCCCCTCGTCCCCGGCGCAAACCAACACGAACACCACGATCGCCCCTGCTGCATCGCGGAAGCACTGCGGCGTGATGTGGCAACGTCCAGGACCGGTTGGTATAGATACCGGTGCAGACCCAATCGATAGGAACGATCCCTGAACATCACCGTGCTCGGCGCGACTGGTCTCCTCGGCAGCAAGATCTACGACCGGCTGCATCGCAACGGCCACGAAGTGCTCCCCGCCAGCCGTGCCACCGGCGTGGACGCCTACTCGGGTCAGGGCGTGGCGGCAGCGCTCACGGGTGCCGACGTCGTCGTCGACGCCCTGGACATGAAGACCATGTCCCGCCGCCGCGCCACGGACTTCTTCACCACTTGCGCGAAGAACATCACGGCCACTGCAGCCGAGGTCGGCGTGGGCAGACTGGTCTGCGTGTCGATCTATGGCGCCGACGACCCTGACGCTGGTCGGGCCTACGGTTACTACGCGGCCAAGGCCGCCCAAGAGCGGATCTACGCGTCCGCGCAGGTGCCGGCCACGGTGGTGCTCTCCACTCAGTGGTTCGAGCTGATCGAAGACGTGGTGCGCCGTGCATCCCTCGGCCCCGTGACCCTGCTGCCGGCCATGCGCATGGCACCACTGTCGGCCGATGCCGCAGCGGCTGCGGTCGCAGATGTCGCTATGAACCCCCATTCGGGCCCGACCGTTGTTGTTCGAGGCGCTGAGGAGGCAGACACACTTGACCTGGCGCGCGTGATCCTGCAGGAGCGCGGGTCGATCGCCGGCCGCCGTCCTCGTGTGCTGCGTCAGCTGCCGTATCTCGGCCGCGCCATCGCCGGAGGCGCTCTCCTGCCCCAGGAGGCCGACACCGTCGTTCCTGGTGGTATCCGCGACTGGGTGCGTGCAGCCCACTGACTCAGCCTCACGGACGGCGTGGGGGCCTCGTGCTTGGAGAAGGCCGGGGCTTTAGCCTGGGCCGAAATCAGGGCCGAGCGTTGCCGTCCTTCGGGAGTCCTCTGATGAATGTCTCGACGACAGGCTGAATGGGCGCTGGCCCTGCAGTGACCGCCTGACGGAAGAGCAGGCCGTCCACGAGGGCCAGCAGCTCCCAGGCCCGTCCGGAATCGTCCCGGACGCCGACCCGGCCCAGCGCCTCCTCGGCCATGGTGAGAACAACCTCGCGGACCCGGGCCGGCCCACGCAGGGACGACCACGCCGGGTCCTCGGGTGAGAGTTCGAGCAGCAGCGCATACCGGGCCCGCAGGGCCGTCACGTCCTCGCCCATCACCTGCGCGAGTTCCGCGACCTGGGCCGCGACGACGCCGATCGCCTCGTCGCACCTCTCTGGAAGCCGGCCTAGGGCGTGTTGCTAAAGGGTTTCAAGCTTTGGGTGCGCCAGTCTTGAGGGGTGTCGCGTGATGTCATCTCGGACGAGGTCTGGGCCGTGATCGGCCCGCTGTTCCCCGCGCCGAAATCCACCGGTCGGCCGCCGGTGGATCGGCGCGCGGTGGTCGAGGCCGCCGCGTGGCGCTTCCGCACGGGGGCGCCGTGGCGGGATCTGCCCGAGCGGTTCGGGAACTGGAACACGATCTACAAGAACTTCAACCGGTGGGCTGCCCAGGGCGTGTGGGAGCGGGTGCTGGAGAAGACCCAGTCCATGGCACAGCAGGCTGGCGAGCTGGATTGGGTGGCCTCGATCGATTCCACGATCGTGCGCGCCCACCAGCACGGGGCGACCCTGCCCCGCCCCACAGGGGGCCTGGATGAACTACAAGAAATCAGCGGACGAGCCGGCTGACCTTGCCATCGGACGCTCCCGCGGCGGTCTGACGACGAAGTCTCATCTGGTCTGTGATGGCAAGGGCAGGGTGCTGGCGTTCGTGGTGACCGGCGGGCAGGTGGCGGACACCTCGATGCTGGCCACCACGCTGGAGCAGATCAGCGTTGCCGGGGCCCGTGGGCGGCCCAGGGCGCGGCCTGACCGCCTGATTGCGGACAAGGGCTACCCCTCGAAGGTGAACCGGGCCTGGCTGCGCCGGCATGGCATCGCGACCGCGATCCCCGAGCGGGCCGATCAGATCGCGCACCGGCGCAGACGCCCGGGCCGGCCGATCGGCTTCGGGGAAGACCAGCGCCGCTGCTATCGGGGACGCAATGTCGTGGAGCGGTGCTTCATCCGGCTCAAGCAGTGGCGAGGGATCGCGATGCGCTCGGACAAGTACGCCCGGAACTATCACGCCGGGCTCAGCCTCGCAGCGACACTGCATTGGCTGACTACTACCCTTTAGCAACACGCCCTAGGTCGCGGGCGAGTACCGCCGGGTAGCTCGGGCCCTCGAGGAGTGTCATGAGGATGCGGGAGCGGGTCGGGTCGGCCATCGCCCGGCCCAGCCGGTTCATCACGTCCAGCCGCGAAGCAATAGTCAGCATGCGCTGGCCATACAGAACCTGCTGACCTCTCGTGTGTGGCTCCCGCTGCTGATATCTGCACATCTGCATAGGTGTATGGTCGTGGCATGAGTGTGACGCCGTTGGATTCGTGTCAGGTCACCGCCGTCCATCCGGAGAAGGTGGCGCTGACCCGGGAGAGGATCCCCGACGAGCGCGAGGCCGGCAGGTTGGCCGGGCTGTTCAAGCTCCTGGGGGACCCGCGCCGTGCCCGGGTGCTGTATGCGTTGCTGGAGGCCGGCGAGCTGTGCGTGTGTGACCTGGCGGCGTCGGTCGATGTCGCGGAGGCGTCGGTGTCCCAGATGCTGCGGGTGCTGCGTACCGCTGGGGTGGTCGAGAACCGCCGGGAGGGGCGGATGGTGTACTACCGCCTCGCTGACGGGCATGTGCGGATGCTGCTGGACGTCTCCCGTGAGCACGCCCGCCACGAGGGGCAGGGCTGATGGGGGCGGGACACAGCCATGCCCCGGCGACCGGGCATGCCGGTGGCCGCTACCGTCGGCGGCTGGCGGGGGCGTTCGCCCTGACGGCGGGCTTCTTCCTGATCGAGCTGGTCGCGGGGCTGGTGTCGGGGTCGTTGGCGCTGCTGTCGGATGCCGGGCACATGGCTGCCGATGTGGTGGTGCTGGGTGCGGCGCTGCTGGCGACGCGCATCGCGAGCCGGCCGGACTCCACAGGGCGACGCACCTATGGCTCCTACCGGGCCGAGGTGTTCGCCTCGGCGTTGGCGGTGCTGGCGATGCTCGCGATCGGGGTGTACGTGGTGGTCGAGGCCATCAGCCGGCTGGGCGACGCGCCGGAGGTGGCCTCCGGCGCCATGCTCGCGGTCGGCTTCGCCGGCCTGGTGATCAACATCATCTCCATGCTGCTGCTGCGCAGCGGGGCCAAGGACAGCCTGAACGTCAAGGGCGCCTACTACGAGGTGATCGCCGACGCCGCCGGGTCGGTGGGTGTCATGGTCGCCGGCGTGCTGATCATCCTCACCGGCCAGCCGATCTGGGACGTCGTGGTCGCGGCGCTCATCGCGGTCTTCGTCATCATCCGGGCGGTGGTTCTGGGCAGGCAGGTGATCGCGGTGCTGGGCCAGCACGCCCCGGAAGGGGTGGAACCGGAGGACGTCGCCGGTGACCTGGACGCGGTCGAGGGGGTGGAGGAGGTCCACGACCTGCACCTGTGGACCCTGACGTCGGGGATGAACGTGGCCACGGCCCACCTGGTCGCTGACCAGGGCGCGGACCACGGCGCCGTGCTTGCCGGCGCGCGCCGGGTGCTGCGCGACCGTTACGGTATCGTCCATGCCACCTTGCAGGTGGAGGGCGCCGGCAGCGACGGCTGTCACGACCTGAGCTGGTAGCACTCGGCACCGAAGCCCGCTCGCGAGAGCCGCACATGCTTGAGCAACGTCTTAGGAGCGCGCGATGACCGCGAAGCACGGCAAGGGCCCCGGGCCGGACGAGGGCCAGCGGCCGGCCCGGCGCGGGGTGGTGCTCACCCTCCTGGGGATCGGTCTGGTCGCCGCGGCTTACGTGGTGACGATCGTGGTCATGGTGGTGCGGTGACGCGGCCCAAACGGACCGCGGCCTCATGGCGGCACCGCAAGGTGGTCATCGCGTCGTCCAGTGCTGTCCTCGTCGGGTCGAGCACGTAGAGGTCGTGAAGACGTCCAGATATAGGCCTGGGACGGGAGTTCTTGCATCGACTGAACTCCCCGGTGGTTGCAGGTCCGATACGCAGGGGTGCCAGTAAGTAGGGCTGATCGGCGACCATTTTCTTGTCTCGCGCCCCGGGGCGAGGCGGTCCCCTATCGGTGTCCCTGTGTGCGGGGCAGGTTCACGCCGCGCAGCAGGAGAGCTTGGCGATGTCGGTGGTGAAGGCCTGCGCGGTGAGCTTGAGGCCTTCGGCCATGGTCAGGTAGGGGCTCCAGAGGTTGGCGACCTGGCTGGTGGTCATGCCGGCCTCGAGCATGTAGACCCCGGCGGCGGCGAGGTCGCCGGCGTCCTGGGCCAGGGCGGTAATGCCGATGATGCGGCCGGTGTCGGCGTCGGTGACCATCTTGATGAACCCGCGGGTGTCGCGGTTGACGATCGCGCGTGGGACGTGCGCGAGTGACAGGACACGGCTGTCGTAGCGGATCCCGGCAGCGGAGGCCTGCCGTTCGGTCATCCCGACGGCGGCCAGGGCGGGGCTGGTGAACACGACCCGGGGCAGGTGGCGGTAGTCGACCTCGAGGCCGGCGCCGGTGAGGGCGTTGTCGGCGACGAGGGCGCCGTGGGCCGCGGCGACGTACACGAACTGACGGTGGGCGGTGACGTCACCGGCAGCCCAGACGCGCGGGTTGGTGCTGCGCAGATGGCTGTCGACGACCACCTCGCCGTGGTCGCCGGTGCGCACGTCGACGGTGTCGAGACCGAGCGTGGCGGTGACCGGGCGGCGCCCGGTGGCGACGAGTACCTCGGCCGCCCGGAGTTCCTGTGAGCCGTCAGTGGTGGTGGCAGTGACCGTGACCTCGCCGGTGGCCGGGTCGCGGCGGACCGCGCTGGGCACCGCGCCGCGGATGATCTGGATGCCTTCGTCCGTGAAGATCTCATCCAGGGCGGTGGACGCCTCGGGTTCTTCCTGGGACGCCAGCCGTGAGCGGACCAGCATGGTGACCCGGACGCCGAGCCGAGCGAAGAGCTGGGCCTGCTCCATCGCGACGTAGCCGCCGCCGATGACCAGCAGCGACTCCGGGACGTGGTCCAGTTCCATCGCGGTGGTCGAGGTCAGGTAACCGGCCTCCTGCAGGCCGGGGACCGGCGGCGTCCAGGGCCTGGAGCCGGTGGCGATGAGGTAGTGCGCGGCCCGGACCGTCTCCACCGTGCCGTCAGGGCCGGTGACGCGCAGTGCCGGCTCGCTGGGTGTGCCGACGAACGTGGCGTCCCCGGGGTGGAGATCCCATCCGTACTCGGTGGCCAGGTCCAGGTACTTCTCGCCACGCAGTGACCCGACGAGCCGATCCTTGCCGGCGATCAAGGCGGGCATGTCGACCGGCCGGACTTCGGGGAGCGGCAGGCCGGGGAACCGGGAGGCGTCGAGTGTGACGTGGCGGGCCTCGGCGGTCGCGAGCAAGGCCTTGGAGGGCACGCACCCGGTGTTCACGCAGGTACCGCCGACGGTGCCACGCTCGATCATCACCACCCGTCTGCCGAGGTTGGTGGCGCGGATCGCGGCCGCGAACGCCGCCCCACCGGACCCGATCATTGCCAGGTCATACGACCTGCTGTTAGCCGTTGCCGTCATGAACTCCTCCTTCATCGCCCTCAGGATCGACCTTCCAGTGCACTGGAAGGTCAAGGGGGAGAATGAGTGGCATGCGGATCGGTGAGGTGGCTCGGGCGTCGGGCACGACGAGCAAGACCCTGCGGTACTACGAGGAGGTCGGGCTGCTACCCGCCGCGGACCGCACCCCGGCGGGCTACCGGGACTACGGCGCCGAGGTGCTCGACCGGCTGGACTTCATCCGCCGGGGGCAAGCGGCCGGGCTGACCCTGGCCCAGATCGGTCAGGTGCTGGACATCCGCGACCGGGGGCAGGCCCCCTGCCGGCACGTCACCGACCTGCTCGACACCCGCCTTGATGTGATCGACCGGCAACTCGCCGAGCTCGCGCAGCTACGCACCACGATCGCCGACCTGCGCGAGGACGCCGCCGCCGGCGACCCGGCCACGTGCTCCCCCGAGGATGTCTGCCGCTACCTGTGACACCGAAGTTCACGGGCCCGTTGCAGCGCATGGCGGCCCACTCTGTTGCGTTGGGGTGTTAGACCTTTCGCAACGGTTCTGTTGCGCGGGGTGCACCCTATCGCGACGCCTATTCCTCCGGCCTGCCGTCGGCCGCTGTCCCGGTGAAGGATCCCCTTGCGGGCATGCGATCTGGGCTGACGCCTGTGACCGAGTGTTCAGTTCGCGCTGTATAGTTCAGTCCATGCTGACTATTGCTTCGCGTCTCGACGTGATGAACCGCCTGGGTCGTGCACTGGCCGACCCCACTCGATCCCGGATCATCTTGACCCTGCTCGACCATCCCGCTTACCCGGCGGAACTGGCCCGAGATCTGGACCTGACACGCCCGAACGTGTCCAACCACCTGGCATGCCTGCGCGATTGCGGGATCGTCGTCTCCGAGCCCGAGGGTCGTCGGACACGATATGAGATCGCCGATTCGCACCTGGCGCAGGCGCTGACGGCACTGGTCGATGCCACCCTGGCAGTGGACGAAGACGCCCCGTGCATCGATCCCGCCTGCTCGCTTCCCGGATGCGACGCAGCTGGGGAGGGCGCATGATCCTCACCTCGGTCTTGCAGGCGATGGGCCTGTTCGCAGCGACCAACATCGACGACATCATCGTGCTCTCCCTCTTCTTCGCGCGAGGGGCAGGCCAGCGCGGCACTACCGCCCGCATTCTGGCCGGCCAGTACCTCGGATTCGCCGGCATCCTCGGTGCCGCGGTCCTGGTGACCATCGGCGCCGGAGCATTCCTGCCCTCGGCAGCCATCCCGTACTTCGGTCTCATCCCTCTGGGCCTCGGCCTCTGGGCCGCATGGCAGGCCTGGCGCGGAGGCGATGACGACGATGACGACGAGGCCAAGGTTGCCGGCAAGAAGGTCGGCGTGTGGACAGTCGCAGGCGTCACCCTTGCCAACGGCGGCGACAACATCGGCGTCTACACCCCTGTCTTCCTCAGCGTGAAACCTCTCGCAGTAGTCGCCTACTGCATCGTCTTCCTCGCGCTCGTCGCGGTCCTGGTGGCCCTGGCAAAGTTCGTCGCCACCCGCCCCCCGATCGCCGAAGTGCTCGAACGCTGGGAGCACGTCCTCTTCCCCATCGTTCTCATCGGCCTCGGCATCGTGATCCTCGTCAGCGGCGGAGCCTTCGGACTCTGACGTAGCGGCAGCGATCCAAACGGCCCCGACCGGGCGCACCCCTCTCGGTTCAGACCGCGACACCTACCTGCAGCCAGTCCTGCGTGATCGCGGCAACAAGACCGCCACGGAGCGCTGCAAAAACCCCGCCACCAAGCGAACGAAGCCACACCTGTCCGCCCGCCACATGACTCGCCACAACCGACCCGCCAGAGCGGCAGCCGCCCGTACGTTTCTGGCGGGCCCTGGGGCGCGCGGGAGCGCCCACCGGGACACCCAGATTTCACGCCGACCGGATCCCGCCTGATATGCGAAGAGTTCACCGCGCGTCGTGTGAACTCTTCGCTGCATCTCGACAGCAAGCCTCGTCCGTCATTGAGTAAAGTGACGCCCTCACTGTGCAAACTGATGGCTCAGTGATGTGCGGGTGTGGGCGTCGTCACGGCCGGGGCCCGGGCGGTTCTGACCCCTCTCCCCATCGGGCGCGCAGGTACGGGGTGCGCAGCAGTCGGGGCAGATTCCACGCCCACAGGACCGGATCCTCTGCATACGTGATGCGCTTCTTGTCCGTGCGGCCGCAGCTGCCTGAGCTCGGAACCGGAACCGGGGTCGAGTAGTCGAAGTTCGGCATATCGTCCCGGATCCGGACGTCCTCGCCGTCGACGTCGATGCGCATCACCTCGCGGGGGACGCCTTCCCAGGCGTCCATCTCGTCGACGTGGATCGTGAACATGGGCATTCTCCCTTCCTTCTGCACGGGGTGTTCTGCGTGCTGGGTGAGCAATGAGTGAGTCGGCCCGCGTCATGGCCGCGGTTCGGGCGGCTGCGCGTCCTTGCTTCTTTCCGCCCACAGGTAGGGGCCGCGCAGCAGCAGCGGGAGGTTCCATGCCCAGACGACCGGGTCCTCCGCATGCGTGACGCGGCGCTTCGTCGTGCGGCCGAACGCCTCGTAGGCCAGGACTGGGACGTCGGGGTCGAAGACGCCGTCCGGATCCCAGATGCGCACGTCCTCGCCGTCGACGACGACGCGCATCGCCTCCGTCGGCGTGCTCTCGTGGACGGCCCTGGCCATGACGTGCACGGTGAACATGAGTTCTCTTCCCTCCCATTGACGTGCTGCCACCGTAGGAGGTCGGCCGGAGACGGTAAGGGCGATCCAATGGGGGCGTCCGCTGACCGGCGTGCTTATCGTCTCGGCGCCGGTGCCTACCGTCGGAGTCGTCAGCAGCGCACGACGACCAGAGGGGAGTCTCGCCCATGCTCGCAGGAATGGACTTCGGTCAGATCGGGCTCGTGATGAGCCGGCACGACATCGAACGCAGGTTGGTGACGGCGCGGCCTGCGCTCGCCGACCACCTCATGCCTGAGTCCACGCTGCCGGGCGGCGTCGTGTTCGAGTTCCCGGGAGGGGAGCGCGTCGGCGTCGTCTGGATGCAGCTGGACGCGTCGACGGCCGGCTGGACCGTCGGCGTCGGGGCCGACACCCAGTCGTTCCGCCAGAACATGTGCCAGAGCGTCGACGAGGTCGTCGAGCGGGCGCTGACGGTGCTCGACGAGAGGCTGGCCGCGCACTCGGCAAGCTGAGCCGCTGGGCGAATCTTTCATCGGGTCGCATGGTCGGACCAGCAGGGCCGATGAAGGTCATATCAAGCTCACTTCAGCGTCAGCCTGGGGTAGACGGGTGCTCACCGCCCATTCACTGCCCGCCTCTACTCTGCCAGCGGTTGCCTCGTACCCGCACCCTCCAAGGAAGGCTGTCATGTCGATCCGCGCCCCGCACCTCAGCCGCCGTCAACTTCTCGGGCTCAGCGGCGCCGGTGCCGCCGTCCTGGCCCTCGGCGTCAACGCGCCGGGTTCGGCCTCTGCGGCACCGCTCCCGCACCGCGAGAACCTGTTTGGACTCGGAGTGGCGAGCGGTTACCCGCGCCCTGACGGCGTCGTGCTGTGGACGCGCCTGGCTCCGGAGCCGCTTGCGGAGGACGGGCACGGCGGCATGCCTCTGCGTCCGGTACCGGTGAAATGGGAGGTTGCCGAGACGGCGGACTTCCGGCGTATCGTCGCTCGCGGCACGGCCCTGGCCCAACCGGAGCTGGCCCATTCCGTGCACCCGCGCGTCGAGGGGCTGAAGGCGGGCACCGAGCACTACTACCGCTTCACCGTGGGGCCGCGGACGAGTCCCGTGGGGCGTTTCCGCACCCTGCCAGCCGCTGGGGACGCAGCCGACCGATTCAGCGTCGGGCTCATCTCCTGTCAGGCCTGGTACCACGGCCACTTCAGCGCTCACCGGCACCTGGCACAGGAGGAGGACCTCGACCTGACCGTCTTCCTGGGCGACTACATCTACGAGTACGGCATCACCTCCGCGAACCTCTGGCGTCAGGGCGCCGAGGTCACGCCCGCCCACGCGGTGGAGACGGAGACGCTGGAGCAGTATCGGCTCCGGTACGCGCTCACGAAGTCGGATCCGCACCTGCAGGCGCTCCACGCCCGTGCGGCCTCGGTGGCTATCTGGGACGACCACGAGGTGCAGAACAACTATGTGGCTGCCGAGTCCGCCACGGGCATTTCGGCGGAACTCTTCGCGCACCGAATCGCCGTTGCGTACCGGGCCTTCTACGAGAACCTGCCTGTGGACCTCGACGCGCTGCCCACCGGCCCGGAGTCCGACATCCTCGCGGGGATCGACGTCGGCACCCTGGCTCGGATCACGCTCATGGACACCCGTCAGTACCGGGACGCCCCGCCCACGGACGAGGCGGACCGCGCCCGGGACGATCGCAGCATGTTGGGAGCGAACCAGGAGCGATGGGTCACCAACCGGCTGCGAACCTCGCGTGCGCAGTGGAACGTGCTGGCCGGGGGCGTCGTGCTGGCCCCCGTCTCCGAGGACCGTCACGACCAGTGGGATGGCTACCCTGCGGCCCGGCGCCGCCTGCTCAGGGAGATGCGCCGATCCGGCAACGCGGTCATGCTCACTGGGGACATTCACAAGCACGTCGCCGCCGAGCTGCGGGGGGAGGCTGCCGGCCTCGAGTCCGGGCCGGCCGGCGTCGAGCTGGTGGCGACCTCAGCCGCCTCCGATGGCGATGGTGCCCGGACGGACAAGTACACGAAGGACTGGACCCGGCATGACTATGTGCGCCATTACGACGGCCGCCGCGGGTATCTGCATGTGATGTTCACCTCGGACCAGCTGACGTCCTCGTTCTGGGTGGTGCCGTGGGTGGAGTCGGACGACACCGCTCCCAAGGAACTCAGCGCCCGCTTCACGACCCCCGCCGGCAGCAGCCGCCTGATCGAGGACTGAGGAGAACACCGATGAGCAACAAGCCGCAGACCGTCACCGATGTGACCGCCGTCGGCGCGATCGCCTGCGTCGAGCTCAGCTGGGCACCGCTGCCGTGGGAGCCGCTGATCGACCACTACCGGGTGTACGCCGCCCCGACGCCGCAGCGGGCGGCCGCCGTGAAGGAGGCTGATCTGGTCGGCAAGACGGTGTACCCGCGCTTCGTGCACAAGGGGCTCGATCCGGTTGGTCAGCGGCTGCACTACGTCGTCGTTGCCGTCTCCGACGCCGGTCGGCGGTCGCGGCCCTCGACTCCGGTCCTCGGTGAGTCGCAGGCCTCCGTGACGGCGACCGGTCGCGAGCTGGCCCGCGTCGGCGACTTCGACGGGCGCACCCTGGAGCTACGTTTTGCCCCCGCGCAGTACGCGAAGATCGCCGCCGCGCACCCGGAAGGTGTGATCGAGGTGGCCGCGGGTGAGGGCCAGGCTGGCCGTTGGCCGTACCTGCTGCCCGGCCCCGGCGACGCCTGGGCAGGGCGCAAGGCGTACCGGCTGCGCTGGTCGGTTAGCCTCGACGCTGCCCCGAGTCTCCCCGTGGACTTGGCTGTGTGGCTTGTGGACACAACGCGCCTGGGTGGCCGCCTGGACGTGTCCGTCAACGGGGCGGCCGCACAGTCCGTTGACCTGCCCAAGGGGGCCACGCGGGGGTCGCGCGACGGCGATGCGACGCTGCCCGGATCCACCCTGCTGCGCTCGTTCCACGAGTTCGAGCTTCCCGGCGGCGCCCTGAACGTCGGGGAGAACCTGGTGGAATTCACCCTGTCCGAGGGCGGCTGGGTCGCGTGGGACGCCGTGGGCCTGTACTCGCGGAGGGGCTGAGACACGGTAGGGCGATGCTGGTTTCGCCATGACCGAAAAGGGCCGGGTGCGTTGTCGCGCTGCAGTCCCATCTCGGCGCAGCCGGTGGGGACGCGATGGGATGGACACCCGTTTCGATTCTGCGATCGGCCAGACACTTCCGGGCCTGACTGGTGACCTCGTCTGCTCGATGCCGTCCTACTACGTGCCGAGTCGGCGTCGTTATCCCAGATCGAGAACATCACCGCCGGGGTCAAAACTCGCTCGCTCGCTACCCTCGCGGGAGATGACGCGGTCCACTGCCGCACCCACCCCACACCGTTCAGTTCCTGCCGCCACGCCATGAACGCCTCACCGAGGCCATGGCGGAGGCTGGGGCTTGTCATGCTGCAGCCGGCGAATGCGCTGCACCGCAACCGGGTGTGGCTCGCGCCCTCGGCAAGCTGAGCCAGCCTTAACGTCTCGGCGCCCTCGTCAGACTGGGCCGGTCACAGCGTCGTCGGCACCTCAGTGCCTGCGGCGCGCTTCCCCTGCTGACGTCCCAAGGAGCACCACCGCCCATGATGGGTCCCTCCCACGCCGCGACCGGAGCCGCCGCCTGGCTCGCGCTGACCGGTCCGATCTCGCCCGTCGCCGCCCTGCACATGCCGCCCGAGCTGCAGCTGCTCGGCGCGCTCACCACCGCCGGCGCCGCCCTCATCAGCGACTGGGACCACCCGCGCGCGACCATCGCGCACGCCCTGCCGCCCGTCACCGAATGGATCTCCCGCGGCATCCGCGCCGTCGCCGGCGGCCACCGCCAGGGCACCCACTCGCTGCTGGGCATCGCCGCGTTCACCGCCGTCGCGGTCGCCGCGGCGAACCTGCAGGTGCCGATCGGCGGGCGCGTCTACGCCCCCGGCCAGGGCATCATCGCCGCGTTCCTCGTCGCCGTCGCCGCGAAGGCGCTGCGCCTGCTGCCCGGCCGCGGGTTCGTCGCCGGCTGGCTGCTCGGCGCGGCCGTCGCCGTGCTCGGCACCGTCCTCGGCGGCGGGCTCTGGTGGATCCCCGCCTCCGTCGCGATCGGCGTCACCGTGCACATCCTCGGCGACGCCCTCACCTGCGTCGGCGTGCCCCTGCTGTGGCCCGCGCGCCCGCGCCCGCCGCTTCCCCTGCCCTTCTGGACGTCCACCGGACGGTTCCGGCTCTCCCTGCTCGGCACCACCGGCTCGTGGCGCGAGTGGGCGTTCGTCTCGATCGTCACCGCCTACACGATCGTCCGGGCCGTCAGCCTGGTTCCGGCGACGGGGCGGGCGATCGCGGCGGCGGTGGGGTAACGGCGCGAGGTTCCGGTGGGGCTGTTGCTGAGGGAAGAGCTCCACACGGGTCGCTCGAGCGGGCGGTATGGGTGGGTGCGGTCACGCGTGCGGGCGGAAAGAGCGGGTGTGGTCACGCCAGCGGGCGGAATGAGGTGCGAATCGGCTCGTATACCGCCCATTGGCGTGACCGCTCGGGTGGTTTGCGCCCTCTGCCGTGACTGCTCGCGTGGTTTCCGCCCACGCCCGTGACTGCTCGCCTGATGACGGCGCACCGGCGCGACTGCTCATATGACGACAGACCACCGCCACGACTGCTCCCGCCGATCCTGCTCCCGCCGACGCCGCCCGCCGACGTGCCTGCCCCGTAGGCTCACCGCCCGGTTCACCGCGGATCGCGCTCGCAGGACTCCCCGTCGCC
This sequence comes from Micrococcus cohnii, assembly GCF_014205175.1. Classification (NCBI taxonomy): domain Bacteria; kingdom Bacillati; phylum Actinomycetota; class Actinomycetes; order Micrococcales; family Micrococcaceae; genus Micrococcus; species Micrococcus cohnii. Next base: position 1,870,738 of record NZ_JACHNA010000001.1, on the reverse strand, counting down.
GTCCCCGTCGCTCTTCGCGCGGTACTCCTCGTCCTGACCCTCGCGGGCCGGGCGGTCCAGCCGGTCCCAGACCTGGGCGCAGGTGAGCGCCTCCTCGTCCTCGTCCTCGCCGGAACCGGCGGCAGAATCCGGGCCGGCGCTCGGCTCCTGCCCCCGCTGACGGAACGCCCCGTCGTCGGGCCGCTGGGTGCCGCCGAACCAGGCGCGGTCGTCCTCGCCCGGCGTCCGATGGCCGGGGCACTGGGCGAGCGTCTCGGCCATCGCCCGCTTCTCCGCCCGCGTCACCGACAGGCCGTAGGCGTCCTTCACCCCGATCTGCCGGGCGGTCAGCGCGCACGCGTAGTCCGCGTTCTCGGGGCTCCAGGCGTCCGCGCTGCGGTCCGACTTCGACTGGTTCGCCGGCCCGGACACCGCCAGCAGGTTCGCCGGGTCGTTCGCCAGCGCCAGCCGCTCCCGCTGGCTCAACCGGTCCGCGCCCGACGCCCACGCGTCTGAGAGCGCGACGACGTGGTCGATCTGCACCCCGCGGAACGGGTCGCCCGCCGGCTGTGGCCCCGACGCGTGCGTCACCACGCGCAGCGTGTACGGGTCGTGCAGCAGCCCGAACGCCACCGTGCAGTCGTCGTCGGTGGCTCGCTCCACCTCGTCCAGGTCCGCCGCGAGGATCTCGTTCCGGGTGTCGCAGCCGTCGCCGTCCAGGTCCGCCCAGCCGTCGCCGAACTGCGCTTCACGGTCGTAGCGCGACGCCGGCCGGTCGTCCGCCCCGCGTACCGGCAGCCCCGCCAGCACCTGCGCCGCATCGGCCTCGCGCAGCGGCTGCACTCCCGACCCCGGCGCGGTCTGCCGGGCGTCGGCGATCGTGCCCCGCACCCCGTCCTCGAGCGCTCCCACGACCACGTCGCAGCCGGTGAGCGTCACGGCCAGCGCGAGGCCGACCAGGAACACGGGCGCGCCGCGCCGGCCTCGATGAGGACGGCCTCGACGAGGACGGCGGTGCAGCGGGGGAGCAGGCGTCGAGGGCATTCGACCCACGATGCCCCACGCCCTGTATCGATCGGCGCCGGCGCGCCGAGCGAGCCCCTGGCCTGGAGCGATGCGACGGTCGTCTCGGGTGTGATCGGCCCGGATATGCGTATAGTCACAGCAACAATTCGCGATCGGGAGACCCTCATGGAGACCTTCGTCTCGAAAGTCAACTCGATCATGTGGAGCCTTCCCATGGTCGTCATCCTGCTGCTCATCGGCGTGTACTTCACGATCCGCATGGGCGCCCCGCAGCTGCGCCTGATCCGGGACATGGTCGGCCAGCTCTTCCACGGCGGCACCTCCAGCGCCGGCATCAGCTCGTTCCAGTCCTTCTCGATGGCGCTGGGCGGCCGCATCGGCGTGGCGAACATCGCCGGCGTGGCCGTCGCCATCCATCTCGGCGGCCCCGGCGCCCTGTTCTGGATGTGGATCACCGCGATCCTCGGCGCCCCCGTGGCCATCGCGGAGAGCTCCCTGGCGCAGCTGTACAAGCACAAGGTCGGCGGCGAGTACCGCGGCGGCCCCGCCTACTACATCCTTGAGGGGCTCGGCCGGCACTGGCGGTGGCTCGCCGTCGCCTACGCCGCCGCCACCGTCTTCGCCACCACCCTGACGGGTCCGCAGATCCAGGCCAACGCCGTCACCGCCGCGACGACCGAGGCATGGGGCCTGGACCCGCTGTGGGTCGGCATCGGCATGGCCGTGCTGTTCTGCGTCGTCGTGTTCGGCGGCATGCACCGCGTCGGCCGGGTCGCCGGCTACGTCGTCACGGTCATGGCGGCCGCCTACATCCTGGTGGGCGTGCTCGTGGTGGCCATCATGTGGCAGCAGGTGCCGGCCATGTTCGGGCTGATCTTCTCCTCGGCCTTCGCCGCGGAGTCCGCCTATGCCGGCATGCTCGGCGCGGCCATCTCCTGGGGCGTGCGCCGCGCGATCTACTCGACGGAGATCGGTACCGGTTCCGGCGCCCAGGCCTCGGCCGCCGCGAACGTCTCCCACCCGGTGAAGCAGGGCCTGGCCCAGGGCTTCTCCGCGTACATCGACACGCTGTTCGTCTGCACCGTCACCGGCCTGATGATCCTCGCGACGAACAGCTTCAACGTCGTCGGACCCGACGAGAAGACGCCCATCGTCACCCACCTGCCCGGCGTGGAGGAGGGGCCGGCGTTCACGCAGATCGCGATCGACTCGGTGCTGCCGCACTTCGGCCCGCCGATGGTCGCCGTCGCCGTGTTCCTGTTCGCGTTCACCACGCTGCTCTCCTTCGCGTTCTACGCGGAGACGAACCTCGCCTACCTGATCCCGAACCTGACGGTGCAGGGCGTGGCGATCACGCTCGCCCGCCTGCTGTTGGCCTGTTCCATGGTGTTCGGTGCGACGCAGACCTCCGCGTTCTCGTGGGGGCTCGCTGACCTCGGCGTCGGCCTGTACACGTGGGTGAACATCCTCGCCCTCGTGCTGCTCTCCGGCATGGCCATCAAGCTGGTCAAGGACTACGACCGGCAGCGCAAGGCCGGCGAGGACCCGGTGTTCGACCCGGCCGTGCTCGGCATCGAGAACGCGCCGCTGTGGTCGCAGATCCACGCCGAGTACCGCCGCACCGGTGACGCCGACGCCGCGATGGACCACGTCGCCGACCATGCCCCGGACACCCGTGAGATGCCGGTGATCACACCGGAGATGCGGCGGCAGGACTGACGGCGGTCATCTCCGCGAGCCGCGCGGGATCGGCGCTGCGCCGCGGTCCGGGCACCCGGCGCGGTGCGGGTGCGCCACGTCCGAGCAGTCGGTCCAGAAGGCTCACATGCAGTCCCAGTGGTAGAGGGGACGGGAGTAGTCGCGGTTCCGGGCCTGCTCTTCGGTCACGTAGAAGTGACCGACACCGGAATCGCCCCACATCAGCGTGGGTGAGTCGGAGTCCAGCTGCAGCAGCTGCACCGTGTAATCGGCCTCCGACTCGGATTCCAGCCGCGGATCCCACTGGGTGAACACGGAGCGCCCGCCCACGCGGTGGTACGGGAAGTCGGGGACCGAGCCGTCGTCGCCGGGGACGAAGCTCATGGACGCCTCCGTCGGCACGTACCCTTGCCGCTCGCGGTCCCAGCTGGTCTCGAGCGGCGAGTTGTCCTCGAGGTCGGTCGGGTCCACCGTGTACCGGTCGGCGACGTCGGCGGCCGTGACGGTCTCGTCGACGTCCGGGTGGTAGGTCACCGCGCCCCCGCCCTCGCGTTCCAGTCCGCAGAGGATGTCGATCGCGTGCCAGAACTGCAGCAGGCCGCGCTCGGGGAGCACCGGCGTGGCCGACGCCTCCTCGCAGCGGATCTGCGCGAGGAACGCCATCTGCGTGCCGTCCGGGGCCGTCGGCGGCTGCTGCCCGGGCGGCAGGTACGGCGGGCCGCCGACCTTGCTCGTCGTCAGCGGCAGGTTCGTGCCGGGGGTCAGGCTGACGCGCAGCCCCGGCAACGAGAGAGGCGCGGGGTCGGCCTGGCCCATGTCCTCCTCGGACGTCCCCTCGGTGTGGGCGGCGCTGAAGTCCTGCGCCTGCTCGGCAAGCCACCCGATGAGGTTCACGCCGGTGCGTGCCTCGAGTTGGGAGATCGGCACGAGGCGCTGACCGCCGTGCTCGTCGTCGACGGTGGCCACGGACGACTGGGCGGTGAACGCCGCGGACACGGTCCTGTAGTCCTCTGGCCCGTCGAGCATCGTCGCGAGGATCCACTCTCCGGCGTACTCGTGCAGCAGCAGGCCGAGGGAGCCGGGTACCGAGCGCATGCCGTCGGCGCCGGCGCGCCACAGCGTCGTGGTGAGGTCCTCGTCCTCCTGGTGGAGTGCGGCGGCCAGCAGCAGGGCGTCGGTGGCCGAGGGCGGGGACAGCGGGACGCCGGCGCTCTGGACCACGTCTGGCCGCGGTTCGGTCACGAGCGCGGCGGCCTCGGGGCGGCCGACGTCGAGAGGGTGGCGCTGCGTCCGGTGCTGGTGCAGCAGCCAGGAGATCCGGGCGGCCGACGAGCCTGCCCAGTGGTCGTTGAGCTTATGCGAGGCGGCCGGGGCGTCCGGGCGCCGGTCCAGGGCGTTCGCCACGCGGTGCCAGCTGTGGCGGTCGACGCGCAGCGCCTCGGCCGCCTCGCCGAACCGGGCCTGCATCGTCAGCGCGGGGACCTGCTCCGGGGAGCCCGGTTCCCGAGCGCTCGCGTCGTCCGGGCGGATGAGCAGGGCGACGGGGCCCTCGGGGCGCGGCTCGAGGCGCACGAGATACGCCCAGTCCGGGGCGGTGCTCAGGTCCACGACGCGATCGAGCACGGCGAGCAGATAGGCGGACATATCGGGCGGGCAGGGTGTCCACGCGGTGCGGTCGGCCCGACGGCGCAACAGACGGTTAAGGAAGCTCACGACACCACTGTGAGCCACGCCCCGCCGCCAGGCCAGAGGTGAGCACGGCCGGAGACGCGGCTCGAGGTCCGACGGCTGGAGTGCCCATGGAACAGTGAGGCGATTGCCAGCCGATCCCATGCTTCTCGAGGCTTCATTCCCCTTCCAGTGCCCTCATAGCTTGGGTTCCGCCAGTGCACGGCATGACCGAACCATGTGAACAGCGAAGCGTTCGTGAGCACCCCCGTGCTCGTGAGGAGATGACTGCCATGACCGTCGAGACCACTGCACAGACCCCTGCTCAGACCCCCGTCCGCCGCACGCTCGGCGCCTCGGCCGCGCTGCTGGCCGTCGCCGGTCTCGGCCTGGCTGCCGCCCCGGCCGCGTCGGCCGCCGAGGGCACCGCCACTGCGGACCTCAGCGTTCGCGCGGAGACCAACACCGGCTCCGCCGTGCTCGCGACCATCCCGTCCGGCGCCGCCGTCGACGTCCAGTGCCAGGCTGCCGGTGAGCACATCGACGGCACCTACTCGACCGACCAGTGGGGCAAGGTCACCCACGACGGTCAGACCGGGTACGTCTCCCGCGCCTACCTGACCATCCTCGACGCGAACGGCCTCGTCGCGTGCGGCGAGGGTGAGGCCCCGGCGCCGACCCCGGCACCGGAGCCGGGCATCAGCGCCGACCGGCAGCAGGTGCTCGACCGCGGCCGGCACTGGGTGCAGCAGGGCCTGCCCTACTCGATGGAGGCCTACGCGCCCGGCCCGGACGCGGACGGGTACCAGTTCCGCACGGACTGCTCCGGCATGATCGCGATGGCCTACAACCTGCGCGACCAGAGCTACTCGACCGTGAACCTGCCCGAGAAGTTCCACGAGATCGACAAGAACGACCTGCAGCCCGGCGACATCGTCGGCAACCTCGGCCCCGGCAGCGCGGGCGCGAACGGGCACGTCGTGATCTTCAACGGCTGGACCGACGAGTCCAAGACCACGTTCCACACCATCGAGCAGGCCGGCGGCGTCGGTGCCACCGAGCGCACCGCCACGTGGGGCGCCGACTTCTGGAACCAGCACGCCTACCGCCTGAACGGCTGGTGATCCTCCGCGTCGCGCCCTGACCCCCCGGGGGTGCGCGTCCTCACGGCCCCGGGCCGGTCGCGTCGGCGACCGGCCGGGGGCCGTCTGTCGCTCGCTGTCCGGTGTCGCCCGCCATTGCCGTCCGCCGTCGATGGCGCCGCCGCATGGCGCACGCCACCCTCGGCCGGAACGTCTCCCGGCCACCCGATAGGTTGGTCCGCCATGGACACCATGCGCATCGAGGGGGCCTATCAGCGGGCGTCGTCGGCCTTCTCCGGGCCCACGCTCGGTCTGCTGCACGGCCGTCACGCCCCGTTCGTGGTGGCCGCCCTCGGCGTCATGTTCACCTCGGAGCGGACCGCGGTGGCGGTCGCGGACGCGCACGTCGAGGTGGAAGCCATGCTGGAGCGGCTGCGCGCCGCCGGCCATGACGACGACGAGCGCGGGCTGCCCGCCGGCACCGGCCGCGACGTGTGCCGCCGATGGACGCAGCGCGGCTGGCTCGTCACCCAGATCGACGACGGGGTCGAGTCCTACCGGCTCTCCGCGCAGGCTGTCGACGCGCTCGAGGTGGCCGGCCGCACCGGCGTCGGGCGCGCGAAGGTCTCGGGCTCGCGCGTGCGCACCCTGCTGGACTCGATCGACCAGCTCGCGCAGGACGCCGAGCCGGACCCGGCGCGGCGCATCGAGCGCCTGGAGGCCGAGCGCGACGCTCTCGACGCACGGATCGCCCGGCTGCGGGCCGGCGACCGGCGGGGCGAGGCCGACGGGACGGGCGTCGGTGAGGAGCAGCTGCGCGAGGAGGCGGAGAACGTTCTGCACCTGGCCCGCGAGCTGCCCGCGGACTTCGCCCGGGTGGCCGAGTCGATCACCCGCAATCAGCGCGAGGTCGTCACCCGGCTGCGGGCCGACGACAGCCCTGCCGGAGCCGTGCTGCGCGCCTACCTCGAGCAGGCCGATCAGATCATGGAGGCCACCCCGGAGGGTCGCGCGTTCGTCGGGGCGCTGCGGATGATCGGCGACCCCGAGCAGATCGACCGGCTCACCGGGCAGATCGACGCGGTGCTGGCCCTGCCGTTCGTGCGCCTGCTCAGCGACGAGCAGCGCGGCGAGCTGGCCGCCGTCGCCCGCCGCGTCGAGCACGGGGTGGACCAGGTGCTCGCCGCGCAGCGCCGCGCCTCCCACGTGATCACCGCCCAGGTGCGCACCCACGACCCGGCGCGCGACCGGGAGGTGGACGACCTGCTGCGCCGCGTCATGACCGGCCTGCAGCGGTGGACGCAGGACACCGACGGCGCCGCCGCGGACCCCGTCGAGCCGCTGCGCACCTTCCCCGTCGCCGCGGTCGGGAACCTGCGCCAGAGCGTGAAGGACCCCCGCCCGCCGGGCCGGCCCGCGCCCCTGCGCGCCGACGACGCCGACGCACGGTTCGTCGACGCGGACACCCGCGCCTGGGGCGGCCCGCACTACCGCCAGCTCGAAGAGCACCTCGCCGCATTCGACGCCGAGCAGGTGGACCTGGCCGCCGCGTTCGAGTCCGCGGCCGACGAGGTCCGCCGCCCGGCCGACCTGCTGGGCCTGCTCGAGCTCGCCCACCGCAACGGCATGGCCGATGGGCAGGAGGTTTCGATCGTCGAGACCCGCCGCCCCGACGGGAGCCGCCGCCGCTTCGCCTTCCAGTCGCTCACGGTGCACACCCGCCGTGACGAGGGGAGAGCCGACGACGGGACGGCCGACCGGGCGGCCGACGACGCGGCCCCGACCGCAGACCCCGCTCAGACTTCGCACACCGACCCGACCGAGGACGTGGCACCGTGACCGAGACCCCGCATGAGCACGACGAGGCGCAGCAGGAGCGCGACGGGGCGCCCGCCGACGACGCCTTCGTCTCCGCCGAGCCGCTCGAGGCTGACCCTGAGGATGCGTGCTTCCCTGGCGACCGGGGCGCGCTCGCCCCGCACGTGCGCCGCGTGCTCGTGCGCCTGCTGCAGCGCCGGCACCTCGACGCCGAGCAGCACCGCCAGGACTGGGCCGTGCTGCTCGAGCACCGCGAGGCGATCGAGTCCCGCCTGCACGAGCTGTTCGTCCGGCTCGTCGTGGACCACGACCGCGGTCTCGCCTACAAACAGCAGGTCCGCTCCGACGAGCTCGACGTGCCGATCCTGCTCAAGGACGAGGCCTACACGCGCGCTGAGACCCTCGTGCTCGTCTACCTGCGCGGCGTCTACCAGCGGGAGATCACCGCGGGGGAGGCGGCCGCGCGCGTCGACCTGGAGGAGATCGAGCAGACCGTGCTCAGCTACTTCTCCCGCGACGACGGGGACGTGGCGCGCCGCCAGCGCGCCGTGCACACCGCCCTGAACCGCCTGACCCACGAGGGCGTCGTCGTCCTCGACTCGCCCCAGCGCTACCGGATCACCCCGCTCGTGGAGATCGTGCTCAGCGCGGAGCGGCTGCGCGAGCTCGAGCAGTGGCTGCGCGAGCAGGCGGCCGACGAGGCGCTCGCCGGCGACGAGGCGGACGCCGATCATGACGAGGCCGACGCCGACATCGACGAGGAGGACGCACGATGAGCATGGAGGACACGCTGTTCGGGCTCATCCCGACGGCCTCGCGCGGCGAGCAGTGGACGGCCGAGCACCTGCAGCTGGTGAACTGGGGCGGCTACGACGGCGCCCACCGCATCCGCTTCTCCCCGGACGCGACGCTGCTGTGCGGCGGCTCGGGTTCGGGCAAGTCGACGCTCATGGACGCGTACATCGCGCTGATGATGCCCCACCGCACCCCGTTCAACGGCGCCTCCAACGGCGGCGTCACCGGACGGCCGCGCGGCGAGGACCAGCGCAACATCCTCTCCTACGGCCGCGGCAAGATCGACGAGTCCCGCACCGCCGACGGCACCCGCATGAGCGTGCTGCGCGGCGACGGGCAGGACACCTGGACGGCGATCGGCATGACGTGGCGGGACCACGACGGCTCCCGGTTCACCGCCGTGCGCGCGTGGTACCTCCCCGCCGGGGCGACGCGCCTGGAGGAGACCGTGAAGGTCCGTGCGGTGTGCGAGGGCGCGTTTGACCTCGCCGAGCTCGAGCAGGCCGCTCAGCGGCGGCTCGCGGACTCCGCCGTCCGCGCCCTGGGCCTGACGACCCTGTCCACCGACCACGAGTTCTGGGCGCGCGTGCACGCGGTGCTCGGCATCGGGGCTGCCGGTGCCGGCGAGCACGCGATGCAGCTGCTGGCCAAGATCCAGGCCGGGCAGCCGATCTCCACGGTTGACCGGCTCTACAAGGACTTTGTGCTTGAGGTCCCCGCCACCCTGGCCACCGCCCAGGCCGTCGTCGAGCACTTCGACGAGCTCGAGGGCACCCGCCGGCGCATGGAGACCGCGCAGCAGCAGGTGCGCATGCTCCGGCCCGTGCGCGAACTGCGCGGGCGCATCGAACAGGCCGCCGACCGGCTGCGCCTGATCGGTCAGATCGGTTCGTTCTCGGCCCCGGACTCGCTGGCGAGCCTGTGGGGTGCGCAGCGACGGCTCGACCTGCTGCGCCGCGTCGAGGCGCACCTGCGCGGGCTCAGCCACGCCGCGGACGCGACCGCCCGCCAGCACCGGGCCGAGCTGCGCCAGGCCCAGGACACCCGTCAGGGGCTCGAAGAGGTGGCGCGCACCTCCGGCGGCGACCGTCTCTCCCACGCCGAGCGGGAGCACGAGCTGGCCGGCCGCCGCGTCGACGAGGCCCGCCGACGGTGCGAGCAGGCGCGCCGCCGCCTCGCCGTGCTCGGCGCCGACGTCGTCGACCCGGCCCTGTCCGACCGGGAGGCTCTGACCGCGCTCGCCGAGCGGGCGCACGCTGAGCTTGACGACGCCGACGGGCGGGAGCGCGGCTTCGACGCGCACACGGCCGCCCGCATCGCTCTGAAGCAGGCGCAGGAGGAGCTCTCCGGCCTCGAGGCCGAGCGCTCGCAGGCGCGTCAGCGGCAGGACAACATCCCGCCGGCGCTGCACGAGGCCCGCGAGCGGCTGGCCCAGGCGGCCGGCATCGAACCGGACCGGCTGCCGTTCGTCGGCGAGCTCGTGGAGGTGAAGACCGAGTTCGCCCCGTGGCGGCCCGCGTTCAACCTGGCGCTCGGCGGCTTCGCGACGACCGTGCTGCTGGACGAGGACGACCTCGACCGGCTGCGCGCCGCCGCCGACGAGGCCGGGGTGCGCCACCGCATCCACCTCGAGGGCGTCACGACGGGCCTGCCCGCCGCCGGGGACCTTGACCGAGCCACCCTGCCCGGGCGCCTGGACTACCGGGACACCGAGTTCACCGGGGCCCTGCAGGAGCACCTGAGCCGGCGGTTCGGACACGTGTGCGTCGACTCGCCGCGCGAGCTGGCCGACCATCCCCGGGCCCTGACGATCCGCGGCCAGACCGCCGAGGGGCGGCGCGGTGCCGTCGGCGGCGACGCGGGACGCAACGTGCTGGGCTTCTCCAACCGCCACCGGATCGCCGAGCTCGACGAGCGGATCGAGCGGGCGCGCACCGGCGTCGAGCAGGCGCTCGCCGAGACCGAGCGCACCAAGCGCGCCCTCGCCGAGGACGCCGAGCGTCGGGCCGCGCTCGAGCACGTGCTCGAGCTGGACTGGGCGCAGCTCGACGTGCCCGGCGCCGAGCGAGACCGGGACCGCTGGGCGCAGACCGTCGAGGAGCTCGCCGAGGGCACGCCGGAGCTGGGGCGGCTGCGCGAGCAGATCGCCGAGCACCGCGCCCGGGAGGACCGGCTGCAGCGCGAGGCCGTCGTCGCTGAGGAGCAGGGGCGCCGGCTCGCCGAGGAGTGGGAGCGGGTCGGCGACCAGGTGGACGCGGCCCAGGACGTGCTCGACGCGGCCGAGCGGGCCGGCCGGGCCCTCTCGGGCGAGCAGGCCGCCTACCTGGCCGAGCGCGTGGACCGCGACGACGCCGCTGCGGACGTAGCCGCCACCGACACCGACACCGCGGCCGACGACGCGGCGGAGCCGGAGGACCCGCGCGAGGCGCTCGCCCGCTTCGACGAGGGCATGCGCCTGGCCGCGCGCCGTGTGGCCGACGACCAGTCCGCCGCGCAGGCCGCGCTCGAGCAGAACCGGGCCGTGCTGCGCCGCACCCTCGAGGGCTTCCTGGAGTGGTGGCCGAACCCGAACCTGCGCGCGGACCCGGACTCCTCGGTCGGCGACTTCGAGCGGATCCTCGACGAGCTCGAGACCGAGGGGCTGCACGAGCTCGAGGCCCAGTGGCGGGACAACCTGCTGACCCTCTCCGGCAACGACCTGACGAACCTGGACTCCACGCTGAGCCGGTCGCTGCGGGAGATCCGCGAGCGCATCGAGCCGATCAACGCGATCATGGCCGACCTGCCGTTCTACGACGACGCGCACCGCCTGCGCATCAGCGCCCAGGAGACCCGGTCGCAGGCGCGCAGCCGCTTCCGTCGGGAGCTGCGGGACGTGCGGGCACTGATCGACGCGGCCACCACCGACGAGGACCGGGAGGCCGCCTACGCGCGCATGGCCCGGCTGATCGAGCGCATCCGCCCCGAGTCCCCGGAGACCACGGAGCTGGTGGACGTGCGCACCCACGTGCGGGTGAGTGCCGAGAAGATCCACGCCCCCACCGGCGAGCACGTCGCCCTGTACGACCACATCGGGGAGAAGTCCGGCGGAGAGTCGCAGGAGCTCGTGGCGTTCATCGTCGGGGCCGCCCTGCGCTACCAGCTCGGCGACGCCGACGCGGCGCGCCCCCGGTACGCGCCGGTGTTCCTCGACGAGGCGATGATCAAGGCCGACGCCCACTTCACGCAGCGGGCGATCGGCGCGTGGCGAGGGCTCGGCTTCCAGCTCGTGATCGGCGCCCCGAACGACAAGTACAGCGCGATCGAGCCGCACGTGGACGTCGAGTACGACATCCTCAAGGACACGACGGGCCGCTCGCACGCGCGGCTCAAGGTCGCGGTGGCCGAGGGCTGAACCGGGTCGGACGCGGTGCGGCTCAGCCCTCGTCGGCGGCCGGGCTGCCCGCTTCAGCTCGCCGGCGTCGACCCCGCCATCAGCTCCGCGGCCAGCGCCAGCAGGACGCCCTCGTCGTCGTCCAGGCCCGTGAGCTGCACGCCGATCGGCAGGCCCTCCCGCGAGGGCGCCGCCGGCAGAGACGCGGCCGGCAGCCCGGTGACGTTCGCGTGGGTCGTGAACGCGATCATCGGCAGGGCCCGCACCAGCCCGCGCACGTTCGAGACACCGTCGAGCCGCCCGAGCTCGGGCGGCAGGCACGCCAGGGTGGGGGAGAGGACCGCGTCGAACCCGGCGAACCGCTGCCGGAACCGCTGCCTCATGCGCTCGCCGGCGGCCTCGGCCCGCCGCTGCACGGAGGCGGTCGCCCACGCGCCCATCCGGGCGGTCTGCCGCGTGCGGGCCTCGAGCCGCTCGGGATGCTCCGCGCCGGCCACGCACGCCCGCAGCGAGGCGAAGAACTGCGGCACGAACGAGGTCTGCACGTCCGGGAACCGCCCCTGAGCCGCGACCACCTCGTGCCCGGCCGCGGCCAGCCGGTCCGCCGTCGCCTCCACCGCGGCCACGACCTCGTCGTCCACCCGCACCGGGCCCCGCGGCGGCTGCGTCAGCCACGCCACTCGCCGCGGCCCCCGCTCGGCGATCGCCTCGGCATAGGGCCGGGCCGGGTCCGCCGCGGACCAGCGGTCGGCGGCGACGGTCCCGCGGATCACGTCGTACACCAGCGCCGAGTCCTCCGGGGTGCGCGTCAACGGGCCCTTCACACCGAGCGCGCCCCACAGGTCCGCCTGCGGCGCCGCGCTCGTGCGCCCGCGCGTCGGCTTCAGCCCGAACAGCCCGCACGCGGCCGCGGGGATGCGGATCGACCCGCCGCCGTCCCCGCCGAGCGCCACCGGCACGCACCCCGAGGCGACCGCCGCGGCCGTCCCGCCGCTCGAGCCGCCCGGCGTGCGCAACCGGGCCGCCGGGTTCACCACGGTGCCGTGCGCCGCGGACTCCGTGAACGGGAACTGCCCGAACTCCGGCATCGCCGTCAGCCCCACGACGACCGCCCCGGCCGCCCGCAGCCGCCGCACCACCTCGGCGTCCTCGGTGGCGGGGGTCGAGAAGCCGCGCCCGCCGTAGGTCGTCACGTGCCCGGCGACGTCCGACTCCACCTTGATCGCCACCGGCACCCCCGCCAGCGGTCCGCGCTCGGCCGGGGCCAGGGCGTCGACGGCGGCCGCCTCGGCCCGGGCGGACTCGGCCGTCACCACGGTGAACGCACGCAGCGTCGGGTTCACCTTGGCGATGCGGGCCAGGCTCGCCTCCACGACCTCGACGGCGGTGCGCCGGCCAGCGCGCACATCGGCGGAGAGCTGCACGGCGGTCGGAGCGCCGGCGGGGGCGAGCAGCGGGTTCGGCGTGGTCGGGACGTTCGAGGTGGTCGGGGTCATGCGCCCCAGCGTAGGCGGGCTGCCCGGGCTACGCTCGGCTGGCGAGGCCGCCGCCCGGGCTCCTTCTGGCGCGCGGGCGCCGCCGCCTCGGCTCCGAACACACCCCACCCAGGAGGACCGCCATGCAGCTCGACCTCATCGTCGAGAACGCCCGCGTCGTCACGGGCGACCCCGCCCGCCCCGCCGCCTCCCGGCTGGGGGTGTGGCAGGGCCTGGTGGTCGGCGTGGACGAGCAGCTCGACGGCCTCGCCACCCGCCACCGGCTCGACGCCCGCGGCACGCTCGTGCACGCCGGGTTCAACGACGCCCACGCGCACAGCGTGTGGTTCGGGCAGAGCCGCCTCGACGTGGACCTCGAGGACGCCACCACCGACGAGCAGATCTACGACCTGGTGCGTGAGCGCGCCGACGAGCTGACCCCCGGCGCATGGATCACATGCGCCGGCTACGATCCCGGCCACCTGACCACCCGCGAGCCCGACCGCGACGGCCTCGACGCCGCCGCCCGCGGCCGCCCGGTCGTCATCCGCCACAACACGGGCCACGCGTTCACCGTCTCTGGCTCGGTGCTGCAGATGATCGGCATGTCCGAGGGCGTCGCGCAGCAGCCCGAGGGCGGGCGCATCCACGTCGACGGCGGCGGTCGGCCCACCGGGCTGGTCGAGGAGACCGCGATGTCCCTGGTGCAGCGGCTCATGCAGCCCGAGTCCCAGGAGCACATCGGCGAATGCCTGCGTCGCGCGTCCGCCGAGTACGCCGCCGAGGGCATCACCTCCGTGACCGACGCGGGCATCGCCGGCGGCTGGATCGGCCACAGTCCCCTCGAGTTCGCCGCCTACCAGCGGGCCCGCGCCGCCGGGCATCTGAAGACCCGCTTCCAGACGATGGTCACCCTCGACGCCCTGCACCCCGTCGAGGGCCACGCCGACGACGGCGTCCTGACCACCCTCGATGCCGGCGTGCGCACCGGCGTGGGCGATGAGTGGCTGCAGATCGGCCCGACGAAGGTGTTCACCGACGGTTCGATGCTCGGGGCGACCGCCGCGATGACCGAGGACTACCATCACTGCGCCGGCGAGGCCGGCTACCTGCAGCAGGACCCGGGGGAGATGCGCCGCACCTCGCTGGCGGCCGCGGCCGCCGGGTGGAGCCTGGCGATGCACGCGATCGGCGACGCGGCCCTCGACTTCTCCCTCGAGGTGATCGCCGAGGCCCGGGAGCGGTACGGGCGACCGGCCATGCCGCACCGCGTGGAGCACGGCGGCGTCGTCCGGGACGACCAGATCGCCAGGATGGCCGAGCTGGAGGTCGTCATGGCGGTGCAGCCGAACTTCATCTCCGCGTTCGGCGACTCCGTCGAGGACCGCATCGGCCCCGAGCGCAAGAAGCTGTCCTACCCGGCCGGGCGGCTGCTGCGCGCCGGCATGGTGCTGCCGGGCAGCTCCGACCGCCCCGTCGCCGGCGGCCGTCCGCTCGACGTGATCCAGGACTTCGTGCTCCGGCTGACCGAGACCGGCCAGGTGTACGGCGCGCACGAGCGGATCACGGTGGAGCAGGCCCTGCGCGCCTACACGGTCGGCTCGGCGCAGGCCACCGGTTGGGAGGCTCGCAAGGGCCGGCTCGTCGCGGGGCAGCTCGCGGATTTCGTGGTGCTCAGCGACGACCCGCGCGAGGTGTCCAGCGACCGAATCGGTGCGATCGAGGTGCTCGCGACGGCCGTCGGCGGTCGGCTCGTGCACGGCGAGCACCTGCTCGACGCTCGGGCATGACCGGCGGGGCTGGCCAGGCGGGATCGAGGGCCAGGCCAGGGGCCTGAGCCGGCGTCTGAGTCGGGGTCTGAGTCGGGGTCTGATCAGGCCGGATCCCGCGCTCCGGTATCCTGACGCGGTTCGTTCTTCCCATTGCCTCAGGAGGCCCCGCCCCGCATGGACCCCGTGCTGATGCTGCTGGTCGGCATCGCCGTCATCCTGGTCATCATCGTCGCCAACGGGTTCTTCGTCGCCCAGGAGTTCTCTTACATGTCCGTGGACCGGACGAGGCTCCAGGCGGCCGCGAAGGACGGCGACGCGGGCGCGCAGAGCGCCGTGAAGGTCACCCGGCGCATGTCGTTCATGCTCTCGGGCGCCCAGCTGGGCATCACGATCACCGGCCTGCTCGTCGGCTACGTGGCCGAGCCTATGGTCGGTGCGGCCCTCGTGCAGTTGCTCGGCGGCACCGGCATCCCGCCGGGCGTGACCGTCGCGGTCTCCACCGTCGGCGTGCTGCTGGCGGCCACCGTCGTGCAGATGATCATCGGCGAGCTGTACCCGAAGAACCTCGCGGTGGCCAAGCCCGAGCCGATGGTCCGCTGGCTCGCCCGCCCCACACAGATCTACCTGAGCCTGTTCGGCTGGCTGATCTGGGTGTTCGACAAGTCCTCCGAGGGCCTGCTGCGCCTGGTCGGCATTCAGCCGGTCCATGACGTGGACTCCACCGCCACCGCCGAGGACCTGGACCGCATCGTCCTGGACTCCCGCGACTCCGGCTCCCTGCCCGCGGATCTGTCCATGCTGATCGACCGGGTGCTCGACTTCCCCGAGCGGGACGTGCAGCACGCCATGATCCCGCACTCGCGTGTGGACGTCGTCGCTCCCGAGGCGACCGTCGGCCAGGTGCGCTCCCTGATGTCTGAGGCCCACACCCGCTACCCCGTCGTCTCCGGCGACCACGAGCCGCTCGGCGTCGTGCACCTGCTGGACCTGCTGCGCGGCGCGGACCCGCAGGCCCCCGTGTCCACGGTGATGCGCGAGCCCGTCATTGTGCCGACGCTGATGCCCCTGCCCGACGCCGTGCGTCAGCTCTCCGGCGCGCAGGAGCAGTTGGCCTGCGTGATCGACGAGCACGGCGGGTTCACCGGTGTGATCACCCTCGAGGACCTCGCGGAGGAGTTGGTCGGTGACGTCTCCGATGAACACGACGACGAGACCGGGGCGGACCTCGAGGTCGAGAGCGACGGCGTCTGGACGATGGCCGGCGACGTGCACCTCGACGAGCTCGAGCGCGCGCTGGGCCACCCGCTGCCCGAGGTCGAGGCCGAGACCGTCTCCGGCCTGGTGATCGCGCAGCTGCGGGCCCTGCCGCAGCAGGGCCAGACCGTCGCCGTGGACCTGCCCGAGGACACACGTGACTTCGGCGCGGACGCCACCGTGCACGACCGTCGGATCGACGTCGAGGTGCTCGAGCTGACCCGCCGCGTGCCCGGCCGGGTGCGAGTCAGCCTCGTCGAGACGCCCCGTGAGGACGACGCCGGTGACGAGGCACCAGACACGAGACGAGATGACGAGGCACGAGGCAAGGAAGGCGGTCGCTGATGGGCAACCCCGTGTTCGTGATCCTCGCGACCCTGGCGCTGATCGTGCTCAGCGCCCTGTTCGTGATCATGGAGTTCTCCCTGTTGGCCGTGCGTCGGCACCGACTCGAGGCCGAGGCCACGCAGAGCCGCGCCGCCCGGGCCGCCCTGCGCGGCGTCGACGAGCTGACCGTCATGCTCGCCGGCGCGCAGCTGGGCATCACCCTGTGCACCTTCGCGCTCGGCGCCGTCACGAAGCCCGCCGTCGACGCGTGGCTCGGCCCCGTGCTGACCGGGATCGGCGTGCCCGGGGGTGTGGCCGACACCGCCTCGTTCGTGCTCTCGCTGCTGCTGGTGACGTTCCTGCACCTGGTCGTCGGCGAGATGGCTCCGAAGTCCTGGGTGATCGCGCACCCGGAGCTCGCGGCGAAGTCCGTCGCGCTGCCGTCGCGAGCGTTCGTGTGGCTCGTGCGGCCACTGCTGCTGTTCGCCAATGCCATGGCCAACCGGCTGGTGAAGCTCAGCGGCGTCGAACCGGTCGAGCGGGCGGCCGTGGGCGGACAGGACGTGGACTCGATCCGCCAGCTCGTCGAGCACTCGGCGGACTCCGGCGCGCTCGACGAGCTCGCCCAGGAGCAGATCGAGGGCGCGCTGGACCTGCAGAGCACCACGATGGGCGACCTGCTGCGCACGGACGCCGCCCCGGTGTCCGTGGACTCGACCGCGACGATCGCCGACGTGCAGGAGGCCGCCGTCGCCTCCGGCCACCTGCGCATCCTCGTGCATGAACCGGGACGGCAGGACGCCGTGCCCGGCTACGTGCATGTGCGCGACACCCTGCTGGCCGACGACCACGAGCCGATCCGGGAGCTGATCCGCCCGGCCTACTCGCTGCCGTCGGACACGGTGCTGCACGAGGCGCTCACGCAGATCCGTGATGCCGGTGAGCAGCTCGTGGCGGTCACCGAGCGGGGCCGGTTCATCGGGGTCGTGACCCTGACCGATGTGCTCGGGACGGTCCTGCCCGAGGCCGACTGAGGCAGGGGCGGCGCCTCGCGTCATGGGCCCCGCGATGCGTGTACAGCTGTTCCAGGAATCCCTGGTCGGGAACGGAACAGCTGTACACGCATCGGGCGACGGGCCGAACCAGCGCAGCGGCCGCAGCGCTGCGGCTCGTCAGGCCTTCTTGACCACGATCGTCCACTCCGCGGCGCCGCGCTTGGTGAACGAGGTGACCTCGTGGCCGTTCTCGGCCGCCCAGCGCGGCAGGGAATCGGTGGCCTGGGTGCAGTCGAAGTCGATCACGAGCTCGTCGCCGCTGGGGATCTGATCCATCGCCTGATTCGCCTCGACGAGCGGGAAGGGGCAGACCTGGCCGTCGGTCTCGAGAAGGTGCTGTGCCATGGGGTTCTCTCCTGAGGTTCGAGGTTCGAGGTTTGGGGGTACGGGGTGCTCAGCTGATCGGCGTGAGCTTCACGGGGCGGCTCGCTCCGGCATCCGCCGCCGTGCCCTCACCCGAGGTGCGGTCCGCGCCGGAGGCCGGGGCCGGCGTCGCGCCCGTGCCCCGGTGGCCGAGGATGAAGATCTTCGCGGCCAGGCCGGTGCCGAGCACCATGAACACGAGGGCCGTCCAGCCCTGGAAGGTGAAGGCGGCGGTGTCGACCATCGCGTTGCCGATCGTGCAGCCGCCGGCCCACGCGGCGCCCCAGCCCATGCCGACGCCGCCGATGATCGAACGGACGGTGGTCTGTGCGTCGGGCACCCGGATCTTGAACTCACCGGAGGCCGTGGCCGCGACGAAGGAGCCGAGGAGCAGGCCGAGCACGAGCATGACCCCCCAGTCGACGAGCTCCCAGTCGCCCGTGCCGAGGAACGCGCCGATGTTCGCGGAGGGCCCCGTGATGCCGAGCCCGGACTCGCGGCCCGTCGCCCACGACAGCGGCCACGCGAGGATGGCCAGCATGCCGAGGATCACGGCGGTGACGAACGGGTGCCACGCCTTCTCGGTGAGCACGTGCGCCAGGCCCGTCTTCGAGGCGGGCAGGCGGAATGTGGTCAGCTGCCGCTCACGGCGCAGGTGGTGGCGCACCGCCAGCCCGACGCCCAGGCACAGCAGCGCCACGAAGATCCACGGAGACAGGCCCGTGAGCGCGGGCAGCGTGCCGGTGTGCGTCTCGACGGAGCGGACGGCGTCCGTCGTCGGGGCCAGCGGGCCCTTGCGGAAGGCCGCTGCGCCGACGATGTAGAAGATCAGGGCGAACCAGGAGCCGACGAGGCCCTCGCCGGCGCGGTAGTACGTGCCGGTCGCGCAGCCGCCGGCCAGCACGATCGAGAAGCCGAAGATCAGGCCGCCGAGGATCGTGCCGAGCCACGGGAACGTCGGGGACTCGAGGGTGATGACGCCGAGCGCGTCGAGGGCGAACACGCCGATCGACTGCACGGCGACGACCACCATGAACGCCGTGAACCAGCGGCTCGAGCGGATGGTGAACAGGTCGCGGAAGGCGCCGGTGACGCAGAAGCGCCCGCGCTGGAACACGAATCCCAGCACGGCGCCGAGCAGGAGCCCGGTGATGATCATCGGACCATGACACCCGCTCGGCGCTGAGCGGAGCGAACCGGGCGCAATGCGGAGTCACATGCGGGATGGGGAATGAGTGAGGGACCGGCGGTCAGGCCGCCCTCGTTCACCGCCTCTGCCAGCCCTCCCGCAGCAACAAGCGCAACGTCGCCGCGTGCCCGCCGTCGCTCTGCTCGGCCGCCCAGGCCAGGCCGAGGGCCGCGAAGAACAGGTCCTCCGCGCTCACTCCGTCGCGGACGGTGCCCGCCCGTCGCGCTGCGTCAAGGAAGTCCTCGGTCCGGTCGATCGCGGTCGCGCACGTCGAGCGCAACGGTGAGCAGGTTCCGGACTGGGCGGCGCGCAGCGGCTCGGGCAGCCCGTCGTAGGCGGTCATCCAGTCCTCGAGCGAGTCGAGCCAGCGCTCGAGGGACTCCGCCGGGTCCAGCCCCTGCTCGGCGAGCTCGCGTGCCCGTTCGTCGAGGTCCACCCGATGGTCCTCGAGGACGGCGGCGACGAGGTCGTCGCGGGTGGGGAAGTGCCGGTAGAGGGTGCCGGCGCCGATGCCTGCACTCTTGGCGATCGCGTCCATGGGGGCCTCGAGGCCGGCCTCGGCGAAGGCGGCACGTGCGGCGTCGAGGATGGCGGCGCGGTTGCGCTGGGCGTCCCGGCGCGGGCGACGGGCGGGTGCGGCCGTGGTCATAGGGGTCCTCTCTCATGGCGACGACGATCCCTCCCCGCTGACGTCGGTGACATCGTGCCGGTGACCGAGGCCACCGTGACAAAACGGAGAGTATCCCCGTATTGTCTCATGCATGAAGCGGAGAGACCATCCGGATAATCAGATCAGCTTGACGACCCTCGACGTCCACGTCGCCCCGCCCGACGGTGCGGGGTCCGACGTCACCCCGCCTGTCGACGGCGCCGTCCTGCGCCACGCCGTCGCCGCGTTCCCCACCGGCGTCGTGCTGCTCGCCGCGCAGACCTCCGAGGGGCCGACCGGCGTGCTGCTCAACTCGTTCACCTCGCTCTCGCTCGACCCGCCGCTCGTGCTCGCCGCGCTCGCGCACACCTCGACGTCGTGGCCACGGCTGCGCGAGGCCCCGCGACTGGGCCTGACGGTGCTCGCCGTCCACCACGACGAGGCCCGGACCCTGCTCAGCCGTCCGGCGCAGCGACGCTTCGACGGGGTGGACCTGCGCGTCGCGGACGACGGAGCCATCACGCTGCCCGACGCCGCCGCCACGCTCACGCTCGCCCCGCACGCCGAGCACCCCGGCGGCGATCACACGATCGCCGTCTACCGCGTGCTGACCGCCACGCGTGAGCCCGAGCGAGGCCCGCTCGTCTTCCACTCCCCGCGGTACCTCGGCCTGCCCGGCCTCGACTCCTGAAAGGACCCCCATCATGAGCACCACCCCGAACCCTGGCCACATGCTCCTGGGCATGCAGTTCGGCAACGGCTTCGGCGCCCAGCCGCACGCGTGGCGCGCCCCGGGCGTCAGCCCGGACGCTCTCACCGACGTCGACGCGCAGGTCCGTCACGCTCAGACCGCCGAACGCGGGCTGTTCGACTTCCTGTTCCTGCCGGACTTCCTGCATCTGCAGCAGGACCTCGACCATGAGCCGCCGACGATCACCCTCGAGCCGTTGCTCACGCTGGCCGCCGTCGCCCGCGCGACCGAGCGCATCGGCCTGGTGACCACCGCCTCGACGTCGTACAACGACGCGTACACGCTCGCCCGTCAGTTCAAGACCCTCGATGTGATGAGCCGCGGTCGCGCCGGGTGGAACGCGGTGCCCTCGAGCGGGGAGGCCACGGCCGCGAACTATGGCCGCCCGGCACTGGGGCGGACCGAGAAGTATGAGCGGCTGCACGAGATGGTCCAGGTGATGCAGGGTCTGTGGGGTTCGTGGGAGGAGGACGCGTTCATCGGCGATCAGGCCGCCGGCTGCTACGCCGACGCGGCGAAGGTCCAGCCGATCGGCATGCAGGGGCGGCATGTGGGCTCGCACGGTCCGCTGCCGATCCCGCCCTCGGCGCAGGGTCAGCCCGTGATCTTCCAGGCCGGCGGCGGGGGCAACGGGCTCCAGGTGGCCGGCCGGTACGCGAACGGCGTGATCGGCGCGGTGTTCTCGATCGAGGATGCCCGCGCCCAGCGCGCCGCCCTGCGCCAGGCCGCCGCCGACGCCGGCCGCGACCCGGACGAGATCAAGTTCTTCGCCGGCGTCATGCCGGCGCTCGGGGACACGGTGCGTGACGCCGTCGACCGGCGGCTGGCCCTCGGCAAGGATGTGCTGCCCCAGCGCGTCGGGTACCTCGGCATGATGCTGGGGCTGTCGCTGGGCCCCGAGCACCTGGACCGGCCGCTCTCGCCGGACCAGCTCGCCGTCACCCGGCCGCACCCGGGGGACCCGCGCTCCGAGCGGGCCCTGGCGGTGGCGCGTGACGGCTGGACCGTGCGTGAGGTGCTGGCCCACGGCGTGATCGACTACCACCCGACGCCGGTGGGTCCGGCCGAGGTGACCGCGGACCACATGCAGGAGTGGTTCGAAGCCGGTGCCGCAGACGGCTTCTGGGTGTCGATCGACGTGTACGAGAACGGCATCGACGAGTTCGTGGACCAGGTGGTGCCCGAGCTGCAGCGACGCGGGCTCTACAAGACCGAGTACGCCGGGTCCACGCTGCGCGAGAACCTGGGCGTGCCCCACCAGTACGGCCTGGATCCGCGGTTGGGCTGAGGGATCGAGTGGTGTGGTCCGGGGGCGACGGTCGGGCGGTTCAGCGGGCCCGCTGGCGGGCCAACGCCGCGGTGTTGGCGCACGCCGGTCGGCAGAACCGCTGTCGGCGCCCCCGGGAAGAGTCGAGGAATGGCTGACGGCAGCGCCGAGAGGCGCATCGCCGGAGCCGGTCAGCGTCGCCGGAGGCGAGCAGCAGGGCGAGTCCGCCGCCCATCCAGGCGTGGATCCGGGCGGGGAGCGCCGCCGCGCCGGACGGCAGCGCGTCGGCGCCTGCGCTGACGCCGATTTCCGGCCCCGGCTCGAAGGCGAGGACGGGGCCGGCGTGCACGCGCAGGCGTACCTCTGCCTCCTGCAGGAACCGGTCTACCACGGGTGCGCGAAGGGCCTCGTCCTCGGGGCCGAAGAGCTGGTGCAAGGGCCGGACGGGCCCGGCAAGAGCGGCGAGGACTCGCACGTGCTCGTGCGGGGAGACGTGGGCGAGGGCCTGGTCGAGGGCCTGCGCGGTCGATTCGAGGGGCGAGTGCGCGCGGACGGCGTCGAGCCGGGCGTTGAGTCCGGCGTGCCGGGCTTCGAGCCTGACGAAGTCGAGGCAGAGTCTGGCGGCGGCGAGAGCGTGGGAAGAGGGTGGCATGGCACCACTGCACACGGTTCGGCGGTCAAGCGTCCGGGTTGTCCACACGCAGGGTCGCGGGCGAACGCCCCGGCGTGTCGTGCAGCGGAACGGGTGTCGGTTCGGGTTCGACATGGTTCCGACGTCGAGAACCATGTCAAACCTGAAACGACGTCCCTCCCTCCACGACACGCCCGGCCAGCCCATGCGGCTCGCCTCGGACGGCCACGCATTGCCCGGCCACTCGCTTCCCAGCTCGAAGCTAGGGTAGTGACGTGACACTCACTGACGCTCCCTCCGCCCCCGCACCCGCCCTCGACCGGGACGTCGTCCGCCGTCACGCCATGGCGCACGATGCCTCCCACTACCTGCTGCTACCGGAGGCCGTCGCGGTCCCGGACTCGGAGGCAGGGGTCGCGGCTCTGCTGCGGGATGCGACCGCAACCCGGCACCCCGTGACCTTCCGCGCTGGCGGCACGAGCCTGTCCGGCCAGTCTCAGTCCTCAGGGGTGCTTGCGGACGTGCGCCGCGGCTTCCGCACCGCCGAGGTGCTCGACGACGGCGCCCGGGTGCGCGTGGGCCCGGGAGTCACGGTGCGCCACGTCAACGCGATGCTGGCCCGTCACGGGCGTCGTCTCGGCCCGGATCCGGCGTCGGAGTCCGCGTGCACCCTGGGCGGCGTGATCGCCAACAACTCCTCCGGCATGGCCGCCGGCACGGAGCAGAACACGTACCGCACGCTCGAATCGCTGCGGGCGGTGCTGCCCACCGGCGTCGTGTTGGACACCTCCGCCGCCGACGCCGACGCTCGGCTGCGCCACGACGCCCCGGAGCTGCACGCGGGCCTGCTGCGCCTGCGCGACCGGGTGCGCGGCGACGAGGAGTCCGTGCGGATCATCCGGGAGCGGTTCGCCATGAAGAACACCATGGGCTACGGCGTCAACGCCTTCCTTGACTTCGACGACCCCGCGGAGATTCTCGCCCGCCTGTTGATCGGCTCGGAGGGCACGCTCGGGTTCATCTCCGAGGCCGTGTTCCGCACGGTGCACGTGGAGCCGAAGGTCACCACGGGCCTGATGACCTTCCCGTCCCTCGCCGCGGCGACGGCGGCCCTGCCGGATCTGGTGGCGGCGGGCCTGGCCACGGTGGAGCTGCTCGACGCCCGCTCCCTCCAGGTCGCGCAGCGGCTGGGCTCGGTGCCGCAGGAGATCGCCTCCGTGCAGGTCGCCGGCCACGCGGCGTTCCTCGTGGAACAGCGCGCGGACTCGGATGCTGAGCTGGCGGAGAAGGAGTCGCGGGTGCGGCGTCTGGCCGGTGGCCTGGAGTTGGCGTCGGCGTTCGACATGACCACGGACCCGCTGCGCCGGGCCGCCCTGTGGTCCACCCGCAAGGGCCTGTACGCGGCCGTCGCGGGTGCCCGGCCGCAGGGGTCCACGGCGCTGCTGGAGGACGTGGTGGTGCCCGTCCCCGAGCTCGGGGCGACGTGCGCCGGCCTGCAGGACCTCTTCTCGCAGCACGGCTACGAGGAGTGCGTGATCTTCGGCCACGCCAAGGACGGCAACATCCACTTCCTGCTCAACGAGGAGCTCGCCAAGGACGGTGAGCGCCTCGAGGCGTTCACGGAGGACATGGCCGAGCTCGTGCTGGGCCGGCACGGCAACCTCAAGGCCGAGCACGGCACGGGCCGAGTCATGGCCCCGTTCGTGCGCCGCCAGTACGGGGACGAGCTGTACGAGGTGATGCGCGAGCTCAAACGGCTCGTGGACCCCGCCGGCATCCTCAACCCGGGCGTGGTGCTCACCGACGACGACCGCGCCCACCTCAAGGACCTCAAGCCCACCGTGCCGATCGAGCAGGAGGCCGACCGCTGCGTGGAGTGCGGCTACTGCGAGCCGGTGTGCCCCTCGAAGGACCTCACCCTGACCCCGCGGCAGCGGATCGTGCTGCGCCGGGACGCCGCCCTCGCGGAGCAGTCCGGGGACGCGGAGACCGCGCGGGCGATCCGTGCGGCCTACGAGTACGAGGGCGTGCAGACGTGCGCGGTGGACGGCATGTGCCTGACCGCCTGCCCCGTGGGCATCAACACGGGCGACCTCGTGCGCCGGCTCCGTTCGGAGGAGACCGCCGCACCGGCCGAGGCCGCCTGGAAGGCCGCCGCCGAGCACTGGGGCGCTGTGACGCGCGGCGCCTCCGCGGCGCTCACCGCTGCCGGCGCGGTGCGGAAAGTCCCCGTGCTGGGCGGTGCCCCGCGGCTGGCGACGACGGCCGCCCGCGCCGTCGGCAGCGCCGAGCTGATCCCGGAGTACCGGCCTGAGCTGCCGAACCGCGGCGGTGCGGCCCGCCGGGTCGGTGCGGTCGGCGCGGGGGAGGGCGAGCCTGAGCTGGTCTACCTGCCCGCGTGCGTGCACACCATGTTCGGCCCGGCCGACGGCGACGACGGCCGCCCCGGCGTCGGTGCGGCCGCCGCCTTCGAGCGGCTGCTGGAGCGGGCCGGCGTCGTGGGGGTGACGCCGGACTCCGTGGGCGACCTGTGCTGCGGCACCCCGTTCTCCTCCAAGGGGATGACGGAGGCGAAGGAGCTGATGCGCGGCCGGCTCGCGGACGCCCTGGCCCGGGCCTCGAGAGCGGCGGACGGCTCGCGCCTGCCGGTGGTGGTGGATGCGATGAGCTGCACCGAGGGTGTCCTCGGGGCCGTCGAGGCCGCGGGCCAGGCGGGTGAGGGGCTTGAGGTGGTGGACGCGCTGACGTTCGCGCGGCGGGTGCTGCTGCCCCGCCTGAGGGTGACCCGGCCGGTGGCATCCGTGACGGTGCACCCGACCTGCTCCTCCACACACCTGGGCGCGACCGAGGACCTCGTGGCGGTCGCGCAGGCATGCGTGGCGGATCCGGCGGACGTGCACGTGCCGGTGAGCTGGGGCTGCTGCGCCTACGCGGGGGACCGCGGCATGCTGCACCCCGAGCTGACCGCCTCCGCGACCCGTGCTGAGGCGGCCGAGGTGGAGGCGCGGCCGACCGACTGGTACGTCTCTGCGAACCGCACGTGCGAGCTCGGCATGAAGGCGGCCACGGGGCAGGAGTACCGCCACGCCCTCGAGCTGCTGGAGGCCGCCACGCGAGGGTGAGGCCGGCCGGCGGGGTCGTCGGTGGGAGCCGTTCGGGTGCTGTGGTCAGAACCCGGCACGGCCCCGCCCTCGGGCCGAACCCGTCGCCCGCCCAAGGGCCGCGTCGCCCGGCCGGGTGTGTCTGACCACGAACCGCCCCGTTCGACGGATTCGTCACGCGTCGAGCATGGCCAGGCGGGCCACGACGCCCTACGGTTTCTTCTCGGCACACAGCGCAGTGGGCCGCGCCCCGGGCATGACCTCTCCCGTCACCTTCCCGCTCCGCGACTCCTGCGCGCCGCCCACCGGCGGGCGGCACGGCGAACGGGGCACCGGCAGACACGGGGCGTCGGTCGCTCGGGCGGTCCGTCGGCGTCGACCGACCGCATCCCCATCCGAAGGAAGGCATCCCCGATGACCTCCGCATCGTCCGCTCTGGACAACGCCAAGGCCCAGCTCGCCGAGGCGGTGAAGACCCTGGGCTACGACGAGGGCCTTCATGACCTGCTCGCCAGCCCCCGCCGCGAGATGGCCGTCAGCATCCCCCTGCGCCGCGACTCCGGCGAGGTCGAGGTGCTCCACGGCTACCGCGTGCAGCACAACTTCTCGCGCGGCCCCGCCAAGGGCGGCCTCCGCTTCTCCCCGAACGTGGACCTCGACGAGGTCCGCGCCCTGGCCGTGTGGATGACGTGGAAGTGCGCGCTCGTCGATGTGCCCTACGGCGGCGCGAAGGGCGGCATCACGATCGACCCGCGAGAGTACTCGCAGGGCGAGCTCGAGCGCGTCACCCGCCGCTACACCACCGAGATCCTGCCGATCATCGGCCCTGACAAGGACATCCCCGCCCCGGACGTGGGCACCGACGAGAACACGATGGCCTGGATGATGGACACCTTCTCCGTCGCCCAGGGCCACACCGTGCCGGGCGTGGTGACGGGCAAGCCGATCTCGCTGGGCGGCTCGCTGGGCCGCGCCGAGGCGACCTCGCGGGGCGTCACTCACATCGCCCTGGCCGCGCTCGCGTACAAGGGTATCGACCCGGCGAACGCGACGGCCGTCGTGCAGGGCTTCGGCAAGGTCGGCGCCGGCGTCGTGCAGTTCCTCGCGGAGGCGGGCGTGACGGTGGTCGCCGTGGCCGACCAGTACGGCGCCGTCCGCAACGACGAGGGCCTGGACTACGATGCGCTCGCCGCGCATGTGGCCGAGACCGGGAAGGTCGTCGGGTTCGCCGGTGCCGAGCCGATCGACGCCGGCCAGATGCTCACGCTCGACGTCGACCTGCTCGTGCCGGCGGCCGTCGAGGGCGTGCTCACGGCGGAGAACGCGGCGGACGTGAAGGCCTCGATCGTCGTGGAGGGCGCGAACGGCCCCACCACCGAGGAGGCCGACCGCATCCTGAACGACGCGCACGTGCTCGTCGTCCCGGACATCCTGGCGAACGCCGGCGGCGTGATCGTCTCCTACTTCGAGTGGGTGCAGGCGAACCAGGCCTACCGGTGGACGCGCAAGGAGGTCGACGACCGGCTTGAGCAGCGCATGCGCGCCGCGTGGGAGGACGTCGTCGCCACGAGCGAGCAGCACGGACTGACCCTGCGCGCCGCCGCGACCGTCACCGCCGTCGAACGGGTGGCCGAGGCACACCAGATCCGCGGCCTGTATCCGTGATCTGACGGGGGCTCAGGGACCGGGCGCCCCCGGCGACGCGTGTACAGCTGTTCCAGGAATCCCCGGTCGGGAACGGAACAGCTGTACACGCGTCGGGTGATGGGCCGGGGACGGGAGTCCACCGCGGCTGAGCCCCTCCTGAGCCGATTCCGGGAGTCTGTACTGCGGAAACGACCCTTCTGACGCCTCGATGCACGCTCAAAAGGGTCGTTTGCGCAGTACGGATACACATCATGGAGCAGCCGGCGAGGCCATCGCGGCGCCCTGGCATGCACCGGCTGCGGCGCCCGCTCGTCTCATCTCAGCCCGTCGTTCGTGTCAAGAACCTCATGACCCACAACAGCTAGGCTGGGCCGCAGGCCAGGACGGAGGAGGACGGCATGGACAGGGACGAGCCAGCACCACGGAGGCCGGAGACGCCGCCACGGCAGTGGAAGCGCCCTGGTCCGGTCACCTGGCTCTGGCTGGCAGCGATCGGTCTGGGCGTCGCGAGCGGGACCGTGCTCGTCGTCGGTGACAGGATCGTGTCGGAGCAGCCGGACCTCGCCGAGACGACACTGGTGTGGCTGAGCGCGATTGGCGTCCTGTTCGCCTCGCAGTTCGCCGTGGTCGCGGCCATGGCCGCAACCATCGTCTGCCTGATCCGGCGCGGCCTGCGTGCGGTGGGGCTGGTCGGGCTGCTCGGGTTCGTGCTGGTCTTCGTGTCCGTGAACACCGGGTTCGCGTCGGACGCGCCGGAGGCGGTGGTCGTCGCCGCTCTCGGATGCTTCGTTGCGGCGACGGTCCTGTGCTTCCGCGCGGAGCGGTCCGGGCGTTGAGGGCTGATCGCGCTCGAACAGTCCATACTGCGCAAACGACCCTTCTGACGCCTCGATTCGCGCTCAGAAGGGTCGTTTGCGCAGTACGGATCCGGAAGGAGCGTGGGGGTCGCCCGCACGGCATGACCGGCGGCTCGTGTCGGCTCAGGCCCGGAAACTCAGACCCGGAATAGCACGTGCGCCTCGGGCACGTGTGCCCGTCCGCCGAGCGCCGTCAGCTCCATGAGGGCGGTGGTGCCGACGACCTCGCCGCCGAGCGCCCGCACCAGCCGGTCGGCGGCGGCGAGCGTCCCGCCCGTGGCGAGCACGTCGTCCATCAGCAGCACGCGCAGCCCCGGCCGGACCTCCTCGGTGGCCTCGATCGTCGCGGTGCCGTACTCCAGGTCGTAGCTCTCCGCGGCGGCCGGCTTCGGCAGCTTGCCGGCTTTGCGCAGCGGGATCAGCCCGACGTCGGCGAGCATCGCGGCCGCGCCGGCCAGCAGGAACCCTCGCGCCTCCACGCCGGCGACGACGTCGAACGTGCCCTCGAACGGGGCGATCATCGCGCGCACGCAGTCCCGCAGAGCGCGGGCGTCGGCGAGCAGCGGCATGATGTCGCGGAAGGTGACACCCGGCTGCGGGAAGTCCGGGATCGAGCGGATCAGCGACTCGGCGCGGTCCAGGTCGGCGGCGGTCACGGGTGTGGGGGAGGCGGTCTCAAGCACGCCGTCCAGGGTATCGAGCCGTGTCCGCCCCGGGGCCCGGCTAGCCTCGGGCGCATGACCGACGCCACCGCAGCCCCCGCACCTGTTTCCGCCGTCACCGTGTTCACCGGCTCCGCCGCCGGCGTCGACCCGCGCTACGCGGAGTTGACCCGCGAGCTCGCGACCGACCTGGCCGGACGTGGCGTCGACGTCGTCTACGGCGGCGGGCACGTCGGGCTCATGGGCGTCCTCGCGGACACCGCCCTGGCGACCGGTGGGCGGGTCGTCGGGGTGATGCCGCAGCACCTCGTCGACAGGGAGATCGCGCACCCAGGCCTGAGCGAGCTCGAAGTGGTCGCGGACATGCACGAGCGGAAGCTGCGCATGGCCGCGCTCGGCGACGCGTTCGTGGCGCTGCCCGGCGGGGCGGGCACGCTCGAGGAGTTCTTCGAGGTGTGGACGTGGCAGCAGCTCGGCCTGCACCCCAAACCCGTCGTGCTGTACGACGCGCAGTTCTGGGCGCCGCTGACCGCGTTGATCGACCACATGGTCGCTGAGGGATTCCTGCGGCAGGTCTACCGGGACTCGCTGATCGTGGTGGACGCGCCCGACGAGTTGGCCGCCGTGCTCGAGCGCTGGGAGGCGCCGGCGTCGAAGTGGGGGTGAGGCTCAGAGCTCAGGCTCGTCGAGCACGGTGAGTTCGGACAGTCGCGTCGGGGTGCGGATCACGTGCAGGTCCAGCATCCCTGCCCCTCCTACACTGACCCGCATGCGTGATGCTCTGTCCTGTGCCGGCGAGGCCGTCGTTCGTCGACCGATCGGGTGCGAGGGCGACCCGGCTCGGCGCCTCCGGCCTCTGCCCTGCCTGTGCGCAGCCGCGCCTGAGCGCCGGCGCACGCGGCCCGACGGGTCGTGCGCATGAGTGCCCCGAACGTCCCAACCCCCGCGGCCCCGCCGGCCTCCCCGCGGGCGAGCATCGTGTTCTTCGTGCTCGCCGTCGCCGCCGGCTGTGTGCTGCCCGTGCAGGGGCGCGTGAACGCCGCTCTGGCCCAGGCCGCCGGCGACCCCGTGCTCGCCGCTCTCTGCTCGTTCACGCTGGGGCTGGTGTTGATGGTCGTGGTCAGCGCGCTGACCCGGTCCGGGCGCCGCGGCCTGGCCGCCGTCCGTCCCGCGCTCGCCGCGCGCACCGTGCGCCCCTGGTACTTCCTCGCCGGCGCGATCGGCGGTGTCCTCGTGCTGGCCCAGGCCCTGACGATCGGCACCATCGGCGTCGCCGTGTTCACGGTCTCGGTCGTCACCGGCCAGGTCGTCGGCGGCATGCTCGTCGACCGGCTCGGACTCAGCCCCGCCGGCGTCCGCCATCTCACCCCGCGCCGGCTGATCGGTGCGGGGCTCGCCCTCGTCGCGGTCCTCGTCGTCGTGTGGCCCCAGCTCGGCGGCGCAGACGTCGGACCGCTGTGGCTGCTGTTCGCCGCGCTGCCCCTGCTGGCCGGGCTCGCAACCGCCGAACAGCAGGTGCTCAACGCCCGTCAGGCCACCGCCTACGGCAGCGCCCTGCCCGCAACGCTCACCAACTTCGCCGCCGGCACCGTGGCCCTCGGCCTGGTCTGGGTCGCGCTCAGCGTGCTCGCCGGCAGCGGCCCGCCGAACCTGCCCTCTGACTGGCGGCTCTACATCAGCGGACCCCTGGGGTGCCTGTTCATCGGGTTCAGCGCGGTCGCCGTCCCCCGCATCGGCGTGTTCGCCACCACCCTCGGCCTCGTCTCCGGGAACCTCGTCGGCTCGCTCGTCGTGGACCTGGTCGCCCCCACCGCCGGATCCCACGTCACCGCGATGACCGTCGTCGGCACGCTCGGTGCGCTCGCCGCCGTGACCCTGGCGTCGATGCCGAGCCGCCGCCCGGCCGAGGCCGCCCCCGTCAGCCGACGCTGAACAGGTCCCCGGGCTGGCAGTCCAGCGCCTCGCACAGCGCCGTCAGCGTCGTGAAGCGGACGGCCTTCGCCCGCTGGTTCTTCAGGGCGGACAGATTCGCCACCGTCACCCCGACCTGCTCCGCGAGGGCCGCGAGCGTCATGCCTCGGGCCTGAAGCAGCCGGTCCAGGTGGCAGACGACGCGGTGCGGCTCCTCGACCGGCATCAGACCAGCCCCTCGACGTCGTCCTCGAGGCGAGCCCCGCGCCGGAACGCCTCCGCGAGGCACGCGGAGAGCAGGCCTGCGCCGATCGCCAGCAGGTGCCAGTGGAACGAGGCCTCGAACATCACCGTCGTCCCGGGGCGCACGAACACGGCGTTCTGCGTCATGCCGGAGACGACGCCCGAGACCGAGCCGCACAGGGCCGCACCGAGGATCAGCAGCCCCGCCAGCCATCGCAGGCGGGCGACGTTGGCGCGGTCGAACGCCCGGCCGTGCGTGACGGACCGGATGACGCCCCACAGCAGCCACAGGATGGCGACGAGCAGCGCGGCGTGCAGACCGCCCTCGATGAGGCGGGCGATCCACAGCGGGGCGTCGGGGGAGGGGATCGTTGCGGCGGCCGACTCGGCGACGGCGTCCGAACCGGGGTTCGAGCGCAGTGCGGCGCCGTCGGGGGCGTCGATCGTGCGGGTGAACGGCCGCCCGGTGGCCCACGCGAGCGCGGGGGAGACGACGCCGGCCCAGAGGCCGCCAAGCGAGGCGAGGAGCATGACGACGCCCGTGATGATCGTGTCCGCGCGGTCGAAACGGAGCGGGTCGATCTGGGGGCGGGTGGGGCGCTGGTCGGTGCGGTGTGGTGACTGTCGGCCGGGGCGGTAGCGTCGGGGCATGAACGCCACTGACCCCGCCAACGCCGCTGACTCCGCCGCCGGACCCGACGCCACTGTTGCCACCGACCCCGCGGGCCAGATGACCGTCCTGGATCTGATCTCCGACGCCCCCGCGCCGGATCCGTCCCGCGACCGCGGGGCCGTGCATCGGCACCACTCCGGCGACGGCGCGAACATCATCACGTTCTCCTTCGCGCCGGGGCAGTCCTGGCCGGACCATGAGGCCGCCCACCCCATCACCGTGCAGTGCCTCGCCGGCACGCTCGAGTTCACCGTCGGAGAGCGGACCGTCCGGCTCGACCCGGGCGTCATCGTCCACCTGCCCGCCCATGTGCGGCATGCCGTGGCCGCCCCGGCCGACGCGGGCGAGCCTGTGAACCTGCTGCTGCTCACGATGCTGACCTGAGGGAGGCGCCCGGCCCGGCCCCTCCGCCCCGGGTATGACCCAGCGCCGCTCGGACTCCTCCTCGGGGCAGACGCGGGCCGATGTCCCGCCGACGAAGCTGGAGGACATGGACCACAGCCCCGCCTCCCCTCCTGACCCTGCCCCCGCTCCTCTCGCGCCCGCCGGAGCCCCGACCGCGTTGGCGTCCGGCCCACGCGTCGCCCTCGCCGCCCGCGGCCTGACCAAGGTCTACGGCCCCGTCCGGGCCCTCGACGGAGTCAACCTCGACCTGCGCACGGGCGAGTCCGTCGCCATCATGGGCCCCTCGGGCTCCGGCAAGACCACCCTGCTGCACACGCTCTCCGGCATCACCGCCCCGGACTCCGGGACGGTCCTGCTCGGCGGCGGTCGACACCCCGACGTCGAGGTCACCGGGCTCGACGAGGAGCGGCGCGCCGCCCTGCGCCGCGAACGACTCGGCTTCGTCTTCCAGGAAGGCCTGCTGCTGCCCGAGCTGACGGCCGTCGAGAACGTCGCCATGCCGCTCATGCTCAACGGCGTGCCCCGTCCAGAGGCCGAACGACGCGGCGCCGGCTGGCTGGCCTCCCTCGGGCTGGCCGGCATGGAGGCGCGCCGTCCGGGGGAGCTCTCCGGCGGTCAGCGCCAGCGCGTGGCGATCGCCCGGGCCCAGGCCGGGGAGCCGGACGTGGTGTTCGCCGACGAGCCGACCGGCGCCCTGGACAGCGACACCTCTGCCACCGTCATGGACGCGCTCATCGACTCGACGGTCTCGCGCGGTCGCACCCTGGTGGTCGTCACCCACGACGACGCCGTGGCCGCCCGCTGCGCGCGGCTGATCCGGGTGCGCGACGGCCGCATCGAGGAGGATGCGCGATGAGCCGCCGGCGCACCCCCTCCCTGTCCGTCGTCCGCCTGTTCCTCTGCCGGCTCTTCGCCGACCGCGGCGTTTGGACGCTGCCGGTGGCCGCGTTCGCAGTGGTCACGGCCCTGACCCTCGGCGTTGTCGGCGGTGGAGCATTCTTCTTCCGGCTCGGCGGCTTCGGCGACCCGTACCTCGTCGACGTCTACCGCGTGCTCGCGGCGCTCGCACTGGGCCTGCTGCTCGTCCCGCTGTGCTCGCTGGCCGCCTCCGCCGCCCGCCTGCTCGCACGACGACGTGACGAACGGCTGTCCTCGCTGCGGCTCCTGGGCGCCTCCCGGGGCATGATCCGGACGCTCGCAGTCGCCGAGGCCGCCGTCCTGGCCGCGGCGGGAGCGGTGGTCGGGCTGCTCGGCTGGCTGGCGCTCATGCCGCTGATCGGCCTCCTTCCTTTCGCCGGCCGCCGCATCGGCGTCGCGGCGCAGTGGCTCGGCCTGCCGGCGACGGCGGGAATCGTCACGGGCGTCGTCGTCCTCGGCGCCCTCTCCGCTCTGGCCGGGCTGCGGGCCGTCGAGGTCACGCCGTTGGGCGTGCGCACCCGGCGGCGACCGGAACGCGCGGCCTGGACCCGGGTGCTGCTTGCCGTCGGACTGCTCGTGGCGGCACAGGCCACCGGCACGCTCATGGGCGCGTCGGCGGACATGGTCACGATGGCGTCTCTGTTGGTCGTAACGCTGCTGGTGCCGTTGATCGGCGTGCAGCTGTTGGGGCCGTGGGTGCTCGCGGTCGTCGCCCGACGGCAGGCGCGACGAGCGCGCACCGCCGACCGGCTGGTGGCGGCACGGACCGTCCTCGAGTCGCCGAAGCTGGCGTGGCGGCAGGTCGGCGGCGTCGCGCTGACCACCTACGTGGGCACGGTGGGAGCGGCCGGCTTCGGCCTGCTCAGCGCCGCCGGGACCGATTCGACCGGTGCGGGTGCGACGGGCGAGGACCTGACGCTCATGCTCGACATGCGCACGGGCGTGCTCGTCACCATGGTGATCTCGTTCCTGCTGGCCGGCTGCTCCGTTGCCATCGCCCAGGCGGCTCAGGTGCTCGATCGGGCCGAGTTGCACCGGGGGCTGACGTGGGCAGGCATGCCGTTGCGCACCCTGCACGCCATGCGTCGGCGGGCCGTGATGTCCGCGCTTGACACCGTGCTGACGGTGAGCATGGTGTTCGCCGTCGTCACGGCTGCGCCGATCCTGGGGGCCGGGGTGTTCCTGGCGCCGGCCAGCATGCTGACGATGCTCACGTGCCTGGCCCTCGGTGTGCTGCTCGTCCGTCTGGGCGTCGACGTGACGCGGCCGGCGCTGGCCCGCAGCGTCACGTGAGACGTGCCAGCAGTCGTGCCCCTTCTTCGGTCACGCGGTCCGCCGCCCGTCGCACAGCGACTCGATGCCGCCGCTTGGAGTAGCCTGCGCCGAGAATGTGCTGCAGAACACACTGTCGTGCCGTCTTGAATGAGGCGTCGGGCGGCAGCGGCCTGCAGCGCCGAGACCCCGGCGAAAGGACGCACTGTGACCACCGTCGACCACCAGGACATCCGGCAGATCGTCGATCGCCTGGCCGACCCTGACCGCACCGTCGTCAACCTGCTCCTGCACGAGCACCCGCGGGACGCCGTGGCCTACGTCGTCGTCGGCGCCGACGGGGAGAGCATCCGACACACCTACGCGGACCTCGACGCCCGGTCCGCGCGCATCGCGTCTGTCCTCGCCGGCCACGGCATCGGGCCGGGCAGTCGCGTCGCCACCCTCGTCGGCAAGTGCCTCGACCTGCCCGCCACCATCCTCGCCGCCTGGCGGCTCGGCGCGGTCTACCTGCCCCTGTTCACGGCGTTCGAGACCGAGGCCGTGCGCGATCGGCTCGAGCGTTCGGGGGCGGGCGTCGTCGTCACCGAGTCCGCTCAGGCGGGCAAGATTCCGGACGGTGCCTGGACCGTGCTCCAGGTCGACGACCCCGATTTCCAGGCCGACGTCGATGCCGCCGAGCCGGTGGCGGACCGGGGCGGCGTCGGCCCCGATGTCCCTCTCGTGCACCTGTTCACCTCCGGAACCACCGGCAAGCCAAAGGCCGTCGTCCACACCCGCCACCACCTCACCGGCTGGACCGGTTACATGCGGTATGCGCTCGGCCTCGAGCCCGACGCCGTGTTCTGGTCCGCCGCGGACCCGGGCTGGGCCTACGGCCTCTACACCGTGATCGTCGGGCCACTCCTGGTCGGCGTCCCGAGCATCGTGGTCGCCGACACCTTCAAGGCTGAGGCCACGTGGGAGCTGCTCGAGCGGCTCGAGGTCACTGACTTCGCCGCCGCCCCCACCGCCCTGCGAGCCCTGAAGAACAGCGACGGGGCGCGTGAGCTGCCTGCCTTGCGCCGCATCTCCTCGGCCGGAGAGCCGCTCAGCCCCGACGTCTTCGACTGGACCCGGGACCGCGGCCATCCTGTGCACGACCACTACGGGCAGACCGAGCTCGGCATGTGCGCCGGCTTCCCGCAGGCCGTCGACGGTGCCCCGGATCCGGTGCCCGGCACGACGGGCGTCGCGCTGCCGGGCTGGCGGATGGCCGTGCTCGAGACCGACTCGACCGACGAGGCTCCGCGCGGCCGGATGGGCCGTCTCGCGATCGAGGTGGCGGCCTCGCCGTTCATGAGCTTCGTCGGCTACGGCTCCGACCGCGAGGACCCCAAGGACAAGTTCACCGACGACGGCCGCTGGTACCTGACCGGCGACCTCGCCACGTGCGACGGCGACGGGATCTTCCGGTTCATGTCCCGCGACGACGACGTGATCCTGATGGCCGGCTACCGGATCGGCCCGTTCGACATCGAGTCCACCCTGGCCAAGCACCCGGCGGTGGCCGCGTCAGCCGTCGTGGCGGCCCCCGACGTCGAGCGCGGGGAGATTGCGCACGCCTTCGTCGTGCTGGCCGAGGGGCGCACGGGTGACGACGCGCTGACCGCCGAGCTGCAGGAGTTCGTGAAGAGCACCTATGCGCGGCACGCATACCCGAGGGCAATCACCTACCTCGACGAGTTGCCGGCGACGCCCAGCGGCAAGATCCGCCGTAACGTGCTGCGGGAGCAGGTGCGCTGAGAGGGGTGGCCGACGACGTGGGCGCGGGGCTGGGCGACGTGCGCTCAGTGGGCAGGACAGGCATCGGCTGACCGGCCCACAGCGGGGGTCCGGGCAACGCGGGTGCAGTAGTTCCAAGGAATCGGGCCGTTTGTTGGCATGACTGCACCATCGTTCGGCTGGGGAGGCGGAGGCAGCAGGGGCGGTAGCCCGTTCGGTAGGGGTGGGTGTGCTGAGGGACAGGGCCTGGGTCCTGGCCTCGGGGTGGGTTCAACCGGTCAAGCGGTCTGCCAGCTCCCGCGACTCGGCCGGGTTCAGCACGGCAGCCGGGTGGGGGCCGGCGGCGCGCAGCCGTTCGGCCACCACCTCGTTGAGCCCCGGCCCGACCGCGAGCACCGCGTTCCCGGCCTCCCGGCGCTCAAGCATTCCCGCGTCGGCCAGGGTCCACACGCCGAGCTCGGCGTCACCGCTGCCGGTCCCGGCATCGCGGCCGCCTGGACCGCCGGCCCGCGCCGCCTCGTCGAGCGCCCGGATCTGCGTGCCGAGGAACCGCAGGCCCGGGTCATCGCCGATGTTCACCAGGAGCACGCCGCCCTCGGCCTCCGCTTCACCGCCGCCGGCTGCGTCCGCCCCGACCCCGACGAGCCCCAGCAGCTCGGCGTAGAACTCGGTGCCGCGCAGGTGCTCGGCCCCGTCCTCGCCCGTGCCGATGTCCAGCACGACCGCGTCGAAGCGCTCCCCCTCCATCAGCAGATCCACGGCGACCATCCGGGCGTCCCCGACGATCGACTCCAGCCGCGTCCCCGCCGGCAGCGGCAGGGCGCCCACGACGAAGTCCACGAGCTCTCGGTCCAGGTCCACGACGAGCTGCTCGGACCCCGGCCGAGTCGCCTGCAGGTACCGCGGCAAGGTGAGCGCCCCCGCCCCGAGGTGCAGCGTCCGCAGCGGTGCGCCCGGCGCGTCGGCCACGTCGAACACGGTGGCGATCCGCCGCAGATACTCGTAGCGCACGAGCCTCGGATCGTCGGGGTCCACGTGCGACTGCACCGTCCCGCCGATCGCCAGCTCGACGCCGGTGCCGAACTCGGCGGGCAGGATCATCGCCTCCTGACCGGAGGCGCTCAGCTGGACGGTGCGCATACGGTGGTCGTTCATGCGGGCCAGTCTGCCTGTCCGGTGTGCACGTCACCGACCCCGCGCACGTCACTGACCCTGCCCACAGCTATAGTGATCGGCGTCACTCTCGCACCCGGCGTCGCCGGACGCCCCCGCGTCCACCTGCCGACGCCGCCCACTTCGACCCCTGGGAGGCTCCGTTGATCACGAACGGCCTGCTCATGATCGCCGTGGTCTGCGGACTCGCGGCGATCCTCCTCGTACTGGACAAGACCGCCGGCTGGAAGTTCTTCCGTTACGTCCCGGCCGTCGTCCTCATGTATCTGCTCTGCGCCGCCCTGAACTCCGCCGGCCTGTTCGGCACCGAGGACGCGACGCGCGAGCCGCTCAAGAATCTCAAGGACTTCGCCCTGCCGGCGATGATCTTCCTGCTGCTGCTCGGCTGCGACCTGCGGCGCATCCTCTCCCTCGGCCCCAAGCTGCTGCTGACCTACGCCGTCACCTCGCTCTCGCTGCTCGTGGGCATCGTCGTCGCGTTCCTGGCGTTCCGGGCCGCGCTCGACCCCGAAGCGTGGAAGGCCCTGGCGGCCCTGCTCGGCTCGTGGACCGGCGGCAGCGCCAACATGGCCGCGGTGCAGGACATCCTCCAGGCCCCCGAGAACATCTTCGGCTACGCCCTGATCACGGACACGATCGTCTACTCGCTGTGGCTGATGATCGTCTTCTCCTCGGTCATGTTCTCCGACCGCTTCAACCGCTTCACCCGGGCGGACACCTCCTACTTGAACGCCCACATGGGCGCCGCCGAGCATGACGACCGGCCGATCACCGTGCCCGCCGTCATCGGCCTGATCCTCGGCTCGCTCCTGATCGCCTGGGGCGCCATCACGGTCGGCGAGGCCATGCCCGAGGTCGGTGAGGTGATGAACTCGACCGCCTGGACCATCCTGCTGGTCTCGGTGCTCGGCCTCATCGCGGCGCAGACCCCGCTCGGCCGCATCCCCGGCTCGCAGCAGATCGCGACGGTTCTGCTGTTCGTCGTGATCGGCCAGATCGCCTCCGGCTCCGACTTTTCGGCGCTGACCGAGGCCCCGGTGTACCTGGTGGCGGGTGTGACGGTGCTCGTCGTGCACGCCGTGATCATGCTGATCTACGCGAAGCTCACCCGCACCGAGCTGTTCTCCGTCGCCGTCGCCTCGGTGGCGAACGTCGGCGGCATCGCCTCCGCCCCCGTGGTGGCCGGCGCGTTCAACCGGCAGCTCGTGCCGGTCGGCGTGCTCTTCGCCCTGATCGGCTCGCTCATGGGCACGTGGATCGGCCTGCTCGGAGGGCAGATCATGTCAGGCTTGTGAGCATGAGCGCCGAGCCTGAGAGCACCGCCCCCGCCCGTGGGGGCACCGTCCGTCTACGCCAGATCCGCGCCCACGCGCATGCCTCCCGGCTGCTGCGGCCCTTCGTGACGGCCCAGCGCCGCACCGAGGCCGTCGCCTACGTGGTGGTGGACGTCGAGCTGGACGACGGGGCGCGCGGCCAGGGCTCGGCGGCCGAGACCGTCGCGGTGACCGGGGAGAGCGCCGAGACGATCCTCGCGGCCGTGAACGGTCCGATCGCGGCCGCGCTGACCGACGCCGAGGGGACCCCCGATGAGCTCGCCACCCGGGCCCGGCAGGCGGTCGACGGCGGCACGGGAGGCACGGGAGCGGCTCGGAGCGGTGGTGCCGGCGCGGCCCGCACCTGCCACACCTCGAGCGCCCGCTCGGCCGTCGACGTGGCGGTGCACGACGCGCTCGCCCGCTCTCTCGGGGTGCCGCTGGTCGAGCTGCTCGGGGCTGATCGGGGCGTCCGCCTGGACCGGGAGGCGGCGCTGGCCTCGGACATGACCGTCTCCCTCGAAGACCCCGCAACGATGGCACAGCGGGCCCGGCAGGCCGTCGCCGACGGGTACTCGATCCTCAAGATCAAGCTCGGCCGCGACCCCGAGGCCGACCGTGAGCGGCTCGCCGCCGTCGCCGAGGCCGCCCCGGGGGTGCGCCTGCGCATCGACGCCAACCAGGGGTGGACGCCCGAGCAGGCCGTGCGGGTGCTCGAGAGCTTCGCCGCCGACGGGCTGCCGATCGACCTGGTCGAGCAGCCCGTCGCGCGCGAGGACCTGGCCGGCATGGCGCGCGTGCGGGCGGCCTCGCCCGTGCCGATCATGGCCGATGAGTCCGTGTGGGGCGCCGACGACGCCCGCCGGATCGTCGAGGCGGGTGCAGCGGACATGCTGAACATCAAGCTCGCCAAGACCGGCTCGCTCGGGGAGGCGCTCGCCGTCGCCGACGTGGCCGCTGAGGCCGGACTGGCGTGCATGGTCGGGGCGATGATGGAGCCGCGCATCGGGATCGCCGCCGGGGCGCATCTCGCGTTCGCGCACCCGGCTGTCACGATGGTCGACCTCGACCCGCCCGCCTGGTTCGCCTCCCCGCTGCCGGCCGGAGGGTTCTGTGACGACGGGCAGCTGCGGCTGACCGGCGGGCCGGGGCTCGGCCTGGACCGGCTCGAGGAGGGCGTGGACCGGGGCGACTGAGGACGGCGTCGACCGGGGCGACTGACGTGTGCGGTGCGGGCCCGTCCGCGCCCCCGCCCGTCCGCGTACCGGACGCCGGACGCCGCGCGTCTCACATTGTGGCTGTGCGTCTTGTTATGTGGACGCTGTTCGTGGTCGGCGCGACCGGCTCGCAGGATGGTCGGCATGAGCACAGCACTGACCGCCCCCGAGTTCTCGCCCGCCACCCGTGCCGCGCACACGCTCACCACGGCCGCCACGCCCGCCGTCGCCGCTGTTGACGTGCCGCGCGGCCCAGGCCTGTTCGGCCTCGTCGCCGATGCCGAGGCCCAGCGTGTTCTCGGCCGCGCCCTGGGTGAGGCGCGTGCGTTCGAGCATGTCGCCGGGCTGCTGCACATCGGCCACGCCGCTGACGTCAGCCGCGCTGCCCGCTGCGTCTTCCACGCCGGGCGCACCGCCACCGTCGGTGTGCGCCAGTGCCTCGCCGCGCTGCTGGCGGATGAGCTGGGCCTGGCCGTCGCCCCCGTCAGCGAGGGCGTGCGCCGACCGGGCGTCGAGCTGACGTCGGACTCCGAGGAACGACTGTCCGCATGGCTGCGCGAGCATGTGGGCGTGCGCACGTGGCAGGACGGGGACGCCTGCGCAGAGGTGCACGCGCGGGTCGTCGCCGACGTCGCCCCCGTGCTCACGGGTGCCCAGGTGCCGGGCCGGGTGCCCGCCGTCGACGCTGCGAGCGAGAGGCTGCGGGCGGCGCGACCGTCCGCGACGCTCTGAGGCGGCTCGGGTCGCCCGGTCCCCACGACGCTCCGGGTTGACTTTCGGCACCCAACCCGATGTGCAGGCGTCATAAGTCAACCCGGAGCGAGGGGGCGGAGGGCGGAAGGCGGACGGACCGGTGAACCAAGCGCCCGGCCACGCTGGCCACGTCCGGGCCCCGGCCGGGAGACTGGGGCGCATGAAGAAGGCACTTTTCATCGTCAGCGCAGCCGATCACTGGACCCTCAAGGACGGCTCGACCCACCCGACCGGCTACTGGGCCGAGGAGCTCGCGGTGCCGCACCGCATGCTCCGCGAGGCCGGCTGGCACATCGACATC
This sequence comes from Micrococcus cohnii, assembly GCF_014205175.1. Classification (NCBI taxonomy): domain Bacteria; kingdom Bacillati; phylum Actinomycetota; class Actinomycetes; order Micrococcales; family Micrococcaceae; genus Micrococcus; species Micrococcus cohnii. The sequence goes on along the minus strand of NZ_JACHNA010000001.1, from coordinate 1,830,356 downwards.
GCCACCCCCGGCGGCGTCGCCCCGACCGTCGACCAGGCCAGCCTCGGCATGATGGGCGGCTCCCCGGCCAAGCGCGACCAGGTCCGCGCCTACCTCGGCCAGCTTGAGGCCGACCTCACCGTCCCGGCGAACCTCTCGGCCGTTGACGAGGAGGACTACGACCTCGTGTTCTACCCGGGCGGCCACGGCCCCATGGAGGACCTGGCCCACGATCCGGTCTCGGGCGCGCTCATTGCCCGCCGGATGCAGGCCGACCGGCCTATCGCGTTCCTCTGCCACGCCCCGGCCGCCGTGTTCGCCGCGAAGCACCAGGACGGCACCATCTCGGTGCGCGGCCGCCGCATGACGGGCTTCTCGGACGCCGAGGAGAAGCTCAACCCGGCCGCCCGCAAGGCCAAGTGGACCCTCGAGACCCAGCTCAAGCGCAACGGTGTCGAGTACTCGAAGGCGCTCGTGCCGATGCGCCCGTACGTCGTGGTCGACGGGAACCTGTACACCGGCCAGAACCCGGCCTCCTCCGGCCCGCTGGCCGAGCGCATCCTGGAGGACCTCGGCCACTGAGCCGACGCCTCCTCAGCCCCCCGGGGCGACACAGATCGAACTCGTCCACCTCCGGCCCGACGGACGGCGAGGTCTGGTTCATGGCCTCCACGAGGTCCTCGGAGACCAGGTTCCAGCAGAATTCACTCCTCGCCTCGGCGTTCGCGAGCGAGTCCTGGGAGCCCACCGAGCTGACCCCGATGCTCCGCGGCTTGTAGTTGAACGCGGTGAAGAAGCTGTAGGGCGCCAGGTTCGGGACGTCCTCGGCAGAGCAGCGTCGAGATCCACCCGATCGGCCGCGGAGCGACGAGCGCGTTGAACGGCGAGCGGCGCAGGCCGTGGCCCTCGGTCGGGCGGTACAAGTGACGGGCGCTGCCCTCGGGTCGGCTCATGCGCGGCAGGCTACGCGCCCGGGTGCGCGGGTCTCAGGCCCCGGCAGCCGCGCAGGGCGATCTCGAGGCGGAACCGCTCGTCGGGGTCGTCGAGGGCGTCGCCGAACAGCTCGCGCAGCCGCCGCACCCGGTACCCGACGGTCTGCGTGTGCACCCCGAGCTCGGCAGCCATGGGGGCGCGCTGCCCGCGGTGCCGCAACCAGCTCAGCAGCGTCTGCTCGAACACGGCGCGCTTGCGATCGCTGACCGCCTCCAGGGGCGCCAGAGCGCGCGCCGCCAGGCGTCCCACCAACCGCGGCTCGACGCCCATCAGCACCTCCGTCAGGTGGTCGTCCGCGAGCAGCGGGGCGCGCTCCTCGTCCGGGGCGTGCACGGTCCGCCGCGCCCGCCGGGAGGCGAGGAATTGCGCCACCCGGTGCGAGTGCGGGGCGTCGGACCATTCGACCGGCGGGCCCACGACCGCCTCGGTGCGGGCGAGCATCCGCAGCAACCGCGTCTCTTGGTGCGGACGCTCCGGAGCCGCGACGAGCGCCGTCGCCTCGGAGTCCCGCTCGACGACCAGCCCTGTCGCGCCCAGCTGCAGCCGGGCGCGGGCCGCCGCGACCGTGGGCAGCACAACGACCGCGATGCGCGAGGGCAGCCGCCAGTCCGCCGCGGTGGCCAGGCGTCGGATCTCGACGTCGTCGGCTCCGCCGCGTAGCAGCGTCTCGAGCAGCTCCGCGTGGCGCCGCTCTCGCAGGCCCGCCTGCGCCGAGAGCTCCGCCGCGTAGGCCTGCGCGCTCACGGAGGACAGCTCGTCGATGTACGCCCAGATCGACTCCCCGAGGCTGATGGTCACGGCCGGGCTCATGCCCGCGTCGAGGCACTCCTCGGAGAGCACCCGGAAGGCGAGCCGGGCCCCGGCCCGGTACGCGGCCAGCAGCGAGTCCATCGACCGGCCCTCACGGAACTCGCCGGTCCCGAGCCCCGAGACGAGCCGGCGCGACTCCTCGTTGAGGGCGGGCTCGTCGGTGCCGGGCAGCGCCACGAGCCGGGCGAGTGCGATGTCCACACCGCGCGCGAGCTTTTCCCAGTAGCGGCCCTCGGTCGCCGCCGCGTAGGCGGGCACCTGCTGCGGCAGCAGCGTCATGAGCTCGGCCGCGAGCGGGGGCACGGCGGGAGCGAGGATTCCGGGCAGCTCCGGGGGCAGGGCCGACCACGGCCGGGGCCCGGAAGTTTGTCGCGGGGAGACATATTCCATGCGCAGATCGTATCCAGCGCATGAAGAACTGCGTCCGGTGGGCGCATAGGCTCGGCGGTATGCCCAGAGATCCCCTGCTCGGACGGCTGGCGCAGTCCCTCATCACACCGCTGCGTCCCCAGGACGTGTTCAACCTCTTCGACCCGGTCCACTCGCCGCGGCAGCTGCGCGGGGTTGTGACGTCGGTGTCGCGCCCCACCCCGGACTCCGCCACGATCACGTTCCGGCCGGGGAAGGGCTGGCACCCGCACGAGGCCGGGCAGTGGGCACGCATCGGGGTGGATGTCGACGGCGTGCGTCAGTGGCGCACCTACTCGCTCTCGGCCCCCGAGGGCGCGGACCCGGAGATCACGGTGACGGACATAGGCGTCGTCTCGGGCACCCTCGTGCGCCGCACCCAGCCCGGCGACGTGCTGTTCCTCGACACCCCCGACGGCGACTTCGTCCTCCCGAGCGAGACGCGGCCGCTGCTGATGCTCACAGCGGGCTCCGGGCTCTCCCCGGTCATATCGATGATCCGCACTCTTGTCCCGCGCCGCGCCGCGCCGACGCGGACGTGGTGCTGGTCCACTCGTGCCGCAGTCGTGAGAACTCCCTGTTCCACGAGGAGCTCGACGAGCTCGCCGACCAATTCCCGGGGTTGCGCACGCATCGCCGCTTCACCGGCGAACAGGGTCGGCTCGACCTCTCCACCTCTGCCGACATTGAGGCCTTGTGCCCCGACTGGCGCCGTCGCGCCGCCTACGCGTGCGGCCCGGCCGCGTTCCTTGACGACGCCGAGGCCTTGTTCGACCGCGAGGCGGACGGCGGCCTGCGGATGGAGCGGTTCAGCGTGGACCTGGCCGGCGGCGTGGCCGGCGCGGGCGGGCTCGTGACGTTCGAGGGTTCGGACCTCGAGGTGGAGGCCGACGGCGACGTGCCGCTGCTCGAGGTCGCTGAGGAGGCCGGCGTCGACGCGCCCAGCGGTTGCCGCATGGGCATCTGCCACGCGTGCCTGACCCCGCTTCGCTCCGGCCAGGTCACCGACCTGCGCACGGGCGAGGTTCACGGCGAGCCCGGTGATCTGGTCCAGACCTGCGTCTCCGCGGCCGCCGGACCCGTCGGGCTGAGCCTGTAGCCGTCCCGGGCCCGCGGTCACCCCCGCTCCCGCCGTCGCCCCACTCCCCACCGTCATCAGGAGGAATCTCGCATGACCATCGCCGAGGAGAAGTTCGAGACGGTCGACGTCGACCGTTCCACCCGTCCCGCCGCGACCGTCATGAAGCGCCGTTCCGGCGTCTTCGCCGACGAAGGCGGCCCGACCGTGCGCCCGCCGGCGGCCGCGCACCTGTCCGACGAGCAGGTGGCCCAGCTCGGCCGTGAGCTCGACGCCGTCCGTGATGAGGTGGTCGCCCAGCGCGGCGCCTCGGACGCGAAGTACATCCGCACCGTGATCCGCGTGCAGCGCCTGCTCGAGCTGGGCGGTCGCGGCACGATTATCGCGAGCAGCACGAAGGTCGGCTGGGTCCTGGGCACCGCGATGCTCTCGGTCGCCAAGATCATCGAGAACATGGAGATCGGCCACAACGTCCTGCACGGCCAGTGGGACTGGATGCGCGACCCGGACATCCACTCGACCACGTGGGAGTGGGACTTCGTCACCCCGTCGCGAGCGTGGCAGCACACCCACAACGACCTGCATCATCGCTGGACCAACGTCATCGGCAAGGACAACGACGTCGGCTACAACGTGCTGCGCATGGACGAGTCCGAGCCGTGGCGCCCGCGCCACCTGCTCAACCCGGTCATCAACGCCGGGCTCGCCCCGATCTTCGAGTGGGGCATCGCCCTGTACGACCTCGAGATGAGCGCCGTGAAGTCTGGTGAGAAGTCGAAGGAGGCGCTGCGCGCGGACCTGAAGGCACTCGGCGTGAAGGCGCTCAAGCAGTTCGCCAAGGACTACGCCGCGACCCCGCTGGCCGCGCTCGCCTTCACAGGCAGGGGGAAGCGGGCGCTCGGCGCGACTGTCGCGGCGAACGCGATCCGCAACGTCTGGGCGCACTCGGTGATCTTCTGCGGCCACTTCCCTGAGGGGACGGACACGTTCTCCGAGGAGATGGTCGAGGGGGAGACCCGCGGCGACTGGTACGTGCGCCAGATGATCGGCTCGGCGAACATCTCCGGCTCGCCGGCCATGCACTTCATGACGGGCAACCTCTCCCACCAGGTGGAGCACCACCTGTTCCCGGACATCCCGTCGAACCGGTACGCGCAGGTCGCCCCGAAGGTGCGCGACGTGTGCCGCCGCTACGGGCTGCCGTACACCACGGGCCCGCTGTGGAAGCAGGTCGGCTCGGCGTGGGCAAAGGTGTTCCGCCTGGCCCTGCCGTGAGGCTCTGACGGGCCGCTGTGGGGCGGTGCCGCGCCACCCCTCACGCGCCTCACCGAGAGGGCGAGGCAGGGCCCGGGGGCTGGGTCGTGTCCGGCTTCCCGGGGCCCGGCTCGGCGCCCTGCGGCGCGTACGCAGGTGAACGGCGTTCGGCCTCCCAGTCATAGGTGCCGTCGGGTTCGCCGAATCCGCCGTCGAGAGGGGAACGGACGAGGGCCTCGTCGGAGCGGGTGGCGGTGCAGGGCCCGTCGCCTCGGACCACGAGGAGCTTCTCGGTCGGGGTGTCCGTGTGCTCAGCGATGATGCGCAGGCCGCTGCCCTCGTGGGTGCCCGTGAAGATCGTCGTCGACGGCCCGCCCGGGTGTCGGCCAGGCCCGACGTCGATGTGCCACCCCCGATCACGCAGGATCGCCTCGAGCGGTTCTGCGGTGCTCTTCGCCGCGTCCAGGGTCTCGGCCTCGGACGCCATGTCGAAGATCCACCGGACCTCGTCGGTGTCGGGGTCGAACTGCGTCAGGCCGGAGCAGGGCTCGACTCGTGCTTTGCGCAACTTCTCGACCCCCATCCGATCGCGTACCTCGGGCATCTGTTCCTCGAGGACGCGACGCTGGTCGTCCAGTGTGGGGGAACCGGCGGCGGGCTGTGAGTGCATGGTGTTCTTCTCTCGGCTCGATACGGGCTCGGCGGATCCCGAGCCGTCGTTCGTGGTCGTCGTGCAGGCGGCGGCCGTCAGGCAGAACGCGACGGTGGCAGCGGCCACCACGACGGGTCTGGCCGTGACGGTGCGGCCGTGCAGCGGGTGGCGGGTCATCGGGGGCGCTCCTTGCCGGTCGACTCCCTGTATGCGTCGTCGAGAGCGGTGTGGGGAAAGTCGTCGGGCCTCCGGAACTCCTCGGGGCGCGCCCGGACGGGGTCGTCCTCGTCGAAGGGGCGCCAGTCGGACTCGATGCCCAGCTCCGGATAGACGTCGTGCTCCTCGAGAACACCGTTGATGTTCCGCAGCGCCAGCGTGTCTCCCTGGAGGTAGTCGCTGTGGCCGCCGTGGTCACCGTCGCCCACGACGCTGGTCCGGGACCCGTCGGCACCGAAGGCCACGCCGCTCTCGAGCTCCACGACGTCGTCGAAGACCCATCGGGGGTTCGAGGAGCCGCCGACGAAGCCCTGGGAGTCGTAGACCGTCTGGCCTCCGACCGCGCTCTGCGCCGGCGTGTACCCCTGCGCCAGCGAGATGACGTCCTTCGGGTTCTGGATGAGGTAGCGCTCTGCCTCGGGGTTGCCCATCTGCGCGGAGGGGTCACCGCTGTCGTGGGCCAGCGCGTCGACTGTGCGGTCCACTCCCTGACCTGGCCCCGCGGGGGCCACATAGACGTGCGCGTCGAGCTTCATGCCGTGCCGTTCTGCCGTTCCGGTCATGGCGGATCCGGCGGAATGGGACGCCCACACCTTCCTGGCGTCCTGGCCCGCGGTCTGCAGCTCGAGAGAACGATCGAAGGCGGCGAGCCTCGGGCCGCCCTCCCGGTTGTACCGGCCGTCGAGGTTGTCCGGCACGGTCGGGGGTAGCTCGGTGCCGGCCCAGTAGATGGAGTAGGTGCTGACCGGGGCGTTCCCGTCCATCTGGTCGAGCGCGCCGTTGTATCCCTTCGCGCTCTTCAACGTGGTGGTGGTGCCTGGCGTGAATCCCATGATGTGCGTGGTCTGAGAGCTCACGGAGCCTCGAGCGGTGACGATGGTGCCGGTGCCGCTCGTGTCGAGGAAGAGTGTGTCGTACCCCGGCTCGACGCCGGACGCCGCGGTCAGGTGATGCGGGCGACCGTAGGCGGCGTCGGCGTCCTCGAGCCCGGCGAGGACGACACGTGCGTCCTCCAGCTGCTTCTCGAGCTCGTCGGCGCGGCGGCCCGCCTCGCGACCTTCCTGAGTGGTGTGGCCCATCGCTCCGGTGCTGGTCCTCTCTGTGCGTCGCAGGGACGCGATCCGGTCCTCCAGAGCATCGATCTTCGCCTGCGTCTCTTGGCGTGCGCCGTGCACCGTGACCTGATTGACCTCGCCTCGGCTGTTGAACGGGACGCCGTTCAGGTTGCCGAAGACGGCGGGGTACTGCCACAGGAGCTGCTGCTGCTCCTCGTCGGTGAGGCCGTCCCACAGGGTCGTCATCTGATCGACGTCCGAGGCGTTCGCGGCGGGGTCGTGTGACGTCAGGAACCGTTGGACGTCACGCACCCGGGCGCTGTCGGTGGGGGCGTCGAGGAAGTCCTTCACACCGCGGCCGGCGAGGACGCGGGCGGTGTAGGGATGTTCCTCGAGCCACCTCTGGCGCTCCTGCCGGTCCATGCCGGACAGCAGCATCCATGCGTCCTCGCCTCGATCCGCTGTGACGTCCCCATACACCGTGCTCCAGTCGAGCGGACCTCCGTCGAAGGTCTCGCCGGCGCCCAGTGGAAGATCGCCGTTCTCGCCTCCGCTGATGCCGCGCAGCGCGCTCGCCAGATCCTCCTGGGCCGCGTGCCAGTCGGTCTCGAGGTCGGTGCACGCGGAGTTGAAGGCCTGGATGCGGCTCTCCACTGCCGCCTTCGCCTCCGGGGAGGCGGCCGTGGCCGACGCGAGCACGAGAGCCGCGCGCTCGGTCTCGAGAGACGCCTGGGTCAGCTTGAGCATCGACGCCGTCGCAGCGAACGTGTCCACGGCGGACTGACAGGAGTTCATCGATGACTCCCAGTCGCTCACGGGCCGGGTGACGAGGTCGAGCCCCTCCCACACCCGGTTTTCGAACTCGGAACTGTGGAACGACGTGCGCAGGCCACGCCAGGAGGCGAGTGCGTCGTCCTGAGCGATGTTGAGGGCCCTTCCCGCGGCGGAGATGCGGTCCGCGGCATCGGTGAGAGCGGTGGGGGCAACATCGATTGCGGGGACCTCGGAGATTGCAGTGGTCATGGGTCAGTCCTTCAGGTCCTGCAGGTTCGACGCGGCCGCTGAGGGCAGGGCGCCCTGAGCGGAGGAGGACATGGCCTCGTCCATGGTCACGAACGTGGCCACAGCCCTCCCCACGCACGACGCCTGGTGGTGGACGGTGCTCGCGGCGCGGGTGGGGAGTTCGCCGAATCGAGACCAGAACTCGGAGAACGCCTGGGACGCCGTCGGTGCGCCGGCGAGCGCGTCCTCCAGGGCGGTGCTGCCCACCTGTGCCTCGGTCGCCGCTTCCTCCATGTGCTGGCCCGCGTCCACGGCGCCGTTGAGAGCGGTCGTGGTTTCGGCCGGAGCGATGTCCACCGTGGCCATGCGTGTCCCCCTGCGTGCGATTGAGTCTGTGACATCAGTTGCTAGTGGGTGTGCATCCCGTCGGTCAAGACCCGGTGACAGCTCGACCCCGGCCCGTCAGGAACGCCCGCAGCCCCGCGAGGTCGTCGGTGTTGATGTGGTCCACCCCTGCCTCCGCGAGCGTCGTCCAGAGGTTCTCGCGCATGCGGCCGGGCAGGTCGTTCGTCGCCCAGAAGCGCACCCGGTAGCCGGCGGCGTGCGCCTGGCCCACGTAGTCGTCGAGGCGGCGGCGCTGGAACGCGGGCATCTGCCCCAGCCCGTGCCACGTGAACATCGCCGTCCAGTTCGCGGAGACCAACGGCATGAACGAGGCGGGCAGAGCGGAGGCCAGGTCTTCCGGGCGGCCGTCGAAGAACGAGCGACGGGTGCGTGCGGCGAGCATGGCCTCGCGCGGCCGGTCGCCGCTGATCACGGCCTGTACCGCGCGCCGGCGCACCCTGCCGTCGCGCACGCGCGTGACGATGCGGTCGTGCTCGGCCAGCTGCGCCTCGATCACCGGCCAGGTCTGCTCACCGTCGGACTTGATGTCGATCAGCAGCTGGAACGGGCCGGAGTGGTCCGGCAGGATCTGCTTTCCGTTTGGGGAGGCTAGGCGTGCTAGCGGCTCGAGGTAGGCCTCGCGCAGGGTCGGGGCGCCGTCGAGCTCCCACGGGTCGTGAGCGACGCGCAGGTCGCCGTCGACGAGCCACACGTCGGCCTCGACGGACGTGAAGCCGTGCGCGAGGGCGTCGAGCAACGGGCGCGGATGCTCGTAGTCGTTGTGGGCGTGCGCCTGCGGCAGGGCGGAGCCGAGCGTCACGCGCGACGTCGGGCGGCGTCGCCAGGCGGCTTGAGAGGCGGCGATATCGGCGGGGCGACCGACCGCGCGGGCGGAGGCGTGCGGGGCGGCAGCGCCGGCCAGGGCGGCGGCTGACCCGGCGGCGAACGTGCGGCGGGAGATCTGCATGGGGTTCCTCTCTGGGGCGGGCGTGCGCCCGCGCGGACGCGCACGGGCGCAGGGCGTGCCCTCGAGTGTGGGTGCCCCGGCTGACGGCCCCGTGAACCGCGGGGAGAGCGCGGGTGACGCCCTCCCGGGAGTTCCCTGCGAGCCGGCGCCGTCAGCGGCGGCCGGCCGTGATGAACTCCGTGACGTCGTCGACGAACCGGTCGGTCTCCTCGTAGGGGAGCATGTGGCCGGAGCGCTCGTAGACGCGGAACTCGGCGTGCGGGATCAGCTCGGCGACCTCGCGGCCGACCTTCGGCGGGTTCAGGCCGTCGTCGGCGCCCGAGAGCACGAGGGTGCGGGCGGTGATCGACGGCAGGTACTCGCGCAGGTCGAAACCCTGGACGGACTCCTCGATCCTTTCGCGCTCGTCCTTGCTCAGGTTCTCGGCCTCGTTGACGGTCGACATGATCTCGCGGCGGCGGTCCTCGTCCGTCGACTCCGACCAGATCGCCTGCTGCAGGGCGGCCATGACGTCGTCGGCGGAGGCGGTCTGCGGGTCCAGGCCCGCGTTCTCGGCGGCGGTGGCCGTCGACGAGGTCGTCCCGGCGGGTTTCGGGGCGACGAGCACGAGCCGCTCGAGCTGCTCGGGCGCGAGGGCGGCGGCGCGCGCGGCGATGTACGAGCCCATCGAGTAGCCGACGATGTTCGTGTCCCGGTAGCCGTACTCGAACATCAGCTGGGTCAGGGCCTGCGCCTGGTCGTCGAGGGTGAACTCCTCGAGGCGTTCGGACTCGCCGTGGCCGAGCATGTCCGGGGCGATGACGTGGAAGCGCTTGGCGAGGCGTTCGGCGATCGGTCGCACGGACTCGGAGTCGCCGTGCAGGCCGTGGATCAGGAAGAGGCCGGGGTTCTCGGCCGCGCCGAAGACCTCATAGCTGAGCGTGCCGTGGTCCAGTTCGAGTGCAGGCATGGGCTGGAGGTTATCCGAGCGGTGTCGTCGCGAGGAACGCCCGGGCGGTGCGGCGGCGTGGTGGAGCGGCGGCCTCGACCCGGTGGCGCGGGCCCGCGCCCGACGGCGCGCCCGCCTCAGGCGAGGCGCTCGGCGAGGATCCCGAGGAACTCATCGGCGCGCTCGAGGTCGCGCGCGAGCTTGGCGCGCCGGGCCTGCGCGTCGGCCTGCATCGCGTCCAACTCGGCGCGCGCCTGCCGCCGCTCCGCCTCGGGGCCGTCGCCCTCGGCGATGTCGAGCAGCTCGAGCAGTCGGCCCATCTCGGCGGTTGAGTAGGACAGCGCCTTCATGCGGCGGATGGTCATGAGCCGGCGCATGTCCTCGTCCGAGTAGACGCGGAAGCCGCCGTCTGTGCGCTCGGACGGCACCAGCAGGCCGATCTGCTCGTAGTGGCGCAGGGTCCTCGACGACAGCCCGGACCGCTCGGCCACCTCTCCGATGTGCATGCTCGCTCCTCGTCTCGTGCTCGCAGGTGACCGTGTGGTGCCGGCCAGCCCTCAGGCGCGTCCGCACCGGTCGTCCGCCATGTCGGGCCCTTGGTGGCCTGGGTCTCATTCTCGCGCGACGCCTCCCGGCAACCCTGACGCATTGTTAAGGTTGGGTTAGACCTTGACGTGATGTGAAGTTTACGGCATCGCCTCCCGCCCCGCCCCGCGAACCCGAAGGAGCCCCATGTCCACTCGCGCCCCCGTGGCCGACGCCCCCACGCCGGAGCAGCGTCAGTCACTGGCCCTGACCGTTCGCCGGCCCGGTTGGCTCAAGACCGAGGTGCTCGGCGGCCTCGTCGTCGCTCTCGCCCTGATCCCCGAGGCCATCGCGTTCTCGATCATCGCGGGGGTCGACCCGCAGGTCGGCCTCTATGCGTCGTTCGTCATGGCCGTGACCACCGCGATCCTCGGCGGCCGCCCCGCCATGATCTCCGCGGCCACCGGCGCAACGGCCCTCGTGCTCGCCCCGCTCGTGGCCTCTCACGGCCTGCAGTACATGCTCGCGGCGGTGATCCTGGCCGGCGTGTTCCAGATCCTGTTGGCCGTGCTCGGCGTCGCGAGGCTCATGCGGTTCATCCCGCGCTCGGTGATGGTCGGCTTCGTCAACGCCCTGGCGATCTTGATCTTCACCTCCCAGATCCCCGAGCTGCTCGGCGTGCCGTGGGCCGTCTACCCGCTCACGCTGCTCGGCCTGCTCATCGTGTTCGGCCTGCCGCGATTCACCGCCGTCGTCCCGGCGCCGCTGGTGGCGATCGTCGTGCTCACCGTCCTCGTCCTCGCCCTCGGCGTCTCGGTGCCCGATGTCGGCTCGAAGGGGGAGCTGCCCGACGCCCTGCCGCACCTGCTGATCCCGGACGTGCCGTTCACTCTCGAGACGTTCCAGACGATCGCGCCGGTCGCTCTGACGATGGCGTTCGTCGGGCTGATTGAGTCGCTCATGACGGCCAAGCTCGTCGACGACATCACGGACACCGGCTCGGACAAGACGCGCGAGTCCGGCGCCCAGGGCGTCGGCAACGTCCTCTCCGCGCTGTTCGGCGGCATGGGCGGCTGCGCGATGATCGGCCAGACCATGATCAACGTGAAGGCCTCCGGCGCCCGCACCCGCCTGTCCACGTTCCTGGCGGGCGTGTTCCTGCTCGCCCTGCTTCTGCTGCTCGGGGACCTGGTCGCGATGATCCCGATGGCCGCGCTGGTGGCGGTCATGATCTTCGTGTCCTGGGCGACCTTCGATTGGCACTCGATCCGCCCCTCGACCCTGATGCGCATGCCCGTGCCCGAGACCGTCGTGATGCTCGCGACCGTCGTCGTCACGGTGGCGACCCACAACCTCGCGCTCGGCGTGGCCGTCGGCGTGCTCGTCGCGATGGTCGCGTTCGCCCGACGTGTGGCGCACCTGGCGCAGCTGCGTCGGGAGATCCGCGTGGACGAGCACGGCGAGAGGGCCGTGTACACGGTCTCCGGCGAACTGTTCTTCGCCTCCTCGAACGACCTGTACACGCAGTTCCGCTATGCCGAGGACCCGGATCGGGTGGAGATCGCCTTCCACGACGCACACCTGTGGGACGCCTCAACCGTCGCGACGCTGGACGCCGTGATCGCCAAGTACGCCGAGAAGGGCATCGAGGTGGACATCGTCGGCATGAACCAGGCGAGCCGTCGGCTGCGCGCGCGCCTGGCCGGGACGCTCGGCGGGCACTGAGCCTCGTGCGTCGTGGTCTCGGTCCGGGGGCGTTCATCGGGTCGCCCGGTCTGCGGCACCGTGGCCGTGGGCGGTGCAGTGGCGTCGCGTCGTCGCACCGGGGAGAATCGAGGCATGAACGCTGAGACCACCATCCAGGCCCGCTGGCATGACATCGCCGCCCCCTTCACGCAGACGGTCGGCCAGGTGGGCGACTGGCACGCGCCGACTCCGTGCGAGGGGTGGGACGCGGCCACCCTGCTCGACCACGTGGTGACGAGCCAGCGCGACTTCGTGGCCCGAAACGGACGCGAGGTGCCGGTGTTCGACGGCTCCCGCTCCGATGACCGCCGCGTGCAGTGGATCAAGCACGAGGCCGCCGTGGACGCGCTCTCGAGCGATGAGTCGTTCATTCAGCAGACGATGCGCACGGCGCTCGGGGAGGAGACCGTGGGCGAGGCGCTGCTGCGCTTCCACGGGTTCGACCTGCTCGTGCACCGCTGGGACCTGGCCCGCTCGCAGGGCCTGGTCGTGGAGTTCACCGACGCGGAGCTGGACCGGATCGAAGCCTCGCTGGACGCGTTCGGCGACCAGGCGTACGCCCCGGGCATCTTCGGCCCCGCCGTCGACGTGCCGGCCGACGCCGACCGCCAGACGCGGTTGCTCGCGCGCACCGGACGCGCGGTGTGAGGCCAGCGCGCACCGGACGCGCGGTGTGAGGCCAGCGCGCACGGGACGCGCGGTGTGAGGCTCCCGCCGCTCAGCCGTCGATCAGTTCGGTGAGCAGGGTGCGCACGCGGGCGTCGATGTCGTCGCGCACCAGGCGCATGCGCTCGGCTCCTTCGATGCCGCGCTCGCTCGGCTCATCGGTGACCCATGTCTCGATCGTGCCGGCCATGCCGTCGACCGGGTCGACGTTCGCCTCGGTGCCGAGCACCACGACCCGGTCCACTCGGGCCAGCAGCTCCGGGTCGACGGGCTTCGGCGTGCCGGCGGACATGTCCGCGCCGAGCTCGGCCACGGTGTCGGCCGAGAGCGCGTTGATCGCCTCCCCGGGGTGCGTGCCGGCGGAGTGCACCTCGACGGCGTCGCCGGCGTGCAGTCGTGCCAGGGCGGCGGCCATCTGGGACTTGCCGCCGTTCTTCTTGCAGACGAACAGCACGGACGGGCGTGCGGGGCTCGGGCTGGCGGTCATGGGGTGCCTTTCTGGTGCGGGCGGAAGGGAGTGCGGCTCAGGTGCGTCGGCCGCGGTTCAGGCGGCGGACGGCGTGTTCTCGGTGGTCTCGGCGGGGAACAGGCGGCGGCGCAGCGCCAGCGAGGCGTAGACGAGCGCCACGAGCACGGGAACCTCGATCAGCGGCCCGACGACGCCGGCCAGTGCCTGACCGGACTGCACGCCGTAGGTGCCGATCGCCACCGCGATGGCCAGCTCGAAGTTGTTGCCGGCGGCGGTGAAGGCGACCGTCGTGGCCTGCGCGTAGCCCATGCCGGCGGCACGGGAAGCCAGCAGCGAGCCGAAGAACATGAGTACGAAGTAGGCCAGCAGCGGCACGGCGATGCGGGCGACGTCCAACGGGTTGGTGGTGATGGCCTCGCCCTGCAAGGCGAACAGCAGCACGATCGTGAACAGCAGGCCGTAGAGCGCCCACGGGCCGAGCTTCGGCAGGAACGTCTCCTCGTACCAGGTGCGGCCCTTGGCGCGCTCGCCGAGCACGCGGGTGAGGAAGCCGGCGAGCAGGGGGATGCCGAGGAACACGAGCACCGAGCCGACGATCGCCCAGAAGGAGAAGGACGCGTCCGTGGTGGGCAGGCCGAGCCAGCCGGGCAGCACCTGCAGGTAGAACCAGCCGAGCACGCCGAAGGCGAGCACCTGGAACACCGAGTTGACGGCGACGAGCACGGCGGCGGCTTCGCGGTCGCCGCAGGCCAGGTCGTTCCAGACCAGCACCATCGCGATGCAGCGGGCGAGGCCGACGATGATCAGGCCCGTGCGGTATTCGGGCAGGTCGGGCAGGAAGGCCCAGGCCAGGATGAACATCAGGGCCGGGCCGATGAGCCAGTTCAGGACGATCGAGGTGGCCATGAGGCGCCGATCGGCGGTGATGCGGCGGGTCTCGTCGTAGCGGACCTTCGCGAGGACGGGGTACATCATCACGAGCAGGCCGATTGCGATGGGCAGCGAGACGTCGCCGATCGTCACGGCCTCGAGGGTCTCGTCGAGGCCGGGGACGACGCGGCCGAGCCCGAGGCCCAGCAGCATGGCGGCGACGATCCAGGCGGGCAGCCAGCGGTCCAGGAAGGACATCTGACGCATGACGGGGTCCGGGGAGGGCGCGGGCGTCGATGTGGCAGAGGCCGTGGACGCGGAGGAGCGGTGAGGCATGAGGGTCGTCCTGACGAGGGGAGGGGTGCTGCAGGGAGCCTATGGCGACGTATAGATGGGCGTCAATGTGTTGGCTAGGCTGGGCCGCATGAGTTCTCTCGCCACACCATCGCCGGTGCCCGCGACCGACGCGTCCTGTTGTTCGTTGACCGCGCGCGAGCTCACCGCCGCCGAGGCGGAGTCCGCCGCATTCGGCTTCAAGGCGCTCTCAGACCCGACGCGGCTGCGGCTGCTCTCGCAGGTCGCCGCGCAGGACTGCGCCACCGTGTGCGCGTGCGACCTCGGCGCCACGCTCGGGATCAGCCAGCCGACGGTCAGTCACCACATGAAGAAGCTCGTCGAGGCCGGCCTCGTCACGCGTGAGCAGCGCGGACGCTGGGCCCACTATGCGGTGGTGCCCGAGGCGTTCGCGCTGCTGCGCGAGGTGATCCGGGTCGGCTGAGCGTCAGTCCTGCTCGGGGTCAGGAGTCTGCGGCGTCTCCTCTCGGGTGTCCTGTGTGGTGTCGTCATCGGGCACAATCTGGGTGCCGCAGCAGGTGTCGTCCTTGGTGCGGCCAGTGAACAGGTCCTTGAGGCCCATGGTGCTTCTCCTTGGTGTCGTGGATGTGGCCGGTGTGTCCGGCCGGGATGTTCCTCATCCGGAGACGAGGGGGATAAGGAAACCGCCGCAGATCGCGGTCACGAGGATCGTGGCGACGAATATGACGACGAGTCGGGGGCGGAACAGGGCGGTGAGCATGGAGACCTCTGGGGGCGAGGCACCCGCCCCGCCGATCATGAGAGCGAAGACAGCGCCCAGTCCCACGCCGGCGGACTGCAGGGCGACGCCGATGGGGAGCATCGTCTCCGCGCGAACATAGAGCGGGATGCCTGCGACCGCGGCGATCGGCACGGCCCAGGGCTTGTCGTCGCCGGCGACGGCGGCGAGCTGTTCTTGGGGGACGACGCCGTAGATCGCCGCCCCGATCGCGACGCCCACGACCATCGGTGCCAGTAGCGGCCTCAGGTCTTTCCATGCCTCGTTCAAGGCCGGGCGGATTTCGCGGCGTATTCCTCGCCAGGGTGGCGGCTCCGTCTCGCCGACCACTTTCACCCGTTTGACTTGGGCTTCCAGGCCGAGCCGCTCCCATAGCAGCGGAGCGAGAAGTGTCAACGCGGCGGTGACGACGCTGTAGGACAGCGCCACCCGCCATCCGAAGAGCAGGACGATTCCGGCAATGACGACGGGGTTCAGCAGGGGTGAAGAGAGCAGGAACGTCATGCAGGTTCGGAAGGTGACGCCGGCCTTCAGCATGCCCGCCAGCATCGGGAGCGTGGAGCAGGAACAGAACGGTGTGATGATGCCGAGCAGGAGCCCCTTCACGGGGCCGGGAAGTCGGCCGTCGGCCATCCAGTCGCGGAGGCGTTCCGGCCCGAACCGGCGATTGATCAGTGCGACCAGGACGGACACTGCTGCGAACAGGGCGAGCAGTTCGAGCAGGATGAGCCCGAACGTCGTGAGCGTATGCATCATGCCCCGGCACCCCGTTCGTCGGTCGTGCAGCACGCGCGCTGCCCCTCGGGGGTGAGGGTGGCCAGGTGTGCGAGCCACTGGACCGGCGCGGCGAGCTGCTCGCAGCAGATGGCGTAGAGGTTCGAGCGGCCTTCGGGGAGGACCGAGATGAGACCGGCTGTACGAAGCGTGGCGATGTGGTGGCTGACGAGGGCCTGGCTGAGGCCGGTCGCCTCCTGGAGCTGCTTGTTCGTGTGCGGCCCGTCGGCAAGGGTCAGCATCAGCGTCAGGCGGTTCTCGTCGGCGAGCGATTTGAGCAGAGGCGTCAGAAGGCGAGCGTGATCGCGAGCGCTGAGGTCGGTCTGCGGCGAGGCGACATCGAGGGATGCGGGCATGGCGCCACCATAGACAAGTATCTACTTGTGAAACAAGTCGTCACTTGTGTGATGGGCGGCGTGCTGGCCGCGGGCGCCGGGTCGGTGGGCACAATGGCCGCATGACTGACCAGCATGAGCATCAGAACGTCCCCGCCGCCGAGGCGACCGCCTCCGTCACCGCCCTGCGCGAGCTCGCCGCCCGTCCTGCCGATGAGGCTCTCGACGAGGCGGCCGTGAGTGCCGCCTTCGCCGCCGATGCCGAGGCCCACGCCTGGGCCGTCGTCCAGGGGCGCCTCACCGCCGCCTTCGCGACCGGAGACTTCGTCACCGCGCTGCGGCTGGCGAATCAGGTGGGCGAGGCCGCCGAGGCCGCCGATCATCACCCCGACCTCGAGATCGGCTACGGCCGGCTCGGCGTCTCGCTGCACAGCCACGACGTGAACGCCCTGACCTCGCGGGACGTGCGCCTGGCACGGACGGTCTCGCAGCTGGCCGCGGGCCTGGGGCTCGACGCCGCCTGAGCCGGCCTCTCGGCCGCAGCCTGGGCCGGCCGCGTGCCCGCCGCGGGCGCCCGGATCGGGTGTGCGTGAGGCATGCCCGGCCCCTCCACTGCGGCATCCTGTGGATAACCCTGTGGGCAATGCACAAACCCTGGGGACAACTCTGTGGACGACGTCGGGCGGTCAGCTCCCGCCCGCCCAGCTCGCTCTCGTCGCCCTCACTCCGGCGCCGAGTGCGCCCGCACCTGGCGGTGCAGGTGTTCCATGCGGGCGTCCATGGCGGCGGCGGCCGTCGCCGCCTCGTTGAGCTCCGCGGCGATCTCGGCGGGCACGTCGCCGTCGAACTTGTAGTGGATCTTGTGTTCGAGCGAGGCCCAGAAGTCCATCGCGATCGTGCGGAACTGCACCTCGACGGTCACCTCCTGGGTGCCGGTCGAGAAGTGCACGGGCACGGCGACGATCACGTGCAGGCTCCGATATCCGCTCGGCTTGGGCTCGTCGATGTAGTCCTTGACCTGCAGCAGGTGGATGTCCGGCTGGCTCGTGAACAGCTCGAACACTCGGTAGACGTCCTCGGTGAAGGAGAGCACGACCCGGGCTCCGGCGATGTCCGTGATCTCGCGGCGCAGCACCTCGAGGTCGAAGGGCAGGCCGCGCCGGGCGGCTTTGCGCAGGATCGACTGCGCGGACTTCACGCGCGTGACGATGTGCTCGATCGGGTTGTGGTCGTGCAGGTGCAGGTACTCGTCGCGCAGCACCTCCAGGCGCGTCTCGACCTCGGAGAGCGCTGAGCGGTACTCGAGGTCGAACTGCTCGAAGTCCACGCGCATCCGTTCCAGAGCCTCCGCGACGTCCGAGGGCAGTCTCGACAGATCGGCGACCGCGGTGCCGCGGAAGGACTCGAGCGCCGCGCCGACCGATGCTTGACCCGAAGGAGGGGGTGTCAGCTCGTGTTCAGCGGCCTCCCCGCGATCGGGGAGGTCGGGGCCGGGGTGCTCGTTCATGGTGTCCAGGGTAGAAAGCGAACCTGCGCCGTCGCTGGACGGGTCCCCGGTCCGGTCTCAGCCCGTGCGGGTGCCCGACCGCCACGGCGAGCTCACCTGCCCCGGGGCGAGTGTGTCCGCGACCCGAGTCGTCCATGGCGCCCGTCACGGGGGGCGGGGGGCGCACCCGACGCCGTGCCGCTTCACCCGGCGCTTCCATAGACTGGCGGGCATGACTTCCGCCCCGCCCGAGTCCGCCGCCCCTCGTCGCCCCCGCGTGCACATCGTCTCCCTGAGGCGCACCGGGGCCTCCGAGACGGCGGTGCAGCGGGTCGCCGGGGTGCTCGCCGAAGCGTTCTCGACCGATCCCTTCACGACGGCCCTGCTGCCGGACGGCCGGCACGTCGACCGGTTGACGGGGAAGTTCACGGGCATGATCCGCGATCTGCTCGGCCCCGATGACGACGGCCGGGACAAGGGTGCGGTCGACGTCGCGCTCGATCCGCAGGACGGCTCGGTGCTCGGCGTCGCCCTGTGGGACCGTCCCGGCCACTCCGAGCCGAACTGGAAGGACCGCCTCGGCACCGTCCAGTCCTATGTGCGCACGCACGGCCTCAAGGCGTGGGACGCGCTGCGCACCACGGCCGCATGCGACAAGGTGCGGCCCTCTGAGCCGCACTGGTACCTGATGGAACTAGGCACCACCCCGGCCGCGCGGGGCCGCGGCGTGGGCTCGTCGCTGGTGAACTACCGCCTGCGCCACGCCCGTCGTGACCGGGTCGGCGTCTACCTCGAATCCTCGACGCGGGACAACGTGCCCTTCTACGAGAAGCTCGGCTTCGAGGAGGTCGGCATGATCGAGACGAAGGGCACCAACGACCTGACCGCCATGTGGCAGCAGGAGGGCTGAGGCGGATGCGCCACCCCGTCCCGGACTATCTGCACAGCCTGCTCGAGAGCCTCGAGTCGGTGCGCGAGGGCGAGGTCGCCCAGTACATTCCCACGCTCGCCACCGCCGAGCCTGACCGCTTCGGCGTCGCCCTGGCCACCGTGACCGGTCGCCTGCACTCGGCGGGAGACGACCAGACCGAGTTCACCATTCAGTCGATCTCCAAACCGTTCTCCTATGCGGCCGCGCTCTCCGATCGCGGCGTCGACGCGGTGGACGAGATGGTCGGCCTGAACCCCTCCGGCGAGGCGTTCAACGAGCTCTCCCTCGAAGAGGACTCGCACCGTCCCGACAACGCGATGATCAATGCGGGGGCCCTGGCCACGCATCAGCTGCTCGTCGGCCCGTATGCCGGGCGGCAGGAGCGGATCGACCGGTTCGTCGACCTGATGAGCCTGCTGGCCGGCCGCTCACTGCGCATCGACCGGGAGTCCTACGAGGCCGAGATGGACACCGCGGACCGCAACCTCGCGCTCGGCCACATGCTGCGCAGCCACGGGATCATCCACGACCGCGCCGAGGACGTCGTCGCCGGCTACATCGCGCAGTGCTCGGTGCTCGTCACTGTGCGCGATCTCGCCGTGATGGGTGCGTGCCTGGCTTCCGGCGGGGTCCACCCGATCTCGGGCGAGCGCGTGCTGCCCTCGCTCGTGACCCGCCAGGTGATGTCCGTGATGTCGTCGTCGGGCATGTACGACGCGGCCGGCGAGTGGCTGGCCAATGTCGGGATCCCCGCGAAGTCCGGCGTCGCCGGCGGTCTGCTCGGCGCGCTGCCCGGACAGGTCGGCATCGGTGTGTTCTCGCCGCGGCTGGATGAGCACGGCAACTCGGTGCGCGGCGTCGAGGTCTGCCGCCGCATGTCTGAGGACCTGCGCCTGCACATCATGGAGGCCGACGCGCTCGGCGCGACCGTCGTGCGCTTCGTGCGTCGCGAGGGCGCCTGCATGCACCTGCATCTGCAGGGCGTGATCCGTTTCGGCGGGGCCGAGGCCGTGCTCGCCGCCATGGAGGGCCTGGGCACCGGCGAGCACCGTCCGGAGGACTGGGAGTGGGACGCCACCGCCTACCCCGATGGGGACGACTGCGCCGTCGAGGTCGAGGCCGGGGTCGAGCGCCCCGCCGCGGCCGAGGTGGGAGACGGCGACGACGAGATCGCCGAGATCGTGCTCAATCTCGAGCGGGTCGACCGGATCACGCCGGTCGGGCGGCGGCTCATCTGGGAGGGTGTGCGCCGCCTCGAGGCCGACGGGGTCACCGTGACCCTGCAGGATCCCGACGCCGTGCTGGAGGCCTGAGCGCCGCCGCGGACGACCGCCCGGTGTTCCTCGTCTCGACCCCTTCAGTTCACCTGACGTTCATGCAATGATGGGCCTTCGCACGCGCGTCCGACCCGCCCGCAGCTGCCTCCGGCCGACCGGCCGGCACCGCCCGGCGAGTGTCCGCGCCCCCGAGACCTCCATCTGTCAGGACCCCGCCCATGAACGTCACCACCCCCCGCGTCAGCCTGCCCGCTGCGCTGCGCTCGCTCATCCGACGCTCGCAGCAGACCACCCCGGTCCGGGCGGTGCCTCTGGCGCGCGCCGCCTGGCTCGGCGCCGGCACCCTGCCGCTGCTGGGCTG
Source organism: Micrococcus cohnii (assembly GCF_014205175.1). Taxonomy (NCBI): domain Bacteria; kingdom Bacillati; phylum Actinomycetota; class Actinomycetes; order Micrococcales; family Micrococcaceae; genus Micrococcus; species Micrococcus cohnii. The sequence continues at coordinate 1,810,097 of NZ_JACHNA010000001.1, read as the reverse complement.
CCTGACCTCGTTCTCGATCGGCGCGTCCAAGGCGACCACCCCGATCCCCGGCGTCTCCTACCGCGGCGGCTTCGAGGCCGGCTGGCGGCATGCGGTGAATCAGCCCGCGTACTTCACCTGGATGTCCAATGCGCTCGTCGCCGCGACGTCCCTGACGCTCGCCGCCCGGCGTGAGGCGCCGTCGGCGGACTCGTTCTGGGCCGCCCGCACGGCGGGCCTGGGCTCGGTCATGATCACGGGCATCGTCTACAACTCGGTGCTGCGCGGCGCCGAGCAGGGGACCGCGCTGTATCGGTTCAACGACACCGTGCAGCACATCGTGAACCCCGTCCTGGCGCCGCTGGTGTGGGCCCTGTTCGACCCGCGCGGGCAGATCACCGGCCGCCGTGTCCGCCTCGGCGCCGCGATCCCGCTGGCCTGGGCGACGATGACGATGGCCCGCGGTCCGCGCATCGACTGGTACCCGTACCCGTTCCTCGACGTCGCCCGCCTCGGCCGCCGGACGGTCGGGCTGACCCTCTCCGGAATCCTCGCGGTGTTCCTCTCCATGACCGCGAGCCTCGGTCTGCTCGACCGCCGCCTGGCCGGCTGACGGGTCGTCACCGATCGCGCCGTGCCTCCCACTCGGGCCGCAGCATCGACATCATGTGCAGGTCCACCCAGCCCTCGTCGAGGCGGAGGGAGTCCCGCAGCGTGCCCTCGAGCACGAATCCGAGCTTCTCGTACACGTGCTTGGCCCGGGGGTTGTGGTCGTACACCTCGAGGGCCACGCGGTGCAGGCCGACCGTGTCGAAGGCGTGGGCCAGCGCGAGCTCGATGGCGCGGGGGCCGAGCCCGCGGTCCGTCTCGCCCGCGATCCACAGGCGCATCCCGCACGCGAGGTTCTTGTGGTCCAGATCCAGCAGCAGGATCTCGCCGACCACACGCCCGCGCTCCTGGATGACCCACACCGCGCGGTCCTCCGCGATGGACCAGTCCTCGTAGATCTCCTCGAGCTGCGCCGGCGCGATCTCCTTCTCCTCCTCGCCGTTGGCGAGGCGGTCGGCGCGCGCACTGTTCTGGATGCTGCCGGTCAGCAGCATGACGTCACGGTCGTGCATGAGGGTGCGCAGCACCTCGGCGTGCTCCCCGGTGGCCGGGACGAGGGTCAGCCCGCCCTCGCGCAGGACGGGCACCTCATAGAAGCCGATCCGCGGGGTGCGGCCGGTCTTCAGGTCTGCGTCGATGACCGCCTGGGCCTGCTCCTGGGTGATCTCCGCGGGCAGGTCCGACGCCTCGACGCCCCGCCGGGCGCCGTCGGCGGCGGCCTGACGGGTCACCGGGAGCCGCCGAAGGCCTGCGCGAGCGGAGTCTGCCCGTCGACGAATTCGATCTGGCGGCGCACCGTGGCCGGCTCGGCCAGCGCCGTGACGATCGCCCGCGCCACGTTGCCGCGCGAGGTCTCGGCCGCCGGGCCGCCCTGCTCGGCGGGGGTCGGGTCCACCGTGACCCGCCCGGTGGGCTCGGCGTCGGTCAGCAGGGCCGGGCCCAGGATCGTCCAGTCCAGGTCCGTGCCCCGCAGGTGCTCGTCCGCCTCGGCCTTCGCCTGGGCGTAGGTGTGGAACGGGTCGTCGGCGGGGACCCCGTGCTTCAGGGAGGCGCCCAGGTAGGACACCATCACGTAGCGGCGCACGCCCGCGTCCGCGGCGGCGCGCATCGAGGCGATCGCCGCGTCGTGGTCCACCGCACGGGTCCGCTCGGGCGCGCTGCCGGCGCCGGCGCCGGCGGAGAACACGACGGCGTCCATGCCGGTCATCGCCTCGGCCAGGCGTGTCTCGTCGGCGTGCTCGACGTCCAGCACGAGCGCGGTGGCGCCCGTGGCCTCCACGTCATGGGTGTGCTCCGGGTTGCGGATCACCGAGGTGACCTCGTGGCCGGCCTCGGTCAGCAGTGGGGCGGCCTGCAGCGCCACCTTGCCGTGACCGCCGATCAGCAGAATGCGGGACATCGTCGTGCTCCTTCCGTGGTCGTCGGGGCGGTCGGGTGCGCCGCCCGTCGGGCCTCAGGGTACGCGGCCGGCCCGGTGAGCAAAGCCCTCGACGGTCGGCTCCTCGGCGAATGACGACCGGCTGACCCGGGCCGACGCGCGGCGACGCGCTACCGTGTCCGGTGTGAATCAGCACCAGCAGAACCCCCTGTCCTCGTCCACCGCGAACCGGACCGAGCGCGGGACGGCATCGTCGCGGGCCACGGATGAGCACGGGGCGCGCGTCGCGTCGATGTTCGACGCGATCGCGAGCCGCTACGACCTGATGAACGCCGTCATGACCTGGGGGCAGGAGCCGAGGTTCGTCCGGCACACGGTGACCCGGGCGAACATCCCCGACGGTGCGCGAGTGCTGGACCTGGCCACCGGCACCGGCGACATCGCCCGCGAGGTCCTGCGTCAGCACCCCGACGCGCAGGTCGTCGGAGCGGACATCGCCGCCGAGATGATGCAGGTCGGTCGCGCCCGGGAGCACGGGGACCGCATCGAGTGGGTCGAGGCCGACGCGATGGACCTGCCCTTCGAGGATGAGTCCTTCGACGCGATCACTCACGGCTACCTGTTGCGCAACGTGGCGGACATCCCGGCGACGCTGGCCGAGCAGTTCCGCGTGCTGCGCCCCGGCGGCTGGGTCGCGATGCTCGAGACCTCGCCCGCCCCGAAGAACATCGTCAGGCCGTTCTCGACGGCATACATCAAGCACGTCGTACCCGCGATCGCGCGCCTCATCGCGGACGACCCGGACGCGTACGAGTACCTCAGCGCGTCCTCGAGGGCCTTCAAGACCCCGGCTGAGGTAGAGTCCCTGCTGTCTGCTCGCGGCTTCCTGAACATTGGCCATGAGACGCATTTGTTCGGCACACTTGCGATCCACTGGGCCATGAAGCCGGTCTCCGCCTGACTCCGCCCCGTGCCGGAGCGCGGCGACCCGGTCTCCCCGGGAGGCCGCCGTCCCCTGAAGGAGTCACCCGTGAGCGATACCTCGAGCATCAGCGCTCCATCGTCCCTGGCGGACCTCAAGGAGGTGCTGCCCAAGATCACCCACCCGGACGGGCGGCCGGTGCGCGCACTCGTCGTCGACGACGAGCCGATGATCGCCGATCTGATCTCCATGGGCCTGTCCATGTGCGGCTGGGAGGTCCTCGTCGCGCACGACGGGGAGAGCGCCGTGGAGAAAGGCCGCGAACAGCGGCCGGACGTGGCCGTGCTGGACATCATGCTCCCGGGCATCGACGGGCTCGAGGTGCTGGAGCGGCTCCGCGCGCACTGGAACGACCTGCCGGCGATGTTCCTGACCGCCAAGGACGCCGCGGACGACCGGATCGCCGGCCTGGCCGCCGGCGGCGACGACTACGTCACGAAGCCCTTCGCCATGGAAGAGGTGCTGATCCGCCTGCACCGCCTCGTGCAGCGCTCCGGCCTGCTCGCCGAGGACTCCGAGACCCTCGTGGTCGGTGATCTGGTGATGAACACGCGCACCCGCGAGGTCACCCGCGGCGGCGACCCGATCGATCTCACCGCGACGCAGTTCAAGCTGCTGCGGTACATGATGGTCAACGTGCGCACCGTGCTCTCGAAGGCCCAGCTGCTGGACCAGGTGTGGGGCTTCGACTTCGGCGGGCGTGCCAACATCGTCGAGCTGTACATCTCCTACCTGCGCAAGAAGATCGACGCCGATCGCGCGCCCATGATCCACACCGTCCGCGGCGCGGGGTATGTCATCCGTCCCGCCTGAGCCGACGGCCTGGCGCACGAGGCGCCGCCGGCAGCCGCACTCGCTGGAGAAGAAGCTCGTCGGCGGTCTGATCATGATCACGCTGGTCGTCGTGGCGGCCCACGGGCTGCTCTCCCAGCACCTGATGTCCACCTCGATCACGCTGCGCACCGAGCAGACGCTGAACGACGCGTGGCAGCGTGCGCAGTGGCAGATCTCCGCGCAGGCCGGCGGGTCGGTCTCCATGGGCGCCCCGCTGACCGCCCGCGGCGCCGACCTGCTGCTGCCCAGCTCGAAGGGGCACGACGCGGGCACCCTGGTCGGCCTGCTGCCGCTCGAAGGCAAATCCTCGTCCCCGGGGGCGGACGCGTGGCAGCTGCCGGTCGAGGCGTTCATTGTCGACGAGCACGGAGACCAGCGGGACCTCGACGACGACGAGCGCCACGCTCTGTACTCGGCGATCGCCGGCGGCGACCCGGAGACTCCGACCCGCCTCGAGGTGCACGACGAGTCCTATCTGGTGCGCTGGGGAGGCCTCGACCTGGACACGCGGTACGCCGCGCCCGACGCCCTGCTGGTGGTCGGCGTCTCGGCGGGACGCGACGCGGCGATCGAAGAGCTCTCGCGTCAGTGGCTGATCGGCATGGTGATCGCGATGGTCCTCGTGCTCGCCGGCGGGGCACGCTGGTGGGTTCGGCGCAGCCTGCGCGGGCTGGCCACCGTCACACAGCAGGCGGAGGCGGTAGCTCGCCTGCCGATGGCGCGGGGGACGGTGGATCTGCGCGAGCACCGCATCCCCGAGGGGGTCGCCACCGGCTCGGGCGAGATCGGCGTGATGGGCGAGGCGCTGAACACCATGATCGACTCGGTCGACGACGCCCTGGTCGAGCGTGAGGAGACCGATCGGCGACTGCGTCGGTTCGTGGCGGACGCTTCGCATGAGCTGCGCACGCCCCTGGCCTCGATGCGCGGGTATGCGGACATGCTCGCCCTCACCGAACCGCTGACGCCGAAGGGTCAGGAGTCGTTGGCGCGCGTGCGTGCGCAGACCGATCGGATGTCCGCCCTGGTCGAGGACATGCTGCTGCTGGCCCGGCTCGACCGGATCGCCATGAGTGATTCGCCTACCACGGCGGACACGGGTGAGCGGGTGCGTGTCGATGTGGGCGAGCTCGTGCTCGAGGCCGTGCAGGACGCCCGGGCAGCTTCGCCGGAGCACCGCTGGAAGGTCGACGTGGGCGACGAGGTCCTCGAGACCGGCGCCGAGGTGCTCGCGGACCGGTCCCAGCTGGAGCGAGTGCTCGCGAACCTGCTGTCCAACGCGGCCAAGCACACACCGGCCGGCACGAACGTCACGGTGCACGTCGACCGGGACGCGCTCGAGCCGTGCGAGGACCGCGAGTGCCCCGCGGTGCGGATCGTCGTGCATGACGACGGCCACGGCATTCCGGAAGAGGTGATGCCCCGGCTGTTCGACCGCTTCGTGCGCGGCAGCGCGGGCCGGACGTCGACGGAGGGCTCCACGGGCCTGGGACTGTCGATCGTGAAGGCCGTGATCCAGGCGCACGGCGGCCGCATCCAGGTCAGCTCCGTTCCGGGGGACACGCGGTTCGTGGCGGTGCTGCCCGCCTGCGAGTAGGCCCGGCGCGGCGGGGCTCGGTCCAGCGGGGCCGGGCGGGGCGTCAGCGCATCGCGTCGGCGCAGGAGAGCACGGCCTCGGTCAGCCGATCGAGCGAGCCGGGCCCGGAGCTCCAGCGCTGCCAGAACAGCGGCACATCGACGGAATCCAGCGTGGGCAGCACCATCAGGTCCGGGTGGGTGCCCGCGGCGACGGTGTCCGAGATCTGCGAGGCCGGGAGCATGCCCCAGCCCAGGCCGCGGGTCACGGCGTGCAGGTAGCCGGCGACGGACGGGATCACGTGGTGCGGCGGCGAGCCCAGCGCCGCGTGGGCGAGCACGCGGTGCTGCAGCGAGTCGCGCGGTCCGTAATTCACCACCGGCATGCGAGTCAGGTCTGGGCGGCCCAGCGAGTCCGCGTGCAGTTCGGCGAGGAATCGCGTGGCCACCGGGTGGTAGCGCATCGTCCCCAGCGGCACGGCGACGCAGCCGGAGACCGGCTCCGGGGTCGCCGTCACCGCGCCCATGACGGTGCCCTCACGCAGCAGCGTGGCGGTGTGGGCCTGGTCCTCGGCATGCACGGTGAGCGCGACGTCGTCCCAGGTGGCGGCGCGCTGCAGCACGCCCAGGAACCAGGTCTCGAGGGAATCAGCGTTGACGGCGACCGGCATCGGCGTGCGCCCGGTGCGGCCCACGCCGAGCGCGGACAGCGTCTCGTCCTCCAGGGCGATCGACTGTCGGGCCAGGCGCAGCAGATGTTCGCCAGCGTCGGTGGCCGAAACGGGCACCGTGCGGCGCAGCAGGGGCTGGCCGATGTGCCGTTCGAGGGCACGGATGCGTTGGGAGAACGCGGAACCGGAGATGCGCAAGGAGTCCGCCGCGGCGTCGAAGGTGCCGTGGTCGACGGCCGCGGCGAGGGCGCGCAGATGGTCCGAGTTCATGGGCTCAGGGTAGCGCGGGGCATCTGAAGGGACCCTTCATCTGGTGAAGGATTCTGTTCTGGAGAAGGAACTGAGGGGTTCCTACCCTCGACGCGTGACAATCTTCGCCTCCGGTTTCTTCACGTACCTCGCCCTCGTCGTCGCCATCGGCGCGCAGACCCTGTTCCTGCTGCGCCAGGTGGTGCGCGGCGATCGCGTGCTGCTCTCGCTCGGCATCTGCTTCGTGGCGGACATGGCGTTGATCATCGGCGGCGTCCTCGGCCTCGGTGCGCTCACCGAGCGGGTGCCGTGGCTCGTCACCGCCCTGACGGTCGCGGGCGTCGCCTATCTGCTGTGGTTCGCCGCGTCCTCGTTCCGCTCCGCCTGGAAGGGGGAGACGACGCTGACCTCGGCCGCCACGGACGCCGCCGAGCACGACCCCGCGGCCGCGCCTGACGCCGTCGACCTCGGCCTGATGACCGGCGAGCTGCCCGTGATCGACGGGGAGATGCTGCGCCAGTACCGGGCTCGCGAGGCCGCGCCCGAGCCCATGATGAGCGCACGTGGCGGCCCCGGCGTGGAGCCGGGCGCGGGCCGGAGCGGCACAGATCGGGATGGGGCCGATCGTGGCGTGGCCGTGAAGTCCCGGGTGCGACGGGCTTCGCCGCGGACGTCCCGGGCCGAGCGTCGAGAGCCGGTGACCCGCATGGGCATGCCGATGACCCCCGTCGGCAAGATCTGGGCGCTGTGTCTGTCGGTGTCGCTGCTGAACCCGCACGCGATCCTCGACACCGTCGTGATGCTGCCCACCATCGCCTACACCTACGGCGAGGGCATGGCCACGTTCATGATCGGCTCGATGGTCGCCTCGGCCGTGTGGTTCGTCGTGCTCGGGTGGGGCGGAACGAAACTGGCGCCGCTGATGAACACCCCGCGCATGTGGCGCATCGTGGACACGATCGTCGGGGTGCTCATGGTGGGGATCGCCGTGAAGATCGGCCTCGGCCTGCTCTGAGGCGGGCCGGCTGCAACTGGAGGACCCACCCCCGATCGTGCCGGGCCCAGCCCTCGATCGTTCCGGGTTGACTTATGGCGCCTGGAAGGGGCGTTGGACGTCATAACTCAACCCGGAGCGTGTCGGCGCGGTGCGGCAGGATGGGCTGCATGAGTGAAGCACCGCTGATCCGCGTCTCGGCCGTCGTCGTCTCCCGCCCGGACGGGCAGGTGCTGACCGTCCGCAAGGCGGGCACGGGAATGTTCATGTTCCCCGGCGGCAAGCCCGAACCGGGGGAGAGCGCGGTGCAAGCGGCGGTGCGTGAGCTTGCCGAAGAGATCGGGATGCAGGTGCGCGAGGACGAGCTGCGCCCGCTCGGCGCGTGGCGGACTCGCGCCGCGAACGAGGCTGGCGCCCGCTTGCACGCCGAGGTGTTCGCCCTGACCCGGGATGTCGACGCCGTGGGGATCCCCGCGCCCGCGGCCGAGATCGCGGCGCTGCACTGGACTGATCCCGCCGCGCCGGAGGCCCCCGGGGCCGACGGGCGGATCGGCGCAGACGCGATCGCCCCGCTGCTGCACGAGGTGCTGCCGGCGCTGTAGGTGTGCCGGGCACGCTGTCTCCCGCCTCGCCCCGGGGCTTGTCCTGCCGGGCCGGTGCTCTCTCCGCACCACTAGGCTTGCCCGGTGAGCTCCCTGCTGCGCATCCTCCGCTTCGCACCCCAGCTGAACCCGTTGTACCTCGGCATCGCGGCGTCCGCCGTCCTGGCCGCCCTGTTGGCGCTGGCCACCCCGTTCATCATCGGGGCCGCGACCGATCGGATCGTGGATGCGGTCGCCGGGCGCACCTCGGTCTCCGACGCGGTCACGTCCGTGGTCTGGCTGGCCCTGGCCTTTCTCGCGGCCGAGGTCGCCGCGACCGCCGTTGTGAGCGTCGGCGGGTACTGGGGTGACGTCATGGCTGCCCGCATGCGCCGGATCCTCTCGAGCCGTTACTACGACCACCTGCTGCACCTGCCGCAGCGGTACTTCGACACGACGCTGACCGGGCGGATCGTCAGCCGGCTGAACCGCTCGATCACCGAGCTGACGCAGTTCCTGCAGTTCTTCTCGAACAACGCGTTCACCATGCTCATCACGACGGCCGCGGTCCTGGTGATCTCGGCGTTCTACTGGTGGCCGCTGGCGGTGCTGCTGGCCGTCGTCTTCCCCGTGTACATGTGGCTGACGGCGAAGACCTCCACCCGCTGGCAGGTGTGGGAGGGGCAGAAGAACGCCCGCGTGGACACCGCGTCCGGGCGGTTCGCGGAGGTTGTCGCGCAGATGCCGGTGGTCCGCGCGTACAACCAGCAGCGCACGGAGCTGGTCGGCTTCGAGGAGCGGTTCGACGAGGCGGTGGCCCTCACCCGGGAGCAGTCGCGGTTCTGGCACATGATGGACGCGTGGCGACGGCTCGCCTTGAACGCCGTGTTCGGTGCCCTGTACCTGCTGATTTTCATCCGCACCGCCCAGGGCGAGTTCTCCGTCGGGGACATGGTGATCCTGATCCAGCTGATGGCCATGGCCCGTCAGCCCGTGATGAGCATGAGCTACCTGGTGGACTCCGCGCAGCGAGCGGTCGCCGGGTCGAAGGACTATTTCGAGGTGCTCGAACAGCCGCGCGAGCGCACCGACGGGCGGGCGCTGCCGGCGGGCGCAGGCGAGCCGGCCGTGCGTTTCCGCGACGTCACGTTCGCCTACGACGCGGACGCCGAGCGGCCCGTCCTGGACGGCGTGAGCTTCGACGTGCACGCGGGGCGGAAGATCGCGTTCGTCGGCGAGTCCGGCGGCGGCAAGTCGACCGTCACGAACCTGCTGATGGGCCTGTACCCGGCCGGAGCGGGCGCGGTGGAGGTGTTCGGGCAGGACGTCGCGCAGACGGACCTGGCGGCGCTGCGCGCGTTGATCGCCACGGTCTTCCAGGAGCCGCATCTGTTCTCCGGGACGGTCCGCGAGAACATCGCCTACGCCCGGCCGGACGCGACGGACGCCGAGGTGCGCGCCGCCGCGAAGGCCGCCTACGCCGACGGGTTCATCGAAGCGTTCGACGACGGCTACGACCAGGTGATCGGGGAGCGGGGCCTGCGGCTCTCCGGCGGCCAGAAGCAGCGCATCGCGGTGGCGCGGGCCGTGCTCAAGGACGCGCCGATCCTGGTGCTCGACGAGGCGACGTCCGCGCTGGACACGAAGTCCGAGCGGCTCGTGCAGGCCGCGCTCGAGGACCTCATGGTCGGGCGGACGAGCCTGATCGTCGCGCACCGGCTCTCCACGATTCGCTCCGTGGATACGATCGTGACGTTGCGCGGCGGACGCGTCGAGGAGATCGGCGCGCCCGATGAGCTGGCCGAGTCTGGAGGCATCTACGCCCAGCTGCTGCAGCTACAGCAGGCCGGGACGAAGGAGGCGAAGAAGATGCTGAGGGAGTACGGGATCCTCGGCTGAGCCGCCCGGCTGCCTGAGACTCCCGCGCCGCGGCCACTTTTCGCGATCCATACTGCGCGAATGACCCTTCTGAGCCCCTCGGACGCGCTGAGAAGGGTCGTTTGCGCAGTACAGACGTCGTGCGATCCACCGTCGTCGATCTCATCCCGCAGGACGACGCGCCCGCCTCGCCGCCTCCTTAGACTCAGGCGCATGAACCCGGTCCGCCGCCTCGACGCGTTCGCGCGCGCCCATCCCGTCGTGGTGGACTCGCTCACCGCGTTCCTGCTGTGGGTGCCGTTCGGGTTCGGCATGCTCGTCGTGTTCGCCTCGACACCGGAGTACTACCCGGAGCGGCCGTGGGCGTTCCACCCGGTCACCGTGTTCGTGCTGAGCACCCTGTTGATCGCCCCGTGGTCCGTCCGCCGGGTCCGCCCGGTGGCCTCGGCCGCAGTCGTTGTCGCGGCGGGTCTCGGGGTCTTGGTCATTGGCCCGGAGATGCTGCCGGCGATGGTCGTCGTGCCGATGACCGTGCACAACCTGGCCGTCCGCGCCCCGCGCTGGGCGTCGCTCACGGGGCTGGCCGTCGGGCTCGTCGCCTCGCTCGCACAGGGTGCGAAGATCGCATTCTTCGCCGTAATCTTCCCGAGCCCGGAACCCCACTCTTCGGCGCCGCTGTACGGCGACGGCATCGCGATGATGCTGCTGTGCTCCCTCATGGTCCTCGCGGCGTGGGCGTTCGGGGACCTCGCCCGCACCCGCCGCCTGACCATGGAGGCCCTCGCGGAGCGTGCTCGCCGCCTCGAGCGGGAGGCCGCCCAAGAGCGGGCGCTCGCCGCCGCGGACGAACGCAGCCACATCGCGCGCGAGATGCATGACATCGTCGCCCACTCGCTGCAGGTGATCATCTCCCAGGCCGACGGGGGTCGGTACGCGGCGGCGGCGCAGCCCGAGCTCGCGGCGCAGACGCTCGGTACGATCGGGCAGACCGGCCGCACGGCCCTGGCCGAGATGCGTCAGCTGCTCGGCGTCCTGCGCGCTCCTCAGGATGACGGCGCGGCCGGGCGGGAGCCGGAGGAGGCGGGGCCGGGCGTCGGTGTTGCTTCGGTCGTGCACCGTCCGCAGCCGCAGCTGTCCGACCTCGACGAGCTGCTCGAGACGATGCGCCTGGCTGGGCTCGAGGCCACGCTTGCGTGGGACGGAGCTGCCCGTCGGGACCTGCCCGCCGGCGGCGAGCTGGCCGCGTACCGCACTGTGCAGGAGGCGCTCACGAACACTCTGCGCCATGGCGGCCCGGCTGCCCGTGCCGACGTGCGCCTCGCCTGGACGCCCCGTGGGCTGGACATCACCGTCGACGACGACGGCCGTGGCGCAGCGGCGGACCCGGCGACGCGCGGCTCCGGTCAGGGGCTGCGTGGACTGGCGGAACGTGTGCGCCTGTTCGACGGCACCGCCGAAGCCGGCCCCCGCTCCGACGGCGGCTTCCGCGTCCACGCGTTTCTGCCGTATCGCGATGTCTAGACCCGCCACCGAGAGGACACCATGACCGCCCCCGACCCCGATTCCGGTTCGGCTCCCGAATGCGAGACCGCTCCCGGCGCCGCGGCCCGGACCGAGACCGGCTCTGCGCCGATCCGTGTCGCCCTCGTCGACGACCAGCAGCTGATCCGCTCGGGTCTGTCCATGCTGATCGACTCGCAGCCGGACCTGTCCGTGGTCGCGGAAGCGGCGAGCGGGCGCGATGCGGCAGCCTCCCCGGCGGTGTGCTCGGCAGACGTCGTACTCATGGACGTGCGCATGCCGCACATGGACGGCATCGCGGCCACGCGGGCGCTGTTGGAGCGGACGGCGCCGCCGCGTGTCGTCGTGCTGACCACCTTCGACCTCGACGAGTACGCGCTCGAGGCCATCGAGGCCGGCGCGTCGGGCTTCCTGCTCAAGGACGCCCCGCCCGAGGAGCTGCTCGCAGCGGTGCGCACGGTGCACCGGGGCGACGCGGTGATCGCGCCGTCGACGACCCGGCGGCTGCTGACCCACATGGCGCCTCGGCTGCGCGCGGAGAGCGAGCGGGAGACCGGCCATTCCGACCAGAGGCGGGCGGTGGAGTCCTTGACGCCGCGCGAGCGCGAGGTGCTCGAGCGGATGGCCGACGGGCAGTCGAACCAGGACATCGCCGCGGGGCTGTTCCTCTCCGAGGCGACCGTGAAGACGCATGTGGGGCGGGTGCTCGCGAAGCTCGGGGTGCGTGACCGGGTGCAGGCCGTGGTGCTCGCGTACCGGACCGGGGTCGTGCACCCCTAGGGCCCTCGCGCCTCGCTCTCCCTGTTGCGTGGTCACTTTCTGCCGGAACTGGGCCCCGACAGCGGCAGAAAGTGACCACGCAACGGTGGCGGTGGGGAGGCATGGGCCCTCACGCGACGGGAGGCCGCTCGCCAGGTCAGTCGATCCGCCGCACCACGCGATAGTGCCAACCGTCCTGGACGTGCCGGCCGCGCGGTCGTTGTCGGTCCGGGTCCCATCCCTGGGTCGGGAGCACTGAGGCCACGCGTCCGTCTCGCACATTGAGGATGCGGGGCCGGTCGGAGCCGTCGGTCAGCAATACCCAGACGCGACCCCGAAGCATGTCCTGGGCGCGTTCGCCGCCGCTGACGCTGCCGGTCAAAAGATCGGCGAGTCTGCTCCGGTGAGCCTCGGACCGGCGGAGCAGGAAAGCGGCTTCCCCGGGCTTGCGGGCGTCCTGGACGGCCTGCCGGGCGGCATGGTTCATAGATGGGTCCTCACGCTCAGGACAGTGGCTCGTCGGCCAGTGTACGGGGACGTTCTGCCATGGCTGCGTGGTCACGTTCTGCCGGAACTCGGCGCCAACAGCGGCAGAAAGTGACCACACAACGGTGGTGGGGCAGCGACGGCGCCTGCCTCACCGCCCGGAGGGGACCGGCTCATACTCCGGTATGACGCCGCGGCACCCCGGCCCATCCTCGCGCCCGATCCGCCGCGGCCGTCGCCGGAGAAGCATGATCTCCATGAGTCATTCCTCCGCGTATCCCTCACCCACCTCGTCCTCATCGGCGCCCGCCTCACCCGCAGACATGCCCTCCGAACCCCTCCCGCACCGCCTCTCGACCCTCCCCGCGGCCCCGGCCGTCACGGCCCGCGACGTCGTGAAGACCTACGGCCGCGGCGACACCGAAGTCCACGCCCTGCGCGGAGTCTCCGTGGAGGTGCGACGCGGCGAGTTCGTCGCGATCATGGGCCCCTCCGGCTCGGGCAAGTCCACGCTCATGCACTGCCTCGCCGGCCTCGACGCCCCCACCTCCGGCTCGATCCTGCTCGGCGACACCGAGCTCGTCGGCCTGCCCGACGCCCGCCTCACCGCCCTGCGCCGCGAGCGCGTGGGCTTCGTGTTCCAGGCGTTCAACCTCGTCCCCACGCTCACGGCCGAGCAGAACATCCTGCTGCCGCTCGAGCTCGCCGGCGCCGCCCCGGACCGGGCGTGGATGGACGAGATCGTCCGCATCCTCGGCCTCGAGCAGCGCCTGCGCCACCGTCCGCACGAGCTCTCCGGCGGCCAGCAGCAGCGCGTCGCGGTTGCCCGCGCCCTGCTCACCCGCCCCGACGTGATCTTCGGAGATGAGCCCACCGGCAACCTCGACACCGCCTCGGGCACCGAGGTGCTCGCCCTGCTGCGCCGCTGCGCCCGCGACATGGGGCAGACGATCATCATGGTCACGCACGACCCCGTCGCGGCCGCCTCCGCCGACCGCGTGCTCATGCTCGCCGACGGCGCTCTCGTCGGGCAGCTGCGCAAGCCGACCGCCGACGCCGTGGCCGAGGCCCTCACGCGCGTGAGCGCGGGTGAGTCGCTGTGAATGCCCCGATGCAGCGGCTGGCCCTGTCCCAGCTGAAGACCCAGCCGCGCCGGTACGTCTCGCTCGTGCTGGCGATCCTGATCGGCACGGCGTTCCTGGCCGCCTCCTTCCTGGTCGGCGCGTCGAGCCAGGCGACCATGACGCACTCGATGGGCTCGGCCTACGCGAACGCGGACCTCGTGGTCCTCCCTGACGACGAGGCGGCCATCCCCGACGAGGGTGCCTCCGAGCAAGACCTGCCAGCCTCGATGCGGCTGCCGCAGCTGGCCGGAACTCCGGCCGCGCCTGGGCCGATCGGGGCGGTCGACGGCGTGGCCGAGGCCTATGCGGGCACTCAGGAGTATGTGGAGATCGGTCCGAAGGGCGAGGGCGGCATGCTGCTGCCGATGCCCCAGCACACTGAGCTGACCGGCGTCGAGGCCCAGGCCGGCCGGTTCCCCGCGTGGGACGCCGACGATGAGGTCGCCCTCGACGCTGCCACCGCCGAACGCCTCGACGTGCAGGTCGGCGACGAGCTGCGCGTAGGCCGGCCCGGCGGCGAGACGGTGACCGCGCGGGTGGTCGGCCTGAGCGCGCAGACCGTGAACCCACTGCTCTCCGCCATGCCGCAGGTGTGGTCCGGTCACGGCGTCCGCGAGGTCGTGGCGGCGCCGGCTGGAGGTGACGGTGCTAGCTCCGCGGCCGCGAACGAGCTGCAGATCGCGCTCGCCGAGGGCGCCGATGCCGCGCAGGTCCGCGCGGACGTCGAGAAGGTGCTCGCCGACGAGTCCGTCTCTGCGACCGTTTCGACGCCCGACGAGGCCGTGCGCGAGCGCGTCGCCGACATGGCCGGGGCGAATGTCATGGGTTGGGTGCTCGGCGGGTTCGCCGTGCTGGCCCTGCTGGTGACCGGCCTGGTCATCGCCAATACGTTCCAGGTGCTCGTCGCCCAGCGCACCCGCGAGTCCGCGCTGCTGCGCACCCTCGGGGCGACCGCGGCTCAGGTGCGGCGCGGCGTGCTGGCCGAGGCGGCGGTCGTCGGGCTCGTCGGCTCGGTGCTCGGCGCGGGCCTCGCGGTCGGGCTGACGGCCGGGCTGATCGCCGCCGTCCGGACGATGCCCGAGAGCTCCACCGCTCGCTTCGGCATGTCCTGGACGGGGCTGGGCGTCGCGGTGGCCGTCGGCGTGCTCGTCACGGTGCTCGCGGCCCTGCGCCCGGCGATCGCCGCGACCCGCGTCAGTCCCGTGCAGGCGATGCAGCCGCGGCAGCAGGTCACCGCGGACTCGAGCGTGGGCCGACTGCGCCTGGTTGTCGGCTTCGTGCTGGCCCTGGGCGGCGGGGCCCTCATGGTGGCCGGAGCGCTGAACCAGTGGCCGCTGCCGGCCATCGGCGGGGGCGCCCTGAGCTTCCTCGGCGTGCTGCTGCTGACCGGGCTGTTCGTGCCCGCCGCGGTGAAGGCCGCCTCGGTGCTCGCCCGCCCCGCCGGGGTGCCGGGCCGGCTGGCCGGGCTGAACGCGGTGCGCCAGCGATCGCGCACGGCGGCGACGGCGTCCGCGTTGCTGATCGGCACGACGCTCGTCACCCTCTTCTTGGTAGGCGGCCGCACCGCCCAGGACCAGCTGGACACCCTCCTCGACGAGCAGTACCCCGTGGACCTCACCGTGCAGGCGCAAGAGGACGCGGACCTGCCCGAGCTCGTGCGTCAGGCGCGGGACGTTGCGGGTGTGGAGACGGTCGCCGCCGCCTGGGCGGTCGGCGAGACCAATGACGGGATGCCGGTGTACGCGGTCGAGCCCGAGGAGCTGCGGGATGTGGTGGGCGCGGTCGCCGCTGAGGACCGGGACCGGCTCGGCGCGGCCGGCACCGTGCTCTCGGGCGAGCCGAGCGGGGAGCCGGTGCGCGTCGACGTCGCCGGTCGGGCGCGCGAGTTCGCGTCGGTCTCGGCCGGGTCCTTCGGGGAGGCGGTGTACATGACGGTGGCGGACGCCGAGGCGCTGGGCTGGTCGCGGGACGACGCGGCGACCCCGCATGACGGGACGGCGAGCGAGGGCGGTGCGGCGACGTCGCAGGTGATGCTCGCCCTCGACCCGGACGTCAAGGGAGGTGACCTGCGCACGCTCGTCGACCGGGTCGGTGCGATCGACGGACTGCAGGCCGACGCTCTGGGCGGCGGAGCGCCGGAGCGGTCGATGTACGCGCAGATGGTCGACATGGTCATGTGGATCGTCGTGGCGCTGCTCGCGGTGTCCGTGCTGATCGCGCTGATCGGCGTCGCGAACACCCTGAGCCTGTCGACGATCGAGCGGACGCGCGAGAACTCTCTGCTGCGGGCGCTCGGCCTGAGCCGGGGCGGGCTGCGGCGGATGATCGCCATCGAGGCTGTGCTGATCGCCGCGGTCGCCGCTCTGCTGGGCGTCGCGCTTGGCGGGTTCTACGGGTGGGCCGGTTCGCAGCTCGTGCTCGGCGGGATCACCGAGCAGATGCAGGCCGGGGCGCTCGTGCCTGTGTCCGTCCCGTGGGTCGAGCTGGGAGCCGTCGTGCTCGTGGCCGGGCTCGCCGGGCTGACGGCCTCGCTGCTGCCGTCACGACGGGCCACGCGCCTGAGCCCCGTGGCGGGGATGGCGAGCATGTGAGCAGGCCAGGCGTGAGGAGGCGCGTGGGTGCGGAGGTGACGCTCCCGATGCTCGCCTCTGTACTGCGTGAATGTTCTGTACTGCGCAAACGACCCTTCTGAGCTTCTCGGACGCGCTGAGAAGGGTCGTTTGCGCAGTATGGATCGGAGGCGGGTGCGAGGCGGGGCGGCCACGGGGCGGCGGAGAGCGGAGACGAGGAACACGCCTGACGGTGTTCCCGCGCTCCACTCCTGCACCTGTGGACACCGCCTCCGCTCGGCATGGGGCGGCGCCACGATGGGCCGTATGCGAGTCCCCGGAGAACTCCCGGCGCCCCTGCGCGCCAGTCCGTTCACCCCGGCCGATGCCCGACGGCACGGGGTGAGTCGCTCGCGCCTGCGCAGCGCCGACGTCGAGAGGCTCGAACGCGGGCTGTACCGCTGGCGCGGGCCGGGCACCGCCGCGTCGCCGACCGAGCTCGACCGGCTTCGCCGCATCGTCCGGCGGATACCCCATACAGTCGTCACAGGTCCGTCGGCGGCTCGACTGCACGGGTGGCCTCTGCCGCGCCGCCTCGAGCAGAGCGCGCTGCTCACCGTTGTCCGGCCACGGGGCACGCGCGCGCCCGCAGCGCCGGACGTGTGCACGCGCCTGACGCATCCATCCCGCGTGCGTCTGCTCGCCCCACCTGCGCTGTCGACCGGCGCGGCCACCTCGATCGTCCCGGCGGCCTCGGCGCGAATGGGCGGGGGCGGCCCCTACGGACTGCCGCTGCTGGTCGACGACCACGGCGTCCTGGAGGCCGGTCCGCTGCGGGGCCTGCGGCTGGCCAGCCACGCGGACGTGTGGTTCCACCTCGCGACGTGGCTGACGCAGGCCGAGCTCGTGGTCGTCGCCGACCACCTGGTGCACACCCACAGGAAGCGGCAGCCGATCCTGCCGTGGACCACCGTTGACGAGCTGCGGGTGGCGGTCGAGCGGCACCGGGGAGAACCCGGCGTCGTGCGGGCGCGGGCCGCGCTCTCCCGGGTGCGCGACGGGGCGGATTCGCCGCCGGAGACCGAGCTGCGGCTCGCGTTTGAGGAGGCGGGGCTGCCTGAGCCAGCCCTGCAGGTCGAGGTGTGGGACCCCGCGTACTCGTACGACGAGCCGGCGACCGCGGACCTCGGTTTCCCGGCGGCGAGGATCGCGATCCAGTACGAGGGCGTGCACCACGATGACCCGGTGCAGGTGCGGCGGGACACCCGTCGCGACGCGGCGTTCCAGCGGCAGGGCTGGCTCGTCATCCGGGTGGCGGCGTCGGACCGGGCGGCCGGGTTCCGCGAGACGATCGGCCTCGTACGCCGGGCGCTGGCGGAGCGGTCGCCGCGGTGAGCGGGGGTGTCGCCGCGCAGGGGCTCGACGCGGTGGGACGACGATCTGTACTGCGTGAACGGTCTGTACTGCGTGAAAGGTCTGTACTGCGCAAACGACCCTTCTCAGGGCCGAAACCTGGCTGAGAAGGGTCGTTTGCGCAGTATGGATCGTGGCCGTGGCCGTGGCCGTGGCCGTGGCCGTGGCCGTGGCCGTGGCCGTGGGTGTGAGCGTGGGAGCGGGCGCGACGCACGGTGCGACGCAGGGCCGCCGCGCGTCAGCCCCCGCGCACCGCCTCCCGCCAGCGCAGGGCCTTGCCGGTGCGCAGGATCGACCGCTCGTACACGTGCGCCGCGAACCACACGGCCGCCGCGGTCGCGACCACCAGCAGCGCTGCGGACAGCACGTGCTCCCACGCCTGCCCCTGCCCGAGGAACACGCGCAGCGGCACCGCCACGGGCGCGCAGAACGGCACGAAGCTCATGATCCGCAGCGCGTCGGGGTCGTCGTTGAACGCGATGACGGCGAAGTACGGGATCATCACCATCAGCACGACCGGCATCGAGGCCTGCCCCACGTCCTCCTGCCGGGAGACGAGTGAGGCCGCGGCGGCGTACAGGGCGGCGATCATCACGAACCCGACTCCGAACAGCCCGACGAACCACACGAGCGGCAGGCCGAGACCGTCGAGCGGCAAGACGTCCCCGTTGACCTGCATGCCCAGCAGCACCGCCCCGGCGACCATCGCGACCTGCCCCAGGGCCATCGCCGAGTTGCCGACGACCTTGCCGGCCATGATGGCGCGGGCGGGCACGGCCGTCATGAGGATCTCGACGATGCGCGACTGCTTCTCCTCGATCACCGACACCGCGATCTGCTGCCCGTAGGTGATCGCGACCATGAAGAACACGACGCCGAAGCCGAACGAGATGAAATACCGCAGGGCCGGGTCTGGTGCGTCCGGGTCGAGGACCTCGAGGGACGGGGCGGTCGACAGCGCCTCGGCCAGGCCTGTGGGTGCGTCCGTCAGCCCGACAACCGCGACGCCGGCCGGGCTCGCCTCGTCGGGCACGACAGCTGAGTCCACGTCCTCGGCGCGCACGGCGTCGCGGGCGGCGGCCACCGAGTCGAGGACCACCGGCGTGTAGCCGTCGAGTGCCTCGACGGCCTCGCGGCTCTGCGCGGTGACCGCGACGCGGCTGGTTTCGTCATCCCCGAACAGGTCGCCCAGGCGGGGCAGCAGCAGGACCGCGGCGAGCACGCCCGCCAGCAGCAGGCCCGTGGTCACGACGAACGCCTTCGACGTCACCTTCACCCGGATCTCTCGGGCGGCGACGATTCCGACCGCCTGCCAGAACGACGTGCGGGGGCGGGCGGGCGTGCGGTTGAGGGCATCGGTGTTCATCGGGTGGCCTCCGTGAAGATCTCGTGCAGGGTGCGGGTGACAGGGCCGAACGCGTGCACCCCGCCACGGGCGGCGGCCTCGCGCAGCACGGCCTGGGCGGTGGCCTCGTCAGCGGTGAAGCGGACGTGCCCGCCGTCGAGGAACGTGGCCTCGACTCGGTCGACAGCGCGGACCCACCCGGCGTCAGTCGCCGCGCGCAGCTCCCACTCGTGGCCGGCGTGGGCGGCCAGCAGGTCGTCGCGGGTGCCCGCGGCGCGGACGCGACCGTCGGCGAGGATCACGAGCTCGTCGCAGAGGCGCTCGACGACGTCGAGCTGGTGGGAGGAGAACAGCACCGGCACGCCGGTGTCCGCGGTCTCGCGCAGCACGGCCAGGGTCGTGTCGACGGCGTGCGGGTCGAGCCCGGAGAACGGCTCATCGAGGACGAGGGCGACCGGGTCGTGCACGAGCGCCGCGGCCACCTGGGCCCGCTGCTGGTTGCCGAGGGAGAGCTCCTCGAGCCTGTCCTTCGCGCGGGCGCCGAGGTCGAGACGCTCGAGCAGCGCTGTCGCTCGGCGCCGGGCGTCCGCGACGGTGAGCCCCCGCAGCTGCGCAAGGAAGACGAGCTGGTCGAGCACCGGCATCTTCGGGTACAGGCCGCGCTCCTCGGGCATGTAGCCGATGCCGGAGCGGTACTGCGCGTCGATCGGGGTGCCGTCGACGGTGATCTCGCCCGCGTCGTGGTCGAGCACGCCGAGCAGGATGCGCATGGTGGTGGTCTTGCCGGCGCCGTTGCCGCCGACGAAGCCGGTCATGAGGCCGGGACGGATGTCGAAGCTCAGGCCCTTCAGGACGTGGGCCGTCGAGGCGCCCGTCCCGAAGGATTTGTGCAGGTCTCTCACGCGGATCATGGACGTCAGCGTAGGAACGTCAGACGGGGCGGCGGATCCGTCGCGGGACGGGGATTCGCGGCCTCCGTCGTGAGGGGGAGGTGCGGGTCACTCAGCCGGCCAGGCCGTGCTCGAACGCCCAGATCACCGCGTGCACCCGGTCGCGCACGCCGAGCTTCATCAGCACGTTGGACACGTGCGTCTTGACGGTCGCCTCACCGACGAAGAGCTCGCCTGCGATCTCCGCGTTCGACAGGCCGCGGGCCACCAGGCGCAGCGTCTCGGTCTCGCGGGCCGTGAGCGGCGGGACCGGTCCCGGCGCAGTGCGGCCGGCCGACGCGGAGCCTGCCACAGGTGCGGCCGGTTGCGGCCCGGTCGGCGCACCCCCGGCCGGCGCCGACCCTGTCGCCGCATCATGGTCCGGCGGTCCGCTCGCCGCGTCGCCGGAGGGCACCCCCACTACCCGGCCGAGCACGCGGCGGGTGACGGCGGGGTCGAGCAACGCGTCCCCGCGGCCGAGCACGCGCACCGCGTCGATGAGCTCCTCGGGCCCGGCAGACTTGAGCAGGAACCCGGACGCGCCCGCGTCGAGGGTGTCGAACAGGAAGTCGTCCCGGTCGAACGTCGTCAGGATCAGCACCGCGGCCTCGGAGCCGGAGGCGATGATCGACCGCGTCGCCTCGATCCCGTCCATGCCGGGCATCTGCACGTCCATGCAGACCACGTCGGGGGCCAGCTGGCGCACCAGCGGCAGCGCGGCCGTCCCGTCACCGGCCTCTCCGACCACCTCAATGTCCTCCGCCGAGCCGAGGATCGCGGCGAACCCGACGCGGATCAGCGGCTGATCGTCCACCAGCAACACGCGGATGCTCATGCTCGGCCCCCCTCGTCGTCCCTCGGAGGCTCATGGGCGACCGTCGCCCGGACGAGCCAGCCGCCGTCGGGCTTGGGCCCGGCTTCGAGTCCGCCGCCGACCGAGTCCATGCCCTCGCGCATGCCGACCAGACCCATGCGGGTCCCCGCCGTCGGGGTGGCGGCGCAGCCGCGGCCGTCGTCGGAGACTTCGACCTCCGTCCGCGTCGGCTCGAGGCGCAGCCGCACGACGACGTCCGCGCGCGGGCCGGCGTGCTTGCGCGCGTTCGTGAGCCCCTCCTGCGCCACGCGGAAGAGCGCCAGCTGCGCGGCCCGAGCCGGCAGCGCGCCCGGGCCGTCGACGGCATCGACGTGCACGGGCCGAGCGTCGACCCGCTCGAACCGGACCCTCTGGCCGCCCAGGGCGTCCGCCTCGGCGACGAGCGCGGGCAGGTCATCGAGGCACGGCAGGGACTCCGCGGAGGCGTCGTCGTCGCGCAGCGTGTGGACCATCGTCTGCAGCTCCTGCACCGCCGACCGGGACGACGCCTCCACGTGCCGCAGATGCTCCGCGGCCTCGCCGGGGGCGCGGTCGATCAGCATGCGCGCGGCTCCAGCCTGCACACCCATCGCGGTGACGTGATGGGCGACGACGTCATGCAGCTCCCGGGCGATGCGCAGCCGCTCGAGGCGGACGGCTTGTTCCTGCAGCTGGCCCTGCTGCGCGCGGATCTCGGCGTGCGCGGCCGCGAGATGCTGCCGTTCGATCGCCTGCGCCCACGAGCGGTCACCGAACATCCACGCACCGGTGAAGTAGGCGATGTTCGTGAGCGTCATGATCGCCGTGAACGCCAGGTACGCGTTGACGCCGCGCTCGCCGGTGTCCGGGTCGTGGAAGCCGTCGACGAACGAGTAGAGCAGCCACAGCGTCATGACGACGACGATGCCGGTGCGGGTGAGGAACGCACGGCGGCGGTCGGGACACCATGCGCCGATCGAGTAGACGCCGAGGAACAGGACCACCTGGCTTGCGTAGGGCTCGAGGCCCAGGAGCACCGCGACGGTGACGTACGCGAGGGAGACGAGGACACCGACGAGCAGCGGCCGACTGCGACGCCATGCGAGCACGAGCGAGGTCGCGGCGGCCGCGGCGGCCGAGGTGTGCACGGAGTGCTTCGGGTCGATCGTCCCGACGAAGTCCGCGAGGTAGGTCAGCTCGATGCTCGCCAGTGCCAGTATGCCGGCGACGATCCAGTCGGTGCGGCGCCAGGTCGGGGGCAGGGCGCGGGCGGAGGCGGGCATGCCGGTGAGCCTAGTGCGTGGGCGTGTGCGCCGCCTCCGTCGCGCGGGGGAGATGCCCGTTCACCGGGGAGTGTCGGATCTGTACTGCGCAAACGACCCTTCTCAGGGCCGAAAACCGGCTGAGAAGGGTCGTTTGCGCAGTATGGACGTCGCTGGGGTGCGGGGCCGGGGCCGGCACGAGGCTGCTGCGGCCGTCCCGCGTCAGAGCGGCTGGTTCAGCTGGAAGGTCGCGCCGGCCGGGTCCGCCACGGTGGTGACACGGCCGAACGGCGAGTCCATCGGGCCGTCGAGCACGCGGCCGCCGTGCTTCTCGATCGTCGCGAGCGCCGCCGGCGTGTCCGCCACCTGGAAGTACACGCGCCAGTAGCTCGGGGTGCCCTCGGGCAGCCACGCGCTCGCATCGCACAGGCCCGCGGTCGCGTGCTCGCCGGCGAAGTTCGTGGCGTAGCGCGGCATGTCACCGGCGGCGTCCGCGTCGTCCGACGCGCCAGCTGCCCCCTGGCCGGTCTCGTCGTCACCTGCCTCGTCACCGCCCGTCGCGGTCTCTCCCGTCGGGCCCATCGGCGCGACGTCCCAGCCGGCCACCTGCCGGTAGAACTCGGCGTCGGCGTCGTAGTCGGTGCTCATGACCTCGAACCACACGGACGTGCCCTCGGCCAGCGGCAGGTCGTGGCCGGTGAACTCGCCGGGCTGCCAGAAGCCGACCGCCTCGCCGCCGGCGCTCATCGCGAGGGCCATACGCCCGAGGGAGCCGACGCCCATCGGCTCGACGACGACCTGGCCACCGTGCTCACGGGTCGCGGCAGCGGTCGCGTCGATGTCGTCAGTCTTCAGGTACACGCTCCACGCTGCGGGCTGAGCGGGCTCGCCGGTGTGGGCTGCGGTGAGGTCGGCATCCATGGCGCCGCCGATGACGTGGTCGCCCGCGCGGATCATGCAGTAGTGGCCGAACTCCTCGCCTTGGTCCTCGAAGCTCCAGCCGAACAGCTCGGAGTAGAAGGCTTTCTGGCGGGCGAAATTGGCGGCGGTGTAGTCGATCCAGACGGGGGAGCCGGTGCCGATGCGCGGTGTGTGGGGCGTGTTCTCGCTCATGGGCGACAGCGTAGGCCCGGTCCGGACGCGGCGGAACGGCGCGGGTGCGCGACGGCGCGGCGCCACCGCGCGCGTCGAATCTGTCACGTTCGTCGATCTGTGTCGGTCTGTGTCGATCTGTACTGCGCAAACGACCCTTCTGAGCCCCTCGGACGCGCTGAGAAGGGTCGTTTGCGCAGTATGGATCGTGGGCGTGGGCGTGGGCGTGGGCGTGGGCGCAAGTCGGCGCAGGGCGGGGGCGTGGACGTCCGCGGCGGGCGTGGGCGTGGGCGTGGACGCCAACGGGCGGGGCGGCACTGCCTCGGCCCCCGCCTTGGATGCGCGATGATGGTGCGTCGTGACCTCTTCCCACCCCGATCGCACCGCGTCCGGCCCCGCGGGCCCCGCCGCCGACGCCCCGACCCGCGTCCGCCTCGGGGTGCTGCTCGACCCCGACGCGGCCTCGTCCACAGCCGCGTCTGGTGTCCCCGACTCGCCGGACCTCGTGCCCGACCTCACCCGTGACCTCACGATCGCCTACCCGGGCCTGACGTGGGACGTCACCGTGCTCGTCGAACGGCTCGGCGACCCCGACGACGACTCCCTCGACCTGCTCGAGGCCACGCGCGATCGCATGCTCGACGAGGACTTCGACCTCGCGGTCGGCGTCGTCGCTGAGCCGCTTGAGCAGGGCCGCCACACGCTCACGGCGCAGGTCTCGCCGGTGCATGCCTCGGGCGTTGTCTCCCTCTCCCACGCGGAGTCGGGGGCCCGCGAGCAGGTGACCCGCGTCGTCGGGAAGATCCTCGGCGCGGACCCGGACGAGGGCGACCCCACGGACGCCCAGCGCGCCTCGGCCGCCCACTCGGCCCGGCAGTTGGCCACCGACGTGGGCAACCGGCACGGAGAGAACGCGGTGAGCTACGGGTGGCGCGTCGCGGCAGGCAACGCGCGGCTGCTGCTGCGCACGATCCGCTCGAATCGGCCGTGGATGCTCGCGGCGAGCCTGTCGAAGTCGATGTCGGCGGCGCTGGCCACGGGCGCGCTCACCCTCATCACGACCGACCTGTGGATGCTCTCCGCCGAGTACAACGCGCTGCAGATGACGATGGTCGGCGCGATCGCGGTGCTCGCGGTGACCGTCTCGCTCGTCGTCGGCGCGGACCTGTGGGAGCGTCCGCGCCGCGCGGCCGAGCGCGAGCAGGTGACGGTGTTCAACATCGCGACTCTCGCCACGGTGCTGATCGGCGTGCTCGTGCTGCACCTGGCCCTGTTCCTGGCGGCGCTGGTCGGGGCGCTGCTGCTGGTGGACGCGGAGGTGTTCGGCGTGGTCACGGGGGAGCCGGCGCAGTTCGTGCAGTACGCGAAGCTCGCCTGGTTCGTCGGCGGGCTCGCGACGATCGGCTCGGCCCTGGGCGCCGGGCTCGAGGAGGACGACGACGTGCGCGAGGCGATCTTCACGCGCGGCACGGCGTGAGCGCGGGCTCCCGGCCCGCCCGCACGGCGGCTCAGCGCTTCGACCAGATCCGCGTGTTCAGGCGGAAGTCTTCGACGAGGCCGAGGAAGAGCAGGAAGTCGTCGTAGACCTGCCGGGCCACGTCCTCGATGCCCAGGTCCTGCTGCCGCACGACGTCCAGGCCGAAGCGGTTCCGGTCCAGCGCGGCGCCGATGTGCATCTGCCCGTGGGTGAAGGAGACGGCGATGTGCTCGGTGTCGAACCGCTCGTGCAGCTGCTGCAGGGTGTCCATGAACTCGGGGGTGATCAGGTAGCGGGCCTCGACCTGGTCGCTGGTCCACGCGTCGAAGCGCTGGCTCACGCGCACATCCTCGAGGCGCAGCGGGCTGAGCCCCATCGTTTCCGCCGCCTGGTCAGACATGCTGCGGAACGCCTGGTGCTGCTGCGTGGGCAGCAGGAACGTCGTGGAGGTGAACTCCTTGTGGAAGTCGGCGGAGAAGTACACGAACGAGCTGCGGGTGGTCGCGACGTCCTTCTCGAGGTCGCGCAGCCAGTCGCGGGCCGAGTCCTTCATGCCCGCGGGCATCAGTGAGCTGAGGTCGCCGCCGCGGGAGTCCCGGGCGCGCAGGGAGGAGAGCTCCCGCTCCTGCAGGTGGCTCAGGGTGCCGTGGTCTTCCTGCCGTTCGAGGCTGCGCAGGCGCCGTTCACGGCTGCGCCGCTCTTCATCGGGCTCCTCCGGGCTCGGCGCGGGCGGCGTCATCTCCTCCCACTTCAGGTCTGCGAGGACGAAGTCGGTCTCGCCGAGGGTGCCGGTGACGACGTCCTCCTGGTGCACGGAGGGGTCCATGATGAAGCCGGATGAGCGCAGCCGGGGCGCGGAGACGCGGCCCTCGGGCTCGTAGACGGCGTTGAGGCGGGCGCCGTCCTCCGCGGCGTCGGGGGTGCTCAGGCCCTCGGCGATCGACTGGAAGACGGGGACGCTGACGTTCTGCGTGGCGGAGCGGGAGACCTCGCCGGCGCGGCGCATCGTCACGTAGGCGGGGACGGCCATGAGCGCGATGCCCAGCAGTACGGTCGGGATGAACATGACCAGCACGCTGGGGAAGAAGAGGACCAGACCGAGCACGACCATGACCTTGAAGTACCAGGGCATGCGGTGCTGCAGGTCTGTCGCATCCGACTCGACCTGGCGCATTGCCTCGTGGTCGAGACCGGACCAGATCGACTCGAACGACGGGACGTCCAGCCGGCGGCTCATGCGCGGCTCCCGGCCGCCGAAGTCCCGTCCGCCGGGGTGCCGCCGCCGAGGAACCCGCCGAGGTCTGCCTGTTCGCGCTTGACGGCGTTCGTCAGCTCGAACAGGTCGTGGTGGCCGAAGCCGAGAACACCAGCGATCAGCACGGTGGGGAAGGACTGCCGGGCCGTGTTGTAGTCGGTCGCGGCGGCGTTGTAGGCGCGGCGGGCGGCCTGCAGGCGTTCCTCGGTCTCGTTGACGGTGCGCTGCAGGACCTCGACGTTCGCGAGGGAACGCATCTGCGGGTACGCCTCGAAGGAGGCCAGAGCACCGGGGGCTTCGACGATGCGCCGCTGGGCGTCATCGAGGGCGGCGTGGAGCTCAGACTTCTCCTTCACGCTCATCTCGCGGATCGAGCGACCCGTGCGCAGGGCGGTGGCGCCCAGCACTGTCTCCACTTCCTTGCCGACGGCACCCTCGACGACCTGGGCCTGCTGGCTCACCTGGTCGTAGCGGGTCTCGAGGGCCACGTCGATGCCGCGCAGCGCTTCCGTCGAGGCGTTGCGCCGCCGGACGAGGCCGTTGTAGACGCCGACCGCCCACAGGGCCAGGGCGACGATGAGCGCCGCCACGACGATCAGGACGATGATTCCTGTGCTCACAGGGGTCTCCTCTGCGGAGTCGGGTGGGGGACAGCGCCAGGCCGATGAGACGCGGCACACGCTATCACGGGGCTGTGACGTGCCCGGGAACTGCCGTGGAGCGGCCTGGGAGCCGCGGAGTGAGACCATGGTCCGCATGAGAGCCGACGCCCGAGCCAACCGAGAGGACCTGCTGCAGGCGGCCAGGGATCTGACGGGGGAGAAGGGCCTGGACGTCTCGCTGCGGGCGATCGCCCAGCGCGCCGGCGTCGGCGTCGCCACCCTCTACCGGCACTTCCCGACGTGCCGAGACCTGCTGACCGAGCTGCTGCAGGGGCTGCTGGCCGATCTGCGTGCGGCGGCCGAGCGCTTCCATTCCGGCGAGGAGGACTTGAGCGCGCGGTGGCGGGACTTCGCCGTGCACGTCGCCGCCGTGAACCTGACGGCCGTCGCGGTGACGCGCCAGTCCATGAAGGAGCGGGACCTGCCGCACCGGGAGCTGATGGAAGCGGCGGAGGGGGAGATCCTCGAGCTGATGGAGTCAGTGGCCTCGGTCGTGCGCGCGGCCAGGATCGTCCGGGCCGATGTGACGGGCGAGCGCTTCCTGCTGGGCCTGATGACGGTGATGCGGCCGCTGCTGCCCGAGGTAGAGCAGGTGCTGCCGGACCAACGCGCGTGGCTGCTCGACGCCTATCTGCGAGGGCTGGCCGCCGGATGACGCCCGCCGGGCGGGTCAGCTGCGGAGGCGGTTGACCAGCGGGTCCATGACGGACCCGGTGAGCAGCATGGCGCAGATTCCGGCGGGCACGGCGACGACCCAGCACCACAACTCGGTCAGCGACGTGAACTGGGTGAGGGCCACCATCGTCACAATCATGATCGAAAAGCCCACGGCGTGCGCCGTCCACAGCACGCCCGGATGTGTGCCGACAGGCTGCTGAGGGGTGTCGCGGCGGTCGGACTGTGCGCGCCGGGACTCAGTGCGGCGCGGCTCGGTCACGGACAGGGCGGTGGCGGTCATGTCGGTCTCCGGGCGGCTCACGGGTGCGGGGTCTTTCTGCTGGGCGTGAGACCAGTCTTCCGGGCACCGCCGGCACAGAGCACCGTCCCAGGGATGATCCGGCTGGGTGGGGCCTCCTCCTTTCGGGGGAGCGTGCCGTCAGCCGTCGATGCCGCCGCGGGGTGTGGCGCCGGTGGGACCGGTGGGCGCGGGGTCCTGGGTGGAGTCGGGCAGGGGCTTGTATCGGCCGGTGTAGTCGTGCAGATCGCCGGTGTCTTCATACCCGGAACCGACGGCGCCGTACTCGGGGTCCAACGTGGACCGCACCATGCGGTGGTCGGTGGGCATGTCGCGGCAGGCGCCGCGGACGAGTGCGGTGACGATCAGGTCGCCGTGGCGGTCTTCGTCGAGCAGGACGGTGAGGGCGAGGTCGCGTTCGTGGTGGTGTCCGCCGAGCAGGCGGGTGCCGGAGAAGTTGCCGTCGGCATCGACGTCGGCGGGGTCGTCGGCGAGTTCCCAGCCCTGGGTGCGGGCCTGGTCGCGGACGTGGTCGGCGACGGTGCGGGCGACGTGCTTGTCGCGGACGGTGACTTTCGCTTCGGCGACCCAGGAGGTGTTCTCCACGGCGGCGGGGTCGCCGGGCAGGGCGCCGGTGCAGGTGCGTTCACGCAGGCGGGTGAGGGAGTCCGCACCCATGGATCGGGCGAGGTCGGGGAAGGTCTTCTCGAGAAACTCGCCGTCGGCGGTGGACCGCTGGGCAGCGTGCTGCAGCTCGGCGTCGCTCGGCTCGTCGGGCCCGCAGCCGGTGAGGCCGGCTGCCAGGGTCAAGGCGAGGACGGCCGTGAGAGCCGGTCTCAGGGTGTCCCGTCTTGTGTTCATGCCTGTGAGTGTGTCAGGCCAGCAGCGCCGCCAGCACCTGCTCCGCCGACCCCGCGCGCACCCGCGCCGCGCCCGTGCCGGCCCACAGGTGCACCTGGTGCAGGTCACCCGCGGCAGCGGCGGCCTTCCGCAGCGGCCCGGTCATTGCGTTGACGTGCGGATATGCCTGCGGGGCGTCCGGGTGCTCGCGCAGGAACGCGGTGACGAGCGAGCGCGCCCACCGGCCCGTGTACGCGCGAGTCAACGCGGTCTCGGGGCCCGGGGCGTCGTCGAGGTCGCCCGGCGCCGCCTGATGCTCTGCGCCCGTGAGACCGGCCAGGGCGCGACGGTGCGCCGCCGACGTGGCGGCCTCGTCCGCGAGCAGGAACGCGGTGCCGCACTGCGCCGCGACGGCGCCCGCCTCGAGGACCGCGACGACGTCCTCGGCGCGCATGATCGCCCCGGCGGCCACCACCGGCACGCTGCCCCCGACGGTCTGCCGCACCTCGTGCACCAGCCGCGCCGTCTCCTCGACGCCGACCGGTCCGCCCGCGTCCGTGACCGCCGGGTGGCGCGTGCCGCCCTGGTGCCCGCCGGCGGCCGGCCCCTGCACGGTCAGGAACTCCGCGCCCGCCGCGACGGCCTCGCTCGCCTGCCCGGCGTCGGTGACCGTCACGCCCGCGGGGACCCCGGCCGCGGCCAGTCGCGCGAACACCTCGGGTGACGGCAACCCGAACGTGAAGGACACCGCCGGCCACCGCTGCTCGACCGCCGCGTCCACCATCGCCGCGAACTCGCGGGCCTGCTCCTCGTCGTCGGGCGTGGCCTGCGCGAGCGTCGCCACCGGGATCTCGGCCGTCTCTGCCGCGTCCCCCGCCGCGACGGCCCGCACCCGCACGGCCTCGGCCGCCTCCACCACTCGCTCACGGTGTGCCTCCACGGCCGCGGCCGTCGCCGCGTCGAGCGCACTCGTCCGGCGCTCGGAGGGCAGGGCCGTGTTCGCGACGTCGGGCACGAACACGTTCACGCCGAAGCGCCGTGCCGCGTCGGCGTCCCCCGGGCCCACATCCGGCCCGGCCAGCAGCTCCCGCGTCCGCTCCACCTGCTCGCGCACCGCCTCGACGGTCTTCATGCCCCCGGCCAGCCATCCGGCGCCGCCGGCCCTCACGACGGCGGCCACCAGCTCAGGGCTACTCGGCCCGCCTGCCATCGGCGCGACCGCGACGGGCACGGCCGCGTCCAGCACGGCGATCTGCGCAGAGGCGTTCACATCGGGAACGTGCGTGGCGTCCATGCGCCGGACGATAGCGCGCGGCCAACACCGTCAGAACCCGCGGCCGTCATGCGACGCAGTGCGACGCCCGAGGCCCGTGCCCCACACCCTGGGACACCCCCGTACCGTGGAGCACCATGGAAGCGATGGTCGCGACGGTCCCGCTGCTGGTCACGCTGGCGCTGCTCACCCGCCCGCTGCCCGGCTGGGTACCGCCCGCGGCGGGCATCGTCGCCGCCATCGGCCTCGGCCTGGCCGTGCTCGGCGCGAGGCCCGCCGAGTTCGGTGGGGCTCTCGGCCAGGGGGTGCCGACGTTCGTCGAGGTGCTGGCGATCATGGCCGGTGGCGTCACCCTGGCCCGCGTCATGGAGCGCGGCGGCGCCAACGCCCGGCTCACCGCCTGGCTGTCCTCGGGCGCGGCGCCCGGCCTCGGCACGGCGCTGCTCATGATCCACGGCGTCGTTCCCTTCCTCGAGACGGTCACCGGGTTCGGCGTCTCCGTGATCGTCGGGCTGCCGTTGCTGCTGGGCCTCGGGTTCACGCCGCTGCGCGCCGCCGTCCTGGTGCTGCTGGGCCTGACGATCGGCCCGTGGGGATCGATGGCGCCCGGGACCCTGCTCGGCGCGCAGCTCGGCGGCCTCGACTTCCAGGAGGTCGGGGTGCTCGCCGCCGTGCTCAACACCGTGCACCCCGTCGTCTCCGGGGCGACGGCGGCGCTGCTCGTGCACCGGCCCGGCACCCGTGGCGGACGGGCCACGGGCATGGCGCTCGGCGCGGTCTCCGGGCTCGTGCAGTCCGCCCTGATCCTCGGCGCCAACCTCACGCTGGGCACCGCGCCCGCCGGGGCCGTCGCCGCGTTCCTCATGACGGTGCTGTGGCTGCTGGTCCTACGGCGCGGCCACCTCGCACCGGGGCCGGGCGTCGCGGTGCTGCCCTACGTCGTGCTCATGGTCGGCACCGTGCTGGGGACCGCGCTCGAAGGCGTGCTCCCGGCCTCGGCGTCGGCGCTCGGCGCGCTGGTCGGCAGCCCGGCCCTGTGGTCGTTCACGGGCGCCCTGCTCGGCATGCGGCTGCTGCGTCTGCGCGGCGAAGACGCCCGCGCCGTGCCCGGCGAGGCGGCCCGGCTCTGGGCGGCCATCGCGATTCCGACGAGCCTGTATCTGGTGCTCGGGTACTGCCTCACCGCCGGCGGGCACTCCGAGGCCCTGGCGGGCTCGCTCGCGGGTCTCGGCGCCGGGTACCTGGCAGCGGCGCCGTTCCTGGCGGGCGTCTCCGGCTACATCACGGCGTCCAACACCGGGGCGATGTCCATGTTCGGCACCGTGCAGATGGACACCGGGCCGGCCCTCGGCGTGCGCCCCGAGTGGATGAACGCCCTGCACAACTCCGCCGCCGGCTACGCGATCATCGCCGGACCGGCCCGCATCGAGACCGCCTACCGCATGGCCCTGCCCGCCCAGCGCGCCGACGGGGCGGCCGCCGGAGAACGTCCCGTCACACGCACGGACATGCTCGTCTGGCTCGTCCCGCCCGTGCTCGTCGGGCTCAGCTTGCAAGCCGCGGCGGCCGTCATCGTGTTGCCCGGCCTCTGAGCGGCGCCGGGCAGCGCGCGGTCCGTCGCCCCGGTTCCGAGCCCCGTCCGCCCGATTTCCGACCTGTGGCGGTCCCCGTTCCCGAGCGCGCGGCCTAGGCTCGGAGGGTGATCCGAGTACTCGTGGCCGACGACCAGGCCCTCATGCGCACCGCCCTGGAACACTTCGTGAGCCTCGCCGACGACCTTGAGGTGGTCGGCGGCGCCTCCGACGGGGTGGAGGCCCTCGCACAGGCCGAGCGGCTGCGCCCGGACGTCGTGCTCATGGACATGCAGATGCCCCGCATGGACGGCGTCGAGGCGACCGCGCGGATCACCGAGGCGCTGCCCGAGACGAGCGTGCTGGCGATCACCACGTTCGCCTCCGAGCAGTACCTGGTGCCCGCGCTGCGCGCCGGGGCCGCCGGCTACCTCGTGAAGGACGCGCCGCCCGAGGACGTCGTCCAGGCCGTGCGCACGGTCCACGCGGGGGAGGCCGCGTTCTCCCCAGCCGTCGCCCGGGACCTGATCGACGCCGCGACCTCTGAGGCGCCGCACTCGCTGGCCCGGGACGCCGGCCCGGCCGAGCCGCTGGCCGAACACGAGCAGCTCACCGGTCGGGAGCTCGACGTCGTCCGCGAGCTCGCGCAGGGCCGGTCCAACGCGGAGATCGCTCGCGCGCTGTTCCTCGGGGAAGCCACCGTGAAGTCCCATCTGGGCCGTGTCATGGACAAGTGGCAGGTGCGCGACCGGGTGCAGGTGCTGCTGCGCGCCGCCCGCGCCGGCCTCGTCGAGCTCTGAGCGGAACCCGACGATGCCCTCATACGCCGCGCCCGCCCTGTCGGCCTCCCGCCTGCCGTCCGAACCTCGCCTGCCCGCCCTGCTGCGCTGTGAGCCGGTCTCCCGGCACATGCGGTACCTGCTCTACGGGCTCGCGGTCCTGCTGATCGTCCTCGAGGTGGGCGGGCTGCTGCTCGGTCCCACACTGGAGCAGTGGTTCATGGCCGACCCGGCGTTCCGGGAGGAGATGGAGACGGCGCAGCAGGAGGGACTGACGGAGACGTCCCCGCTGGTCGGCCTCGCCCTGACGGCCATGGCCGCGCTGCTGACCGTCGGGTTCGCCTGGCAGCCGAGCGTCGCCGCGCTGCTGGTGCTGATCGGCGGCGGTTTCGGGCTCCTCGGGCTCGTCGGGGACGACCACACGCAGCTGAACACGTTCGCGTTCGCCGGCGGTCTCGTCGTGGGCTCCGCGATGGTGGCTCGCTACTCGCGGCCGCTCTTCGCGTACTCGGCGCTGGGCGCCCTGGCTCTGCTGGTGACCGCGGCGGAGCTGCTGGTCGACGGCAGTCTCGCGGATGACAGCTCGTTGGCCGGAGGCATGACTATGTTCGCGGTGCTGGGGCTCGTCCTCGCGGTCCCGTCGCTGCTGATCCGGCGGGCTCGGCGTCAAGTCCGCGTCCGTGAAGCGGCGCTGCGGGAGGCGCAGGAGCGCGTCGAGCAGGCGACCGAGGCGGAGCGGCAGCGGATCGCCACCG
The DNA here is from genome assembly GCF_014205175.1 of Micrococcus cohnii. Lineage (NCBI taxonomy): Bacteria > Bacillati > Actinomycetota > Actinomycetes > Micrococcales > Micrococcaceae > Micrococcus > Micrococcus cohnii. The sequence continues at coordinate 1,777,488 of NZ_JACHNA010000001.1, read as the reverse complement.
AGCTGCACGACGTGGTCGCGCACGGGCTGACGGTGATCTCGATGCAGGCCGCCATGCTCCGCACCACCGAGGACCCCATCGCCCGCAGCGAGAGCGAACGGACGATCGAGACGGCCGCCCGCCAGTCGCTGGTGGACCTGCGGCGCATGCTCACGGCGCTGCGCGGCACGGACCGGAATCTCGACTCTGACGAGGACGGCGCGGTCGCGGACCTCGGCGCCCGGCTCGATGAACTCGAGGGCCGGCTGACCGCGGCCGGCTTCCAGGTGGACCGGCGCCTCGACGGGCTGGCTGAGCTGCCGCGCTCAATGGAGCTGACGGTCCTGCGGATCCTGCAGGAGGCCACCACCAACGTCCTGAAGCACGCCCCGCGGTGCGGTGCGGTGCACATGCACAGCCTCCACGACGACTCCGGCCGCCTCGTGCTCGAGGTCTCGAGCCCGCTGGCGGCCGCCCCGGAGGAGCCCTCCGAGCCCGAGCGCGCTCCGCGACCCCGCTGGGCCGGTTCGGGCGCGGGCTTCGGCCTGGCCGGCATGCGCGAGCGCGTCGCCCTGTTCGGCGGCACCCTGCGGGCCGAGGCGCTCGGCTCCCGCTGGCTCGTGCGGGCCGTCCTGCCGACCCGCTGAACCGGGCGCAGGGACTCAGCGCAGCGGGACGGTGAACTCCTCGCCGGGGCGGAGCGTGCGATCCTGGCCCGCGACGACCATCGGCACGTCCCGCACCAGGCCCTCCTGGGCGGTGACGGTCACCGCGTCGTGGCGCATGTGGATCTTCACCGGTTGCTCACGGAAGCGGATCGTGAACGCCGCACCGGGCAGCTGCTCCGGCAGCACCGGGTCCACGCGCAGCACGTCGTCGCGGGTCTCCAGCCCCGCGTAGCAGCGGATCACGGTGTCCACCGTGCCGGCCATCAAGCCGAGGTGGATGCCCTCGCGGGTGGTGCCGCCCTGCGTGTCCGAGAGGTCGGACTCGAGCGCCTCGGTGAACAGGTCCCAGGACGCGTCCGGGTCGGTGCGGGCCGTCACCCACGCGTGCACGAGCCGGGACAGGGTCGAGCCGTGCGTCGAGCGGGCCGCATAGTAGGCGACCGTCCGCTCGAAGTTCTCGCGCGGCAGCTCGTAGCCCATGCGGCGCAGGATCTCGTCGAGCTCCTCCGGGCTGAACAGGTAGGTCAGCATGAGCGCGTCCGCCTGCTTGGAGAGCTTGTACCGGTTGGTCGTGTCGCCCTCGGCCTGCAGGATCAGGTCCATGCGGCCGATGTTGCCGTACTTGGCCCGGTAGGCGTCCCAGTCGAACTCGAGCAGGTCCTGGTAGCCCTCGAACTGGGCGAGGATGCCGGCCTCCTCGCCCTCGGTGAAGAACGGGATCGTGAGGCGCGCGGCGATGTGCTCCCAGTTCTCGATCTCCTCCTCCGAGATCTCCATGACCTCGGTGAGCGGGTCGTCGAGGGTGTCCATCCACCGCACCAGCCTCGCGGTCTCGGACAGCAGCCACGAGGTCAGAACGTTGGTGTACGCGTTGTTGCGCAGCCCCGAGCCGGGGGTCTGCGGGTAGCCGTCGTGGAACTCGTCCGGGCCCATCACGCCGTGGATCTCGTAGCGGTCGGTCTCCGCGTCGTGCAGGGTCATCGACGTGAAGAACCGGGAGATCTCGACGAGCATCTCGGCGGCGTAGTCGGAGATGAACGAGCGGTCCTGCGTCGCCTCGATGTAGCGCAGCACCGAGTAGGCGACGTCCAGGGAGACGTGCCGCTGGTTGTGGGAGTTGTCCGGCATCCACTGCTGGTTGCGCGGGTTCCACAGTTCGGTGGGGGTCTCCTCGCGACCGTCGGAGCCGCCCTGCCACGGGTACATGGCCCCGGCCCAGCCCTCGGCGCGGGCGTTGGCGCGGGCCTCGTTGAGGCGGCGGTAGCGGTACATGAGCAGGCCGCGGGTGATCTCGGGGCGGCGCAGCGTGAGCATCGGGAAGATGTAGATCTCGTCCCAGAAGATGTGCCCGCGGTAGCCCTCGCCGTGCAGTCCACGCGCCCCGACGGAGGCGTCGAGGTCGCGGCGCTTGCCGTAGGCGGACTGCAGCACGTGGTAGGTGTGCAGGTTCAGCGCCAGCTGCTGGCGCAGGGAGGCGCCGTCCTTGCCCATGACGGCGGCCGTGCCGACCGAGCGGGAGCGGGCGGCCTCGAACTCCGGGTGCTCGAAGTCGGCCTCCGGATCGAGGCGGGCGGTCGAGCGGCGCTGGTGCGCGTACTGTTCGGCCAGGTCGATGCGCACCGCGAAGCGGTCCCAGTTCATGCCCCAGCGCTGCTCGTGCAGGGTCAGCAGGTTCCGGAAGTTCTGGGCGCGCTGGACCGTCTTGACGGCGGACTCGCTCACCGAGGACTGCGCGTGATCGTGCGTGTTCGCGACGGCCGCGGTCTTCTCGAGCACCAGGGGCACGCCCTGGTCGAGGCGCAGGAAGATGTCCTGACCCGCGACGAGGTCACCGCCCTCCTCGACAGCGCGGCGGATCGGCTGGGTGTGGCCGATCGGGGCCATCTGACGGGTGCGGGTGGCCATGGCGATGTGGATGCGCGACTGGTTCGTGCGGGTCTCCAGCAGCACGGTCTCCCCGTCGAGCTCGGTGGCCTGGACCGGCTCGAGGTGGCGGTTGGCCAGGGTGCGGTCGTCGGAGACATTCAGGTTGGCCACGCGCCCGTCGATCATGGAACGGACGGTGACCTCACCGGACCAGTTCTCAGCGATCACGGTCAGCTCGAGGGCGGCGATGTGTCGGTTCGCCAGCGACTGGAACTGGCGGGTGTGCAGGCTCGTGCGGCGGCCCGTGGCGTCTTCGAACACCATGGTGCGGCTGAGCACGCCGCGGCGCAGGTCCATTTCCTGGTGGAAGTCGACCATCTCCTCCTCGCCCGGCAGCAGGGGCCGTCCGTCGCGCGGGGTGACGATCAGCGGCGTCCAGTCCTGGATGTTCACGAGGTGCTCGGTCTCGACGGCCTTGCCCTGCACGTGCGAGGTGAGGCGGTTGAACACGCCGGCCAGGTAGGTGCCGGGGTAGTGCGTCTCGGAGGCGCGGGTGCCCGGGATCGAGCCGCGCGTGCCCCAATAGCCGTTGGCGAGGGTGCACAGCACCTCGCGCGTGCCCTCGGACTCGGGGTCGAACTCGTCCCAGCGCAGCACCCAGGCGGCGTCGAACGGGGCGGCGGCGCGCTTGTGCAGCTCGAGGGTCCCGTAGTCCTGCACGACCAGGTGCGCGCCCGCGTCCTTGAGCCGGCCCTTGCCGAGCTCGGGCTCGCGGTCCACACCGATGACGAGGCCGAAGCGGCCGTCGGCGGCGGCCTTCACACCCGAAACGGCGTCCTCGAGAACGATCGCGTCGGCCGGGTCGACGCCCAAACGGTGCGCGGCCTCCCAGAACATCGCCGGGTCGGGCTTGCCGGGCAGGGAGCGCTCGACGGCGGTGTTGCCGTCGACGATCACGGGGAAGTGCTCGAGGACGCCGCCGGCGCCGAGCACAGCACGGGAGTTCTTGGAACTGGTCACCAGGGCCACCGGCACGCCCTTGTGGCGCAGGTTCTCCAGCAGCTCAGCGGCCTCATCGAACACGCGGACGCCGTCACGGGCGAGCACCGCCTCGAAGAAGCCCTGCTTGCGCTCGGCCAGGGCCTGGACGGTGGGCGGCTCCCCGTCGGCGGTCTCGGTAGCCTCGGGGACGGTGAGGCCGCGGGAGGCGAAGAACGCGCGCACGCCGTCCTCACGGGGGCGGCCGTCCACGTGCTGCAGGTAGTCCGCGTGCAGGTCGAACTCGGCGAGCACGTCCGGGTTCGCCGTGACGACGCCCTCGTTGGCCGGCAGCTGCCCGACCTGCGGCAGCGCCTCGTCGAACAGTTCCTTCCAGGCGGCGGCGTGCACGCCGGCGGTGTCGGTGACGACGCCGTCCATGTCGAAGATGACCGCGCGGTAGCGGCGCAGGCGGTGGCGGCGGGCGTTGCGGTCCTGGACGGGGGCGGGAGTGAGGGTCTGCATCAGCGCGGGGGCCTTCGTTCGGGGCGGGAGACGTGGGGCGACCGGGGTGCGCGTGCGGGCGCCGCCTCGTGTTCTCGGACCAGCGTAGGGCCCGGGCCCGGCGGGGCGGCACCCCGCCCCGGCGGCGGTGACGGCTCTCACGGGGCCGCCCGGGGTCGTCACCGGACCGGGGCCGTCTGCGGCTCGGTCGGCTGCTCAGACGTACGGCCCGGACAGGGCCTCGAAGAGCGCCCTGTCCTTGCGCTCGCGTGTGGCGATGCGCCGCCAGACCAGGGCGGACACAGCGACCGCGACGACGGCCGAGAGCAGCGCGAGCGTCGTGAACCCGTCGCCCTGGTAGGCGCGAGGGAACGCGATCCCGGCGCCGAAGAGCAGGATGGGAGCGAGGAGCAGGCATCCGTAGCCGCTGCACCCGGCGGCGTTGCGCTGGTGATGCGGGTGCGGGTCGGGCAGGCGCGGCACGCCGCGCGCGAGCTGGCCGGGGCGCCGGGAGGCCCAGTCCACCAGGATCCGACGGTCTTGGCGCTCGGCGGCCACGTTGAGGAGGTGTCCGATCGGGAGCATGAGGGGAAACAGGACCAGCAGAGTCATGAACCAGGGCAGGACGGCCTCCGACACGGCCGAGGGGTCCACCCGCACGCCCAGGACGCTCAGAGGGAGGGTGTGGACGATCGGGATGGTGAAGAGCAGGCCCAGCATGAGCAGCATCGCTGCGCCCAGGAGTTTCCCGTACAGGTCCGAGGCCCGTCCGGCCAGGCGCAAGGATCGTCCCAGGGTCACGCGCGCCTCGTCGTCGTCCGTCTCCAAGACGTTGCGGGACGGCGGCGCGTCGACGAGTGCCGCCCGCTCGTGGTGGAGAGCCTCGGCAGCGGTCTGCTCGGACTCGGTGCCGAAGGCGCGCCGTCGCTGTTCCGGGGTCAGCGCGCGCCGTAGCAGCCGAGCTCGCCGCCCAGTCCTGCCGCTGACGACGCTGCCGGGCCGCGGCCCGAGCGCCGCTTCCCCGTCAGCGGCGCCGCAGCAGTGTGAGCACCTCGGCGTGCCCGGTCTGCGGGAACATGTCGAACACCTGCACCCGCGCCGCCCGGTAGCCCGGCATCCGCGCCAGGTCCTGCGCGAGCGTCGCCGCGTTGCAGCTCGAATAGAGCACCGTGGGCACATCCGAGCGCTCCAGCGCCTCGGCCAGCTCGTGTCCGATGCCCCGCCGCGGCGGATTCACGACGACGACGTCCGGGTGAGCCTCCCGTTTCGGCCACGAAAGCGTCTCGGGAGCCTCCCGTTTCGGCCACGACAGCGCGGAGGTGGCGTCGCCGGCGGAGAAGAGGACCCGGTCCGACAGTCCCAGCTTGGCCGCCGTCTCCTGCGCCGCCGCCACCGCCTCCGCGGAGGACTCCATCCCCCACACCTCCCGTACCCCGGCCCGCGCCAGGTGGAACGCGAACCCGCCCACCCCGCAGTACAGGTCCCACGCGGACGCCGGCGCGCCGGCCTCGGTGATCCACCGCGCCGCCGTCGCATACAGCCGCTCCGTCACCGCCGTGTTCGTCTGGAAGAACCCCTGCGGGCGCAGGCGCAGCCCGATGCCGTTGAGCCGCATCGTCAGCGTCGGCCCGCCGGCCAACACGATCTCCTCCTCGCCCTCCGGCAGGGCCACGTGCCGCGGCAGCAGGTTCGCGCTCACCACCGACGCCGGGGTCCCGAGGGCCGCCAGCTCCTCGCGCAGCCCCGGCACGGCGGCGCGCAGCGCCTCGAGGCGGTCCCGCGAACGCAGCACGAAGCGCACCATCAGCTCCCGGTCCGGGGAGGCCGTCACGTGCACGTGCTTGAGCTCGCCCGTGCGCGCGGCGACGTCGTAGGGCTCCAGCCCAGCCGCCGTGATCGCCCGAGCGACCGCGTGGAACGCCGCCTCCATGTCCGGCTCGTACAGCCCGCAGTCCCGCAGGTCCACGCCCGTGCCGTCGTGGTGCTTCGGATGCTGGGCCGGGTCCAGGATCCCCAGCCGGGGCGCGGCCACGGTCCCCGTCACCACGAGCTTCGCCTTGTTCCGGAAGCCGGACTCCGGTCCGGAGACGAGCGGCTCCCACGCGGTGCGTTCGTCGGTGGCGTCGGCCAGTGCGTGCCGCACCGCGGCGTTCTTGCGGGTCTTCTGCTGCTCGTACGGCACTCCCATCAGGGAACACGAGCGGCACCGGCCGGCGTCGAAATGGGGGCACTGCATCGTCAGGGCCGGCCCGTCAGTACTGCGTGGACGGGCGCAGGTCGGGGCGGTCGAGGCGGTCGGCCAGTCGCGTCAGGCCCAGCTCCGCCGCGGCCGCCAGGTCCGCGTCGACGTCCATGACCGCGGCCGAGAGCGTCGGCAGGACCGTCTCGAGGTCCCGGTCCCCGGCCAGTTCGCCCAGGGCCGCGCACGCCGCGCCCCGCACTCCCGGGGACGGGTCGCCGCAGGCGGCGTGGACGGCGGCCACGAGGTCCGCGTCGAGCAGCTGGTCCGCGCGCAGCCGACCCGCGCGGGCCGTCAGCACCGTCAGCGCCGCCTCGCGGACCGTCTCGTCGTCATCGGTCAGCGCCTGGCGCAGGGCCGGCACGGCCGAGCGGTGCCACACGGCGGTCAGTGCGAGGGCGCCCGCGGCGGGCAGGGACAGGCCCTCGTCGTCGCCGGCGATCATCGCCGCCAGCCCCGAGGTGACGTCCTCCACGCTCGTGCGGCCGGTGAGCATCCGCACGGCGGTCTGCACGGTGCGGGATTCGCCGTGGGTCGTCGCCGCGGCCTCCGTGCGGGCGTGCAGGCGGGTCAGGGGAGTGTCGGGCCGGTCCGGGTCGAGGCCGGCGGGCAGAAACGGGTGGTTCTCGTCGTGCATGCGGCCATTCTCCCGCGCCCGCCACGTCCAGCGATCATTCGGCCCCCGTGCATGTGATGCATAGCATAAGATCCGCGCGCGAGTGATACTTTTGGGCCCATGCACGTGCGCGGGGCCCTCTCACTCGACTTCTCCGCAGAGAGCTATACCCACCCCACGGGCACCGTGGACGCCGGCACCGTGATCGCCTGGATCGACAAGGTCGGTTATGCCGTCGCCGCCAGCTGGTCCGGTTCGTTCGTCCGTGCCGCATACGTCGGGAACATGCAGTTCCGCCATCCGGTCCCCGTGGACACCCGCGCCACCGTCCAGGCTCGCGTCGTCTACACCGAGGGCGCGCAGATCCACGTGCAGACGCGCCTGCTGTTGCCGGAGATCCCCGATGCGGAGGGTCGTCCCGTCGTGTGCACCGACTGCCTCATGGTCTACACGGCCGAGGAGGACGGCGTCCCGCAGGACGTGCCCGTCTGGGAGCCGGCGACCGAGCGGCAGGCCGAGCGCGCTCGGCAGGCCCGGGAAGCGACCGGCCTGCGCGCCGAGATCGAGGGCGGCATGGCGGCCATGCCGTTCCCAGACCAAGTCGGCGAGCGCGACGAGCTGGTCACATTGCGTTTCCTGGCCGGGGCGTCCCACGCCACCGTCGGCTCCACCGTGCGTGCGGCGGCCGTGATGCGGTGGATCGACGAGGCGGCGGCCGTGTGCGCCGCCCGCTGGTCCGGCACGGAGAACGTCGTCGCGGCGTTCGCCGGCGGGGTGCGCTTCGTCGAAACCATCCGGGTCGGCGAGGTCGTCTCGGTGGACGCGCTGCTGGTGCACACCTCGGCCCGTGCCATGCACGTGGCGCTGCGGGTCTATGCCGCGCGCCGGCATGAGCGTCAGGGGCGGGTCGTCGCGCACTCGCTGGCGGTCATGGTGGCCCCCGACGACGGGCGGGCCCGGCCCGTCGAGCAGTGGGAGCCCGAGAGCGAGTGGGCCGCAGGGCTCGAGGAGAAGGCCGTCGAGCTGGTGCGCCTGCGCTCCGAGGCCGGGGCGACCTGGAGTTCGGTCTGAGCGTGAGACGACAGCGTTGGGCCGGGGAGGGGAAACGTAGACTTCGGTCATGAGCCCTGTGTCGCGCCTGCCCTTTCCTGCCGGACTCCGCGCTGACCGACTGCTGCGTCGCGTCGCCGTGAACGCTGCGGGGGTGGCCGCCCTGACCACCGTCGTCGTCCCGACCGTCGTGGCCGCGGGGCTGACGGCCGTGGACATGGTCAAGCGGCGCCACCGCAAGGCGCGGCCGGCCCCCAAGCCCGGCACCCACCGCGCGAGGGTGGGCAGCTCGACGATGGCGATCCATACCTCGGGGCAGGAGCTCTACGACGAGATGATCGCCGCGATCGACGGCGCGCAGGAGTCCGTCAAGCTCGAGACCTACATCTGGAAGGACGACGCGACGGGGCGACGCTTCGTCGAGGCCCTGAACCGCGCTGCCGAGCGCGGCGTGACGGTGCATGCGATCTATGACGGGTTCGGCAACCTCGTGGTGCCGAAACGGTTCTACACGGGCCTGTCGGAGAAGGTGCACGTGTACCGGCTGCCCGCGTTCACGCGCCCGTACTGGCGCGGGATCATTCGGCACACGGGCTTCAACCATTCGAAGGTGCTGGTCGTCGACGGGCGGATCGGGTTCGTCGGCGGCTTCAACATCGGCGACGACTACGCGACGACGTGGCGTGACACCCACGTCCAGGTGGAGGGGCCGTCCGTGTGGGGGCTCGACCACTCGATCGCGACCGTGTGGAATGCGTCCCACCCCGAGGGTGAGCGCATGGAGTGGTTCCCGCCCGAGGAGTGGGCGACGCAGGTGCGGGTGGCCTCGAACCTGCCCGTGCAGCTGGTGTACCCGATCCGTGAGTCGTATCTGACGGCGATCGAGCGGGCGCAGCGGCACATCTACATCTCCACCCCGTACTTCATCCCGGATCAGCAGGTCCTGCGTGCGCTGAAGGCGGCGGCTGCGCGCGGCGTCGACGTGCAGGTGATGGTGCCGAAGGACTCGAACCACATCGTCGCGGACTGGGTCTCCCGCGGCTTCTACGCCGAGCTGCTCGAGGCCGGCATCACGATTCTGCTGTACAAGGCCTGCATGATCCACGCCAAGACCGCGACCGTCGACGGGCAGTGGTCGACCGTCGGCACCGCGAACATCGACCGCCTCTCACTGGGTTACAACTACGAGACGAACATCGGCGTGCTCGACCCGGAGTTCGCCGCGCAGATGGAGCGGATCTTCGCCGCGGACGCCCGCCACTGTGAGCGGGTGGATCATCCGCGCTGGGAGGACCGCCACGGCCTGGCCCGTGTGATCGAGACGCTGCTGCGCCCGCTGCGCCCGCTGCTGTGAGCTGAGCCGGCGGTCGGCGCGGCCGCGTGGAGCACGCGGCGCGATGCGTCGGGCGCCGACCCCGCGGACCCCTCGGCCGTCTCCGCCCGCCTCGCCCTTGCATGCCCCTGGGGGTATACGTGTAACCTTCTGTCCATTGGATACCCCAGGGGGTATTGCGAGGTCCGGCCTCGCGGCCCCGTCCGTCGAAAGGACCCCCATGCTTCTCGAGCGCATCTACGACGAGGACCTCGCCCAGGCCAGCTACGTCATCGGCTGCCAGGCCATGGGCGAGGCGATCGTCGTCGACCCCCGCCGCGACGTGCAGGTCTACCTGGACCTCGCCGCCCGCCACGGCATGACGATCACGCACGTGACCGAGACTCACATCCACGCGGACTTCCTCTCCGGCACCCGCGAGCTCGCGGCCCGCACCGGCGCGCAGATCCACGTCTCCGGCGAGGGCGGCGAGGACTGGTCCTACGGCTTCGACGCGCACCTGCTGCACGACCGCGACGAGATCGCCCTCGGCAACATCACCGTCACCGCCCGCCACACCCCGGGCCACACCCCCGAGCACCTGAGCTTCCTCGTCCAGGACGGCGCGTTCGCCGATGAGCCCGGATACCTGCTCACCGGCGACTTCGTGTTCGCCGGCGACCTCGGCCGCCCGGACCTGCTCGACGAGGCCGCCGGCGGCGTCGACACCCGCTTCGAGGGCGCCACGCAACTGTTCGCCTCGCTCATGGACGTGTTCCTCACGCTTCCCGACCACGTGCAGGTCTACCCCGGTCATGGCGCCGGCTCCGCGTGCGGCAAGGCCCTCGGCGCGCTGCCCGCCACGACCGTCGGCTACGAGCGTCGCCACGCCTGGTGGGCCACCCATCTGGAGAACGATGACGAGCAGGGCTTCATCGACGAGCTGCTCGACGGTCAGCCCGACGCCCACGCCTACTTCGCCCGCATGAAGCGGCAGAACAAGCAGGGCCCGGCGATCCTCGGCGAGCTGCCCGAGCTCGCGGAGCTGGACGCGGCCGCCGTCCTCGAACGCCTCGACGCCGGTGCCGTGCTCGCCGACACCCGCGGCGTGGACGAGATCCTCGCCGGCACCGTGCCCGGCGCCCTGGCCCTGCCCTCCCGCGGCAAGGTCGCCACCCACGTCGGCTGGGCCTACGACCCGGAGAGCGACGACGCGGACATCGTGCTGCTCGCCGACGATCGCGAGGACGCCGAGACCATGCGCGAGCACATGATCCGCGTCGGCGTGGACGCGGCCGCCGCGTACACCGTCACCCTCGAGGGTCTGCCGCTTGAGCCGGTGCCGACCGTCGACGCCGAGGAGCTGGCCCGCCGCCTCGAGGCCGGTCAGATCGGCGCCGAGCAGGACACCGTGCTCGTCGACGTGCGCAACCGGACCGAGCATGCCGAGGGCACCATCGCCGACGCGCAGCAGCTGAACGCCGGCAAGGTGCTCTTCCACCAGGACGAGCTGCCGCGCGAGAAGACCCTCGTGACCTTCTGCCAGTCCGGGCTGCGCAACGTCGTGGCCGCCCAGGCCCTGCGCCGCGCCGGGTTCGACGTGATCGAGCTCGAGGGCAGCTACGCCGCCTGGGCCGCACGCTGAGCCGACCCGCCCCCCATCACCACCCTCTAGGAGAGACCCATGCAGACCACCCTCACCCCCGTCAGCGGCGCCGAGCTGCGCGAGCGGATCGCCGCCGGCACCGCCTTCGTCCTCGATGTCCGCACCCCCGGCGAGTTCGAGACCGAGCACATCGCCGGCTCCTACAACGTCCCGCTCGACACGCTGAAGGAGCACGTGGCCGACGTCGCCGGCCGCGTCCATGAACAGGAGCACGACGCCGTGCTCGTGTGCGCCTCCGGCGTGCGCGCCGCAGACGCCCAGCGTCGCCTCGCCGAGGCCGGCGTCGAGCGCGCGACCGTGCTCACCGGCGGCATCTCCGCCTACGCCCAGGCCGGCGGCGACGTGGTGCGCCGCGGCACCGGCTGGTCGCTTGAACGGCAGGTCCGCTTCGTCGCCGGCTCGATCGTGCTCGTCGGCGCCGTCGCCTCGCAGATCGGCTCGAAGCGCTTCGGGCTGATCCCCGCCGGCATCGGCACGGGCCTGGTGTTCTCCTCGCTCACCGACACGTGCGCGATGGGCTCGATGCTCGACCGCATGCCCTGGAACCGGGTCAGCGGCGGCGCCGCCGACGCGGCCGCGCTGCTCGGCGGCCCGGACGCCTGCCCGGTTGAGCGGGCTCGCCGGGCCTGAGCGTAGAGTCGTCGGCGGACCGCGGAGCGAGGGACGAGGAGGCGCCATGGGCGTGATGAGCATGCGTGGGCTGGCCGTCGGGCTGGCCCTGCTCGTCGGGCTGCTGCTCGGTCTGCTCGGCGGCGGCGGATCCATCCTGATGGTCCCTCTGCTGACGTACGTGGCCGGGCTGGACCCGCAGGAGGCGATTGCCAGTTCGCTGTTCGTCGTGGGCGTCACCTCCCTGCTCTCGGTGGCCCTGCATGCGCGGGCCAGCCACGTCCGCTGGGGCACCGGCGCGCTCTTCGGGGCCGCCGGCATGGTCGGCGCGCTGCTGGGCGGCCTGCTCGGCTCGGCGCTGCCCGGGCCCGTGCTCATGATCGGCTTCGCGATCGTCATGCTGCTCAGCGCCCGCGGCATGATCCGCGGCCGCCGGGGCGGTGCCAGCACCGTGCGGGCCGAGGCGGCGGACCCGACCGAGGTGCGGCCTCGTCTCGGCGGGCTCCTGTCCGCCGGCGTGGGCGTCGGCATGGTCACGGGCCTCGTCGGTGCCGGCGGCGGCTTCCTGATCGTCCCCGCCCTCGTGCTCATGGCGCATCTGCCGATGAGCGTCGCCGTGGGCACCTCCCTGCTGGTCATCGCGATGCAGACCCTCGCAGGCTTCGTGGGCAAGATGGCCGGAGTCGACCTCGACTGGCCCTTCATCGGCGTGCTGACCGGCCTGGCGTTCCTCGGCGCGCTGATCGGCGTAGCGGTGGGGAACCGGGTGCCGGACAAAGCTCTCAAGACCGGCTTCGGCTGGTTCGTCCTGCTCATGGGACTGGGCGTGCTCGGCGTCGAGGTCGCCGGGCTCGTCCGCGCCGCCGCCTGACCCCCACCTCCGTCTTCGACCCACTCGGACCGTCAGAAAGGACCGGACATGCGCCCCGCAGACCCCGATGCCCAGCGCAAGATCCTCAACCGCCTCAAGCGCGCCCGCGGGCAGCTCGACGCCGTCATCCGCGAGGTCGAGGGGGAAGGCAGCTGCCGCGACGTCGTCACGCAGCTCTCCGCCGTCTCCACCGCCCTGGACAAGGCCGGTTTCGCCGTCGTCTCCTCGGCGATGAAGCACTGCGTCGCCGACCCCGGCGCGGCCGAGGAGGACGACCTCACCGTCGAGGAGCTCGAGAAGCTGTTCCTCACCCTCGCCTGAACGGCGGGCGGGTCAGGCCCCGCCGGCCTCAGCGGCATCTCGGCATCTGTACTGCGTGAACGACCCTTCTGAGGGGCGAAACCGGCCTCAGAAGGGTCGTTTGTGCAGTATGGATCCTCCACGCCCACGCCCACGCCCACGCCCACGCCCACGCCCACATCCACACCGGCGAACCCTGCCTCCGGGGCACAATGGACCGACCGCCGCCGCGTCGCGTTGCGTCCGTCCCCACCGAACCGCGAGGAGCCCCGATGCTCTGGACCCTCCTGCGCCGTCACCTCCGCCCCTACCTGGGCTTCGTGGCGGCCGTCGTCGTGCTGCAGCTGCTCAGCACCCTGGCCATGCTGTACCTGCCCAGCCTCAACGCGCAGATCATCGACGAGGGCGTCGCCGTCGGCGACACCGCACGGATCTGGGAGCTCGGGCTGGTCATGCTCGGTGTCGCCCTCGTGCAGGTGGTCGCCGCGATCGCCGCCGTCTGGTTCGCGGCCCGCACCGCGATGGGCCTGGGCCGGGACCTGCGCCGGGCGGTCTACACGCGCGTCGACCGGTTCTCCGCGGAGGAACTCGGCCGCTTCGGCGCCCCCACGCTGATCACGCGCGGCACCAACGACGTCAACCAGGTGCAGATGGTCGTGCTCATGGCGCTCACATTCATGGTGGCGGCGCCGATCATGGCGGTCGGCGGCATCGTCATGGCCGTCCGCGAGGACGCCGGGCTGTCCTGGCTCATGTGGGTGTCCGTGCCGCTGCTGCTGGTGATCGTCACGGTCATCGTCGCCCGGCTCATGCCCCTGTTCCAGCGCATGCAGGACGACATCGATCGGATCAACGCGGTGATGCGCGAGCAGGTCATGGGCATCCGCGTCGTCCGGGCATTCGTGCGCGAACGCCATGAGGCGCAGCGCTTCACCGCCGCCAACGACGCGCTCACGGACACCTCGGTGCGGATCGGCCGGCTGTTCGTGCTGCTCGGCCCGGTCATCACGATGATCCTGCACCTGGCCACCGCCGCCGTCCTGTGGTTCGGCGGGCTGCGCGTGGACGCCGGCGCCGTGCAGGTCGGGGCGCTCACCGCCTTCATGCAGTACCTGCTGCAGATCCTCATGGCGGTCATGATGGGCACCTTCATGATGATGATGCTCCCGCGCGCCGTGATCTCGGCCCGCCGCATCGGGCAGGTCCTCGACACCGTGCCGACGCTCGCCGAGCCCGCACACCCGGTGGCCCCGGCCGAACGCGTGGGCCGCGTTGAGTTCCGCAACGTCACCTTCGCCTACCCCGGCGCCGAGGCGCCCGTCCTGGACGGCGTGAGCTTCACCGTCGAGCCCGGCACGACCACCGCGATCATCGGCGCGACCGGCTCCGGCAAGTCCACCCTCCTCGGCCTCGTCCCCCGCCTGTACGACGCCGACGCCGGCCAGGTGCTCGTCGACGGAGTGCCGGTGACGGACCTTGCCCGGGCCGAGCTGACCGAGGCCGTCGCGCTCGTGCCGCAGAAGCCGTACCTGTTCTCCGGGACCGTCGCCTCGAACCTGCGCTTCGGCGCCCCCGACGCCACCGATGACGAGCTCTGGGCCGCTCTCGAGACCGCGCAGGCCACGGACTTCGTGCGCTCCCGCGGCACCGGCGACGCCTCCGGGCTGGCCTCGCCGATCGGTCAGGGCGGCACCGACGTCTCCGGCGGTCAACGCCAGCGCCTGTCGATCGCCCGGGCGCTCGTCGCGGCCCCGCGGGTGCTGCTGTTCGACGACTCATTCTCCGCGCTTGACGTGACCACCGACGCCCGCCTGCGCGCCGCCCTCGAGGAGGCCGCGGCCGGCACCACGCGCATCGTCGTGGCCCAGCGGGTGGCGACCATCACCGCGGCCGACCAGATCGTCGTGCTCGACGATGGCCGGGTGGTCGGCGTCGGCACGCACGAGGCCCTGCTGACAGAGAACCGGACCTACCGGGAGATCGTGGAGTCCCAGAGCGCAGCCGAGGACGCGGCATGAGCGAGCAGCTGAGCGACGAGGAGATCCTCGCAATCCAGGAGTCCGGGGCAACGGACGGCCACGGCGGCGGCCCGGCCCGCAAGGCCAAAGCCTTCTGGCCCACGGCACGACGCCTGCTCGGCCTGTTCCGTGCCGAGCGGACCGGCCTGGCGTTCGTGGCCGCGATGGTCATGGCGGCGGTCGTGTTCAACGTGTGGGCCCCGCACGTGCTCGGCCGGGCGATGGACGTGATCTTCAGCGGGGTGATCTCCGCGCAGATGCCCGCCGGAGCGGACCGCGGGCAGATCATCGACGGGCTGCGAGCCGCGAGCCAGGACCAGCAGGCCGACATGCTCTCGGGCATGGACGTCACGCCCGGCGCCGGCATCGACTTCGGCGAGTTGGGCCGGCTGATCCTGATCGTGCTCACGATGTACCTGGTGGCGCAGACGTTCATGTGGCTGCAGGGCCGCGTGCTCAACGACCTGACGATGCGCGTCGTGCGGGGCCTGCGCGAGCAGATCGAGGCGAAGGTCCACCGGCTTCCGCTGAGCCACGTCGACACCCGTCAGCGCGGCGACCTGCTTTCGCGCACCACCAATGACGTCGACAACGTGCAGCAGGCCATGCAGCAGGCGTTCGCGACGCTCGTCTACTCGGCGCTGACGGTGATCGGCATCGTCGGGATGATGTTCTGGCTCTCGTGGGAGCTCGCGCTGATCGCGCTCGTAGCGCTGCCCGTGGCGGGCGTCGTCGTGGGGATCGTGGGGAAGCGCTCGCAGGCGCAGTTCACCGCGCAGTGGAGGGAGACCGGTCGGCTGAACGGGCACATTGAGGAGTCGTTCACCGGGCACGAGCTGGTGACCGTGTTCGGCCGCCAGCAGGACATGGCCGCCACGTTCGACGAGCGCAACGAACGGCTGTACGAGGCGTCGTTCAGGGCGCAGTTCCTCGCGAACATGATCATGCCGATCATGCAGTGGGTGAACTGGCTCGGGTTCGTCGGCATCGCCGTGGTCGGCGGGCTGCGGGTGGCCGGCGGGCAGATGACGCTCGGCGCGGTCACCGCGTTCATCCAGTACTCGCGCGAGTTCAACCAGCCGCTCGGGCAGATCGCGGGCATGTCGCAGATGCTGATCTCCGGGGTCGCCTCGGCCGAGCGGATCTTCGAGCTGCTCGATGAACCGGAGCAGGAGGCCGACGAGGAGCGGGCGGACCTGCCCGAGCCGGTGGCCGGCCGTGTCGAGTTCGAGCACGTGCGCTTCGGGTACACCGAGGGCGCCCCGTTGATCCGGGATCTTTCGCTCACGGCCGAGCCGGGGCAGACGGTCGCGATCGTCGGGCCGACGGGCGCGGGCAAGACGACCCTGGTGAACCTGCTGATGCGGTTCTACGAGGTCGACGGCGGGCGGATCCTGCTCGATGGCGTGGACGTGCAGGATGTGCCGCGTCAGCGGCTGCGCGCCCAGACCGGCATGGTGCTGCAGGACGCGGTGCTCTTCGGCGGGACGATCCGCGAGAACATCCGGTACGGCCGCCTCGACGCGAGCGACGAGGAGGTGCTGGAGGCCGCCACGGCAACCTACGTGGACCGGTTCGTGCACACCCTGCCCGACGGGTACGACACCGTGATCGAGCAGGACGCGGAGAACATCTCCGCCGGCGAGCGGCAGCTGATTACGATCGCCCGGGCGTTCCTCGCGCGGCCGCGGGTGCTGATCCTCGACGAGGCCACCTCGAGCGTGGACACCCGCACCGAGGTGCT
Organism: Micrococcus cohnii; assembly: GCF_014205175.1. Classification (NCBI taxonomy): domain Bacteria; kingdom Bacillati; phylum Actinomycetota; class Actinomycetes; order Micrococcales; family Micrococcaceae; genus Micrococcus; species Micrococcus cohnii. The sequence continues at coordinate 1,761,068 of NZ_JACHNA010000001.1, read as the reverse complement.
CGTGCAGCGGGCGATGGCGGCGTTGCGCTCAGACCGAACGAGCTTCGTGATCGCGCACCGGCTCAGCACGATCCGCGACGCCGACGTGATCCTCGTGATGGAGGGCGGCGACATCGTCGAGCAGGGCAGCCACGAGGAGTTGCTGGCCGCGGAGGGCGCCTACGCCCGGCTGTACCGCTCTCAGTTCGCCGGCGGCGCCGACGACGAGGGCTGAGGCCCCTGGCCCGAGGCTCAGCCTGACCGGTGCGCACTCGCGCGCCTCGGGGATTCTGTACTGCGCAAACGACCCTTCTGACGCCGGAATCAGGGCTCAGAAGGGTCGTTTGCGCAGTATGGATTCCGCGGGAACATCAGCCCTTGTACGGCACGCGCTCCCAGCTGAGCAGGTCCTGGTCGGCGTGGCGGCCCTTGCCCGCGTTCATCGGTGCGACGGAGAACCGGGTCCACTCGTTCGAGTCGGCGTCACCCTCGACGGTCACGCGCCGCAGGTTCTCGACCGGCTCGACGCCGTAGGCCTCGACCCACGGTGAGCCGGCGGCGAGGGGCTCGTCGGCGTTGTACTCGTGCGAGTCACCGTTGATCAGGTAGACCTCACCGTCGAATCTCCGTGACTGCTCGGCAATGGTCTGCACCGTCTGCTGGAACACCGCGACGTCCTCCGGGGCATCGACCACGCCGCCCACCACGTGGTCCGGCAGGAACATATCGGCCTGCGTGAAGATCACGACGCCGCGCGCGTTCGTGCGGCGCGCGTCGTCGAACATCTCGCGCAGCAGCGTCGCGTTGGCTTCGTCCCGGTGGGCGACCTCGGCCAGCTGCTCCTCGGTCGGCTCGGTCTGGCCCCGACCTTCCCACGGGGCGGTGGAGTTCTGTGACCCCTGCACGTTGATCGTGCCGAACTCGACGCGCTGGGTGCGGAAGCGGGCGTTCTCCGGCAGGCCGATCTCGTCCTGCGAGTCGACGCGCATGGGCTCGCCGAGGGTGTGGTCGGGGTCGGCGAAGAACATCTCACGCAGCGCGGCCAGGCGCTCGAGGGGATCGTACTGGCCGGCTTTCTGCCGGTGGCAGTCGGTCCAGTCGTTGTCGCCGGGAGTGAACACCAACGGAACCTCGAGGTCCGTGAACTCATCGTGGATGAACGCGAAGTACTCGTCGCTGCACTCGGATGAGCCGGACTTCACGTCGCCGACGTGCGCGAGGAACTCCAGGTCATTCTGCGCGGAGAGCTCGTCCATCATGGCGGGGAACTGCGCGACCTGTGCCTCGCCGTAGGGGACGTCGCCGATCACGCCGAACTCGAACGACGATGCCGGGCCGCGTTCCTGCCCGACGGGGGAGTGTGCCGACGGTGCTCCGGCGCCCGTTGCGGACGGGGCGGCGGCGGAGGTCGCGAGCACGGCGGCGGCAAGCAGGGTCAGGGGACGACGGGTTCGCATGGGACTCCTCGGTGCGGCGTGGGCGGTGAGCGGCCGGGCGGCGACGCAGATGCGCTCGAGAACGGCCGGCCGTGCGGGCCAGGCCACGGTAGGAGTCGGTGGTGACGCGCGGGGGATGCGTCAGTGACGCGCTCGTGAACACCGGCGCCTTCTGCCCGCCCGCCCTGACTTGTCCGCTGTCTTGGGCTCACCCCGTCTGTACTGCGCAAACGACCCTTCTGAGGCCCGAAACGCGGCTCAGAAGGGTCGTTTCCGCAGTATGGATTCGGTGCGGGGCCGGTTCAACGCACATGCGGACGTCGCCACGGGCGCACCGGGACACACCCGCGTCAGTGGCTGACGAACTCCCACTGGTGGCCGTCGGGGTCCACGATCTCGCGCGAGTGCAGCCCCGAATGGTTGAGGTCCTCGAGCAGGTCCTGCGGCAGGCACACTTCGGAGGCCCCGATCTGCAGGGCCTTGTCCGCGAGGGCGTCGACCGCGTCGGGCTCGCCCACGTTCAGGGACATCAGCGACGAGTTGGTCGTGATGCAGTCCGCGATCTCCCGCTCGCCGATGTAGTCGGTGTAGGCGCCGGGGGAGAGGTACATCGCGTAGGTGGTGTCCGTGAGCTCGACGCACACGGCGTCGTCGTCGGAGAGGTCCTCGAGGATGTCGGCACCCAGGCGCGTCCAGAACTCGCGGATGCGCTCGGGGTCGGTCGTCGGCAGGTTCAGGAAGACCGGCTGAGAGAACAAGGCCATGGCCTGAACCGTAGCGCCCACGCGGTCGACCGCGCCAAGCCCCACGCCCCGATGTGTTCAGCATCGCGCGGACAGGCCGATTGGTAGCGTGTCGCGCATGACGCACACCCCCGCCGGCTGGCCGCCCTCGGGCTGGCCGTCTGATCATCCCGCCTCGGCCGTCCCCCGCGATCCCCGCTCCCGGCCGTCAGCCTGGGCGCCCGGTCGTTTCCACTGGGGAGACGCGCTCGTGGTGGCCGCCTACGCCGTCCTGATGCTGCTCGGGCTGGGCGGTCTGCTGCTGATGGTCGCGGGCCTGGTGCCGGCGAATCCGGAGGACATGACGCCGCGGGACATGTTCTTCATGAACTTCGTCAGCTACGTGCTCCTGACGGTCGTGGTGCTGGCGGTCGCGTGGCGTCCGCTGCTGCACTCGCTCGGGGCGTTCCGCCATCGCACATGGCTGAAGCTGCTCCTGCTGCCGGCCACGTGGTTCGCGTGCATCGTCGTGAACATGATCGTGCTCAGCCTGATCGGTGAGGCGAACCAGTCCGCCAACCAGGCGGCGCTGGAGGACATGACCACACAGGCCCCGCCCGCCCTGATGATCGTGATGACGGTGTTCATGGCGCCCCTGGTGGAGGAGTACCTGTTCCGCCACCTGCTGATCGGCAAGCTCTCCCGCTACATCAACGTGTGGGTGTGTGCGGCGGTCTCGATCGTGGCGTTCGTGCTCCTGCACTTCCTCGGCACCGGTGGCCGGTTCGAGCTCGTGGAGACGGTGCCGTACCTGACGCTGGCCGTCGCGATCACGGTGTCGTACATCCTCGTGGGCCGCTCGTTCGGCTACGCGATGGCCTTGCACATGGTGAACAACGGCATCGCCGTGCTCATGCTCTACCTCGTGGCCCCGCACCTGCCGGACATGCCAGGACAGGACGAAGCTCAGGCCGCCGACGTCCTCGTCCAGGGACTGGCGCCGCTGCTCGCTCCGGGCGCCGCCCTGCTCGGCCTGTGAGCGCCCGTCCCGACGCCGGCCCGCCCCAGGAGGCGCCGGCGGGTCCCGGGGACACGGCGGCCCCCGCCCCGACCGACGGTCTGGCCCGGCGCATCCTCGCGCTCGCCGTCCCCGCGTTCGGCGCGCTGATCGCCGAACCGCTGTTTCTGCTCGCGGACACCGCGATCGTCGGGCATCTGGGGACCGCGCCGCTGGCCGGCGTGGGCCTGGGCACGACCGTCCTGCACACCGTCACCGGCCTGCTCGTCTTCCTGGCCTACGCGACGACGCCGGCCGTCGCCCGCCTGACCGGGGCCGGGCGCCACGCCGAGGCCCTGGACCGTGGCCGCGACGGCGTGTGGCTCGGACTGCTGCTCGGCACCCTCCTGGCGGTGCTCGGCTGGCTGGTGGCCCCGGGTCTTGTGGCGACCCTCGGCGCCGGCCCGCACGTGCAGGAGCACGCGGTCGCATACCTGCGCTGGTCCATGCCCGGCCTGCCCGCCCTGCTGGCCGTGCTCGCCGCCACCGGCATCCTGCGCGGACTGCAGGACACGGTGACCCCGCTGGTCGTCGCGGGCCTGGGCTTCGGCGTGAACATCGGCCTGAACGTCGCGCTCGTCTACGGGGCCGGCATGGGGGTGGCCGGCTCGGCGCTGGGCACCTCGCTCGTGCAGTGGGCCATGCTCGCCGCCTACCTGCTCGTGCTGCGGCCGCGCTTCGGTGTGGCCGGCACGTCCGCGGCTCCGACGTTCCACGGCATGCGCGCCACCGCGCAGGTCGGCTCGTGGCTGCTGCTGCGCACCGCGAGCCTGCGGGCGGCCATCCTGGTCACCGTCCTGGCGGCGACCGGGCTGGGGGAGGTCACCCTGGCCTCCCATCAGCTCGTGTTCACGCTGTTCTCGACGCTCGCCTTCGCCCTGGACGCGCTCGCGATCGCCGCGCAGGCGCTGATCGGCCACGAGCTCGGCCGCGACGACCGGCCGGCCGTCCGCGCGCTCACCCGCGTGATGGTGCGGTGGTCGCTGGGCTTCGGCCTCGTCACCGGCGCCCTGCTCGCCGTCCTCGCGGGGGTGCTGCCGCCGTTGTTCACCCCGGATCCGGCGGTGCAGGCCGGCGCCGCGGCCGGTCTGCTCGTGCTCGCCGCCGGGCAGCCGTTGGCCGGGTACGTGTTCGTGCTCGACGGGGTGCTCATCGGGGCCGACGACGCGCGGTACCTCGCGTTGGCCGGCGTCGTGAACCTCGCTGTGTACGCCCCGGCCCTGTGGCTGCTCACGCAGGTCGCGGTCGGGCGAGGGTCCGATGTCGGCGCCCAGGTGGCGCTGCTGTGGATCGGGTTCGCGGGCGTCTACATGGGCATGCGCGCCCTCACCCTCGGCCTGCGTGCCCGCACCGACGCGTGGATGCGGGGCGAGTCCTGAGCCCGGCGGCCCGGCGGTGGACGCCGTTCCCGCCCCGGGGCGGCCGGGACCCGGAGGTCCTGGCCGCCCCGCCTAGAATGGACCGGTGCCTGCTGTGAAACCCGACCTCGAGACCGCCGACGCCGTCGCCAAGCCGATCCTCATCCGCGCGGGCGTGGCGCTGATCTTCGGCCTGACCACGGTGTTCGTGCAGGAGCCGAGCACGCTGTGGATGAAGGTCGCCTTCGCCCTGTACCTGGTGTTCTCCGGCTCCGCCATGTGGGAGTACCTGCGCCGCGAGCCCGTGCCCGTCGCCATGCGCTCGCCGCTGTCGATGGCCGCTGCCGCGTGGATGCTGGGCACGATCGTGCTGCTGTTCCTCTCCGCCCCGCAGGCGATCGGCCTGACGGTCGCCGCCGCGCTCGCCGTCGGCGGCGTCGCCGAGCTTGTCGCGTGGTTCGGCCACCGGCGCGCGTTCCTGCCGGCGCGCGACCAGCTCATCACGGGTCTGGCCGGTCTGGGCTCGGGCGTCGCGCTGGCGCTGGGATCGCACCTGAACCCGCACGGCCAGCTCGGCATCGTCGGCGGCGGCGCGATCATCATCGGCACGCTGCTGGCGGTCTCGGGCGTCGGCATGGCGCTCGACGTCCGCAAGGCCCGCAACCTCGAGGCAGACCGGGCGCCCGGACGCGTAGACTGACGGGCAGTCTTCGGCGGTCAGCCCCAGCCCGTCAGCGTCCAGATCCCGTCAGGAGCCATCCCGTGAGCGCATCGTCCTCCCGCCCCGAGCAGGGCCGCGCATCGTCCGCGCCGGCCTCCGGCCCGCAGTCCGCCGCGCGTGCCACCGGCACGCCGGCACCGGGAGCGCGCGGTGGCCGAGGCGGCCTGCGTGAGACCGTCAAGGGGCCCCTGGTCTTCTCGGCGGTCCTGGGCGCGATCGGCGGTGTGATCGCGGCCGTCACGGCCTCCGGAGGCACGCACAACCCGCTGCGCGTCGACATCGGGCTGATCGCCTTCGGCGTTTTCTTCATCGTCAGCCTCGTGGTCGTCGCCATGCTGCAGCTGTCCGCACGCGAGAACCCCGAGCACCTCTCCCAAGGCTCGGGCACCCACCGCTCCTCCGAGGAGACGCACCGCCGTGCCGTCGCCGAGCGGCGCGCCCGCGAGCGCGCCGCGCAGCAGGAGGCCGAGCAGCGTGACCCGGACGCTCCCACGACTCACGACCGCACGGACGGCGGCGATCACGCGGACAGCGGCCACGCCGGCGACCGGGCCTGAGCCCGCGGGGACGTCAGAACCCCAGCGACCCGGCGGCCGCCTGCAGGGCATCGGCTGAGACCCGCAGCAGCCGCATCTCGTCCTCGTCCAGCTCCGTCTCCAGCACGCGCAGCACGCCCTCACGGCCGACCACCGAGGGCAGGGACAGGGCGACGTCATGCAGCTCGTGGGGTCCGTCCTGGACCGTGGAGACCGGCAGGATCGCGCGCTCGTCCTTGACGATCGCCTCGATCAGCCGCGCCGTCGCCACACCGATCGCGTAGTTCGTCGCCCCCTTGCCCTGGATCACCTTGTATGCGGCGTTCACGACGGAGCCGGTGATCTCCTCGCGCCGCTGCCGCGTGAACGCGGGGTCCTCGGGGCTGGGCCACCGCAGCAGCGGCACGGGTCCGATCGAGGCCGTCGACCACGCGGGGAACTCGGTGTCCCCGTGCTCGCCGAGCACCGCGGCGTGCACCGAGCGGGGGTGCACGCCGCTCTCGGACGCGATGCGCCAGCGCAGGCGCGAGGTGTCCAGCAGCGTGCCGGAGCCGATGACGCGCCCCGGGGCGAGGCCCGAGATGCGCTGCGTGACGAGCGTGAGCACATCGACCGGGTTGGTCACCAGCACGAGCAGGGCGTCGGGGGCGTGCTCGAGCACCTGCGGGATCAGGGACCGCAGGATCGCGACGTTCGACGCCGCGAGGTCGAGGCGGGTCTGACCGGGCTTCTGCTTCGCCCCGGCGGTGACGACGACGATCGAGGAGCCGGCGAGCACGGCGGGGTCGGCGCCGCCGGTCATGGTGCGTGTGGCCGTGAACGGCGTGCCGTGCGCGAGGTCGAGCACCTCGGCCCGGACCTTCGGCTCGTCGATGTCGAACAGGGCGACCTCGTCGGCCAGGCCGTTGATCAGGGTGGCGTAGCAGACGGCGGTGCCGACGGCGCCGGCCCCGACCACGCCGACCTTGCGGTGCTCGGCGAGGACGGGGCCAGAAGACGGGGACGCGGAGGCGGAATGCAGGCTCATGCGCTCGAGGCTACGGCCGTGCGCCCGCTGCCGACGAGCTCTGTCCGCCCGCGGCCCGCGGCGGTCACTTCAGGCGCTTCTCGAGCTTGCCGATCGTCTTCTCCAGGCCGTCGAGCTGCTTCTTCAGGCGCTTCTTCTCGGCCTTGTCCTCGACCTTCTTCGCCCGCTTGCGGGCCTTCTTCACGCCCTTGTGCTCGGCGCGCAGCCGCTCGAGCTCGCGCTTGAGCTCCTTCTTGGACAGCGACGCCGTCGTCGAGTCCGGCGACGCGGTGTCGGCCTGGCCGGAGCGGGGAGCGTCCGCGGGTGCCTCGGCGCGGGCGGGCTGGGAGGGCGCGGACTTCGTCGCGGTCTGGGCGGCCTCCTCCTCGCCGACCTGACGGGCACGGTAGGAGCGCACGTGCATGCGGTTGCCGCAGTTGGCCTCGTCGCAGAACCGCTTCGAGCGGTTGCGGCTGGCGTCGACCAGCATGTTCTCGCAGTCCTCGCCCGCGCAGACGCGCAGCCGGCTCAGCTCTCCTTCGACGGCGGTGTCCGCCAGGGCGAGCGCGGCGAGAGCCTGGAGCCGCTCGACGGCGTCAGCCGGGGCGTCGGCCGGGGCGAAGATCAGGTCTTCGTCGGTGGCGAGCAGCTCGAGCGGGCCGGTGGCCTGCAGCAGCGCGTTGATCTGGTCGGTCACGTCCTTCTCCTGGAAGGCGTCCGTCCAGAGTGTGGTGAGGCGGTCGCGCAGGCTGTGGGCCCGCTCGAGGGCGGCGTCCGCGACGCGCACCTTCTGGCGGCCCTCGTGGACGGCCGGGACGACATCGGGCAGCTGGGTGCCGAACTCGAGTCGCTCGGCCTGCTGCTGGCCGCCGCGGGCTCCGGGGGCGGTGTTCAGGAACACGGCGATCGAGGTGAGTCGGTCAAGAGTCTGTGGGGAGAGCATGAGTCCACTCTACGAGCCGCGCCCTGACGCGGCGCAGACATGGCCGACGCCGGGCGGCGCTCGGATACGCTGTCTGCCAAGCCACAACCGGTGCCGTCGAGCCGAGCACCGGAGCTCGGACCCGCGCACACGACGCACAGGAGCACACATGAGCACCAGCACTTCGTCGACCGACCGGATTTCCGCCGGTCATCTGATCGTCAAGACACTCGAGGCCCACGGGGTGGAACGTCTGTACTCGGTCCCCGGAGAGTCCTATCTCGACGTGCTCGACGGGCTCCACGACTCCGGCATCGAGAACGTCGTGTGCCGGCATGAGGGCGGTGCGACGTACATGGCCGAAGCGGACGGCAAGATGAACACCGTGCCGGGTGTGGCCATGGTCACCCGTGGTCCCGGCGCCGCCAACGCGCACGTCGGTCTGCACACCGCGTGGCAGGACTCGACCGCGATGGTCCTCTTCGTCGGCTTGATCCCCTTCGAGCATCGTGACCGTGAGGCGTTCCAGGAGTTCGATCCGCACGCGTGGTTCGGCACGGGAGCCAAGCGCGTCATGGTGCTGGACCACGCCGAGCGGGCGTCCGAGATCGTGGCCGAGGCCATGTTCGCGGCCGCCTCGGGACGCCCCGGCCCGGTGGTCGTCGGCCTGCCCGAGGACATCATCCGCGAGCTGGTCCCGCACGAGGTGCACCCGCAGATCCCCGTCGCCCACGGCGGCATGACGGTCGAGGACTGGAAGGCGCTGCACTCCGCGCTCAAGCAGTCCGAGAAGCCGCTGTTCATCACCGGCGGCAACGACTGGACCGACGAAGGCGCCCAGACCCTGACCCGCTGGCTCGAGGAGCACAAGATCCCCGCCGCCGCCGAATGGCGCACCGAGGGCACCGTGCCGTTCTCCTCGCCGTCCTACGTGGGTCCGATCGGCTACGGCCGCCCGGACGCCACTCAGGCGCTGCTCGAGGAGACCGACCTGATCGTCTTCGTCGGCACCGTGCCCGGCGACGTCGTGACCGACGGCTTCACCATCCGGCAGAACTGGGACAAGAAGAACTTCCTCGTGACGATCGACCCGGCGCTGCGCGGCCGCTCCGGCCCGGTGTCACACCAGATCGTGGCCAAACCTGACGTGTTCGTGCGCGATCTGGTCCGCATGGAGCTGGCCGTGAAGGAGCAATGGGCGGACTGGACCGCCCGCAAGCGTGCCGAGCAGGAGGACTTCGCCGCGTTGCCGTCGGCCGAGCCGTCCGAGGGTCAGGCGCGGATGGCCACCCTCGTCGCGAACCTGGTGCCGCGGCTGCCGCAGGACGCCATGATCTCGCTGGGCGCGGGCGAGCACACCAACTGGGCGCACCGGTATTTCCCGACCGAGGGCTACCGGGCGATGATCTCCGCCCGCAACGGCTCCATGGGCTACTCCGTGCCGGGCGCGATCGCCGCCTCCCTGAACTTCCCGGGCCGCGCCGTGGTGACGTTCGCCGGCGACGGCGAGTTCCTCATGAACGGTCAGGAGTTCGCGACGGCCGCGCAGTACGGGGCGACTCCGCTGGTGGTGGTGATGGACAACCAGGAGTACGGCACGATCCGCACCCACCAGGAGCGGCAGTACCCCGAGCGGATCTCCGGAACCCAGCTGAAGAACCCGGACTTCGCCGCCATGGCGCAGGCGTTCGGCGGGTTCGGCGTGCGTGTGGAGCGGGACGCCGACGTGCCGGCCGCCGTCGAGGCAGCCCTGCAGGCGATTCAGCAGGAGCGGACCTTCGCGCTGATCCACCTGATCGTCGAGCAGCGGGTCAAGGCGTACTGAGGTATGGCGCATGTGCTTGGCAGCCGACTGCGCGTGGTCGTCGCCGCAGACCCCGGCCTGCCCGAGAGGCGAGCGGGGCGGATCCGCGAACGGTTGCAGCGCGCCCTGGACGCCGCGTTCTCGGTGCCAGTGACCCTTGAGCTGCGCACCGCGATGCTGCGGCTGCGTTCCGATGACGCGCTCGACCCCGCCGACGCGGTCCGCTTCGACGACGAGTACGCGCGGGCGGATGTGCTCCTGCTGCTCACGGAGATGCCCCGGCTGACCGAGGGGCGGCCGCTCATCGCCGACGTGCACCCCGACCAGCAGGTGGCCGTCGTGTCCCTGCCGAGCCTCGGTGTCGCCCGGGTGGGCGCCCGTCTGGTCGACGTGCTGGTCGCGTGTGCGGTGCGCATGGCGCCCGAGTCCGCAGCGACGGGGCACAGCCAGCAGGGCATCACCTGGGCGCAGTGGCAGGTGGCGGACGCGGACACCGGCCAGCTCGCGCTGCACTCGGAGGCCAGCTCGGGCGGCCTGCGCATGGTCGTCGGGATGGTGGCCGGCAACGAGCCGCGCCGGACCGCACCGCAGCTCTCCTCGGCGCTGGCCGCCGCCTCGGCCACGGGCGCCTTCGGCATCTTCTACAGCTCGATCTGGGCGATGTCCGACTATCTGACGACCGTGCGCCTGATCAGCATCGGCGTCCTGGCCATGACGGTGATGGTGTGGTGGCTCGTCGCGAGCAACCGGCTGTGGGATGAACCGGGCCGCGGCGGCGTCGGGAAGGCCCGCGTCGTCCTGCTGTACAACCTCTCGACCGTGCTCACGATCGCGTTGTGCGTGCTCTGGCTCTACGTGATGCTCGTGGTGCTCATCCTGCTCGGCGGGCTGATCGTGATCGACCCGGACTACATGGCCACCGTGATCCGTGGTGATCCCACGTTCTCCTCGTATCTCGATATCGCCTGGCTCAGCGCCGCGATGGGGGTGGTGGCCGGCGCCCTCGGCTCGAACTTCGACCAGCAGACGGACCTGCGGTCGCTGACGCACGGTCAGCGCGAGCGGCAGCGGCGCCGCACCGTCGAGGACGAGGGCACCGCGCAGTCCGGGGCCTGACGGGACGGCCCAGGCGTTTTCGTTCGGGAAACCGTCGCGTCCCCGGCCGCTTGCGTTCGGGAGAACGTCGGGTTCCAGTCCCGGCCCCTCCTTCGCGCCTCGCTGACGGAGTCAGAGGCGTGGGTCGGCCCCGACTGCAACGAGACGGGCGGGACTGCTCCGGGAACCAGCCCGTCTCCTCTCCTGCGTCGGGATCCTGTCTCACCAGTGACAAGGGCTGGCGATGCTCGGGACGCCCAAGACACCCCCGTGACACGGGTCATAGGCGCTACTAGGCTGGGTGGCCAGCCCGCCGCGTGTCGGCACGCGCGGCCGCAGACGACCATCCGGCCAGGAGGTGCCCGATGGGACACGACCGTCTCACGCACGAGAACGTCGCAGGACACGACGGTTTCCCGAACGAAAGCAGCCGGGAACGCAACGGATTCCCGAACGAAAACGCAGGGGGGAGTGACGAGGCCGTCGTCGCCGCGCTCGACGCCCGCCCCGAGATCTCCGGCGAGGCCGACTCCCGCGTCGCCATGACGCCGGCCGCACTCACCCTGCTGCGCCGCCTCATCCCGATCCACGGCCCGCTGATGTTCCACCAGTCCGGCGGCTGCTGCGACGGCTCCTCGCCCATGTGCTACCCCGCCGGGGACTTCAAGACCGGCGGCTCGGACGTCCTGCTGGGCACCTTCGACCTCTCCGCCGCCGCGGACGCCGACGCCCCGGCCGACGGCACCGACCCCGTCCCCGCCGACGCCGCCGAGATCGCGTTCTGGATGTCCGCCACCCAGTTCGAGTACTGGAAGCACACCCACCTCACCCTGGACGCCGTGGCCGGCCGCGGCTCCGGCTTCTCGGTCGAGGCCCCGGAGGGCAAGCGGTTCCTTATCCGCTCCCGCCTGCTCGCACAGGACGCGGCCTGATGGCGCCGACCCTCGCTGTGGGCGCCTACCGGCGCGTCGTGGAGAGGGCACACGAGTCGCTCTCCACCGCTGCGCTGCCGCTGGTCCCGCCCGGGGGCGGCTCCCCGGCCACCGGCTCGAGAACCGGCCCCCGGAGCCCCCGCGTCATACCCGCCGGCACCGCTGACAACGAGAGCCTGCGTGCCGACCTGCAGGGCCTGCGCCGCGAGGTCCGCGAGTCCTGGCTTCGCTCGCTCAGCGGCTTCACGGCCCCGCGCCTGCTCGGTGAGACCGACCCCGCCACCCTCAGCGACGCCGACCTCACCGAGGCCCGCCGTGAGCAGCGCATCGCCGCGGCCCTGCCAATCGTCCGGCGCATGCTCGTGGAGCCCGCAGCGGAGGCCGGCCTGGTCGTCGCGATCGGCAACGAGCACGGACACCTCCTCTGGGTCGAAGGCGACCGCACCGCACTGAACCGCGCCGAGGCCATGGGCTTCGTCCCCGGCGCCGACTGGTCCGAGTCGTCCATGGGCACCTCCGCCCCGGGCGTCGTCCTCGCTACCGGCTCCGCCATGCAGGTCAGCGGCGCCGAGCACCTCAGCCACCGCGTCCACCCGTGGAACTGTTCGGCGGCACCGCTGACGGACCCGGTCACCGGCCGGCTCGTGGGCGTCATCGACCTCACCGGCGGCGACGACGCCGTCAGCCCGCTCGCCCTGCCCCTGCTCCAGTCCACTGCGGACGCCGTGCACGGCGCCTGGCGTGACCTGCCCGCCCCCGCGCACGCCACCACCGGCACCTCCTTCCCGACGACGGCTCCCTCACCTCCGCCCTCCGCTTCGCCGGCACCCGACGGCCCGGCGGCGCCTGCGGCGACCGCGCCCCACCGCCACGCCGCCGCCGGCCTGTTGCGCGTCACCGGCCACCTGCGGCCGATGCTCGACGGCGTCGAGCTGACCGGCCGCCACGCCGAGATCCTCACGCTGCTGGCCTGGCACGGCACGGGCCTGACCGGCGCCGAGCTCGAGGCGGAGCTGTATCCGGAGGAGGGGTCCGTCGTCGGGAAGCGGCGGGCCGTGGCGGAGGGCAGCCGCCCCGCGACGGCCGACGGCGCCGCCCGGGCGATCTCCCTGCGCGCCGAGGTACACCGGCTGCGCCGGACCCTGCAGAATGCCGATGCCCCGGTGGAGCTGCTGTCCCGTCCCTATCGGCTCGCCGGCCACGTGCACGTCGACGCGCTGTGTGCCCGCGACGCCCTGCGCGACGGGGACCTGGACCGCGCACTGCATGCCGCCGCGGGGCCGGTCCTGCCGCGGTCGGAGTCGCCGGGCATCGAGGCGATCCGCGCCGAGCTGGGGGAGGGGCTGCGGGAGGCCGTCGCCCAGGACGCGGACGCCGAGCAGCTCTGGGCCTACCTGGCCCGGCCCGAGGCCCACGACGACGTCGAGCTCTGGGGTGCTGCGCTGAAGCTGCTGCCGGCCGACTCGCCCCGGCGTGCGCTGGCCGTGTCCACACTGGAGAGGCTCGAACGCGAGATCGGCTGAGCGGCCGGCGGACCTGAACCTGGTGCAACCTTCGTGCAACGTCTGAGTGACTAGCTTCACAGTCATGGACGACGGCGCCGCGCGGCGTCACCACCTCAGACGAAGGAGTCAGCACCATGACCGTCTACGCATTCCCCGGAACCGACGGAGCCAAGGTCCAGTTCAAGCCCCGCTACGAGCACTACATCGGCGGCGAGTGGGTCGCCCCGAAGAAGGGCCAGTACTTCGAGAACATCGCCCCGGTGACTGGCAAGGTGTTCACCGAGGTCGCCCGCGGCACCGCCGAGGACATCGACGCCGCGATCGACGCTGGCTGGGCCGCCTTCGAGACCTGGGGCAAGACCTCCGCCACCGAGCGCTCCACCATCCTCCTGAAGATCGCGGATCGGATGGAGGAGAACCTCGAGACGCTCGCGGTCGCCGAGACGTGGGACAACGGCAAGGCCATCCGCGAGACCCTCAACGCGGACGTGCCGCTGGCGATCGACCACTTCCGCTACTTCGCCGGCGCCATCCGCGCCCAGGAGGGCGGCCTGTCCCAGCTCGACGACGACACCACCGCCTACCACTTCCACGAGCCGCTCGGCGTGGTCGGCCAAATCATCCCCTGGAACTTCCCGCTGCTGATGGGCGTCTGGAAGCTCGCCCCGGCCCTGGCCGCCGGCAACTGCGTGGTCCTCAAGCCCGCCGAGCAGACCCCGGCCTCGATCATGGTGCTCATGGAGCTGATCGGGGACCTGCTCCCGGCCGGTGTGGTGAACGTGGTCAACGGCTTCGGCCTCGAGGCCGGCAAGCCGCTCGCCCAGCACCCGCGGATCCGCAAGGTCGCCTTCACCGGCGAGACCACCACCGGCCGCCTGATCATGCAGTACGCCTCCGAGAACATCATCCCGGTGACCCTCGAGCTCGGCGGCAAGTCCCCGAACATCTTCTTCGAGGACGTCATGGACTCCGACGACGCCTTCTGGGACAAGGCGCAGGAGGGCTTCACCCTCTTCGCGCTCAACCAGGGTGAGGTCTGCACCTGCCCGTCCCGCGCGCTGGTCCAGGAGTCGATCGCGGACAAGTTCCTCGAGACCGTGGTGGCCCGCACCGAGAAGATCAAGACCGGCAACCCGCTGGACACCGAGGTCATGATGGGCGCCCAGGCCTCCAACGACCAGCTAGAGAAGATCCTGTCCTACCTGGACATCGGCAGGCAGGAGGGCGCCGAGGTGCTCACCGGCGGTGCCCAGGCCGAGATGGAGGGCGAGCTCGCCGGCGGCTACTACGTGAAGCCGACCATCTTCCGGGGTGACAACAAGATGAGGATCTTCCAGGAGGAGATCTTCGGGCCGGTCGTCTCCATGACCACGTTCAAGGACTTCGACGACGCCATGACGATCGCCAACGACACCCTGTACGGCCTCGGCGCCGGCGTCTGGTCCCGCAACGGCAACACCGCCTACCGGGCCGGCCGCGCCATCCAGGCCGGCCGCGTGTGGGTGAACAACTACCACAACTACCCGGCGCACGCGGCGTTCGGCGGCTACAAGGCCTCGGGCATCGGCCGTGAGAACCACAAGATGATGCTCGAGCACTATCAGCAGACCAAGAACCTGCTGGTCTCCTACTCCGACAACAAGCTCGGCTTCTTCTGAGCCGACCCTACGGTCAGGCGCGGCGACGGCCGACGGTGAGCGGCCGTCGTCGTGCCCCGGGGCCGCCAGGCGACCCCCGAGCGTTGGCGCCGGTGCGACGGGAGGCACCCGGCCCCTGCAGACCATCCCCACCCCCACGTTCAATCCCAGAAGCACCACACTCCACAAGAAAGGTGATTCCCCATGACCGCCATGAAGGCAGCAGTCGTCACCCGGTTCGGCAACGAGACCGAGGTCAAGGAGGTCGAGCGCCCGACGCCCGGCCAGCACCAGGCACTCGTGAAGCTCATCGCCTCCGGCGTCTGCCACACGGACCTGCACGCGATGGAGGGCGACTGGCCGGTGAAGCCGACCCCGCCGTTCATCCCCGGCCACGAGGGCGTCGGCATCGTCGAGGAGGTCGGCCCGGACGTGGACAACGTCAAGGTCGGAGACATGGTCGGCAACGCCTGGCTCTGGAGCGCCTGCGGGCAATGCCAGTACTGCCGCACCGGCTGGGAGACGCTCTGTGAGGAGCAGCTCAACGGCGGCTACTCCACGGACGGCTCGTTCGGCGAGTACATGCTCGTGGACACCCGCTACGCGCCCGTCATCCCAGAGGGCTCGGACCCGATGGAGGTCGGCCCGCTCCTCTGCGCCGGCGTCACCGTGTACAAGGGCCTGAAGGAGACCGAGGTGCGGCCCGGCCAGTGGGTCGTGATCTCCGGCATCGGCGGCCTCGGGCACATCGCCGTGCAGTACGCGGTGGCCATGGGCATGCGCGTGGTGGCGGTGGACGTCGCCGACGACAAGCTCAAGCTCGCCGAGCAGCACGGCGCCGAGGTCACCGTCAACGCGAACGTGGCCGACCCGTCCGTGGAGATCCAGGAGAAGATCGGCGGCGCCCACGGCGTGCTCGTCACCGCGGTGCACCCGCAGGCGTTCGGCCAGGCGATCGCGATGACCCGCCGGGGCGGCACCATCGTCTTCAACGGCCTGCCGCCGGGAGACTTCCCGGCCCCGATCTTCGACATCGTCCTCAAGGGCCTGACCATCCGCGGCTCGATCGTCGGTACCCGTCAGGACATGGTCGAGGCGCTCGAGTTCTACGCGGCCGGTAAGATCAAGCCGACGTTCCACACGCGCCCGCTCGGCGACGTCAACGCGGTGTTCGACGAGATGCGGCACGGCAAGATCGACGGCCGCGTGGTGATCGACTACGCGTTGGAGGACTGAGGCTTCCAGCGCAACGTCCCAACGCCCCGATCCGGGCCCGCTGTCGTGTTTGGGCCGGTGGCAGGAGGCAGGAGGCGTTGTCGCTCGCGAAAGGGGAGGCGGGGCGTCTCGTTCCACCGGCGAGAACAGGAAGGGACGGCTTTCCCACGTCGGCCACGCGCCTCGGCCCGTCTCCTCGCCTCCTTGAGTCGGCGCGCTCACCGGCATACTGGTCGGGAGCGGTGCTCACCGTCCGCGGACTCCGCCGCACCGCAACCCGCCCTGCGCCCTGCAGGCTCACCGCTTCGAAGGAGCAGCATGACCGAGAACGTCGCCCCGACCACCCCGGCCGAGGCCGGCGGCGAGCCCGAGTCCCTGAAGTCGGTCGTCGCTCGGCTGGAGGAGATCTACGTCAACGACCCGGCCGTGAAGGACCACGGCGTCACCCTCGGTGAGGTCTCCGAGGGCGCCGTGACCCTGCACCGCGAGGTCACCGCGGACATGGTGAACTCGCACGAGATCTGCCACGGCGGCTTCCTCTTCCACCTCGCGGACACCGCCCTGGCGTACTGCGTGGCGACGTTCGGCGCCGCGCCGGTCACCCGTCGCGCGGAGATCACGTACATCGCCCCGGCGCCGCTGGGCGCCACGTTGACGGCGAGCGCGCGGCAGTCCGTTGAGTTCGGCTGTGACCGCATGATCGAGGTGCGCATCGAGGCCGACGGCGTGCTCGTCGCGTGGTTCACGGGCCACTCGACGAGCCCGCGCCCGCGCTCCTGAGGCGGGGCACCGGGGCGGCGGTCCGTGGGCGGGCGGCCCCGGACTCGGCGGCCCCGCCGCTCAGAGGTGCCGGGCGGCCAGCCGCGTGAGGCTGGCCTGAATGCCGTGGGCGTTCTCCCGGTCCAGGCGCAGGCGCTCGAACACGGTGCCGACGACCGGCCGGGCCCAGGAGTAGTCGAAGATCTCCGTGACCTGCGTGCGGGTCGCGTCGACCGGCTCGAACTCCCAGCGCCACCGGTGCCCACCGGGGTGCGCCCACTCCACGAGGCGCCCCTCATCGCTGGCGGTGCAGGTCAAGGCCATCGTGTAGGGCAGGCCGTATTTGCGCATCGCGACGCGGAACCGGTCTCCCGCGGTCAGGCGGTGCGGCCCGGTGACCCGCTGCTTCACGGTGCCCGAGCCGTCGATCTCGTGGTGGCGGTGCGGGTTCGCGAGCAGCGCCCACAGCTCGTCGGCCGGGGCGTCGACGGTCACGGTGTAAGCGACCTGCCGCTCGCCCACGTCGACGCGCTGCGGCCACGCGGCCTGCTTTGCGGCGGCGGGCAGCGGGGCGCCGCTCTCGGGGCGGGCGTCGTCGGTCTGTCGCGGGGTCGGGTCCGGTGCGCTCTGGCTCATGCGCTCCAGTCTAGGAAGCCGGTGCACGCCGTGGCACGATGACGGCACGGACGGCGACCACGGTGGCCGACCGCAGACGGCCACGTTCGAGAACAGGAGAGTCCCCGTCATGGCAGAGACTCAGCCCGCCCAGTGGTCCGTTCAGGCGGACCGGTTCGTCGCCGCCCGGCCCGAGACGCTCTGGCGCGTGATCACCGACCTCGAGGGCATGGCCGAGCACCTGCCGGGGATCATCGCGCTCGAACGGCTCTCCGATGACGGCCCCGGCGCTTATCGTCCCGGCACGCGCTGGCGCGAGACGCGCCGCGTTTTCGGGCAGCAGGCCACCGAGGAGATGGAGGTCGTCGTCGCCGAACCGCACCGCCGGACCGAGATCCTGGCGGTCAACCGCGGGGTCCGGTACGAGACGGGCTTCCGGCTCGACCCGGCCGGCAACGGCCCCGCGCCGCAGGCCACCCAGCTGCGGTTCTTCTTCACCGCACGCCCGGACGCGGCAGCGGTGCCCGCAGGCTCCGGGCTCGGCGCGCGACTGCGCCGGGCCGCTGGGCGGGCCCTCGAGCGCGCGAGCGCCCCACTGGGTGCCGCCGCCACCCGGCGCCAGATGGTCCAGGAACTGGAACACATCGGGCGCCGGGCCGAGCACCTGGCCGCCGGCGGGGCCTGAACCTCACCGCCCGTAGCGGGTCAGCCGCAGCGAGTTGAGCACCACGAGCACCGAGGAGGCGGCCATCGCGCCTCCGGCGATCATCGGGTTCAGCAGTCCAAGGGCGGCGACCGGGATGCCGAGCGTGTTGTAGGCGAACGCCCAGAACAGGTTCATGCGGATGATCCCGAGGGTCCGCTGGCTCAGCTCGAGCGCCTGCACCACCTGGGTCAGGTCGGAGCCCATCACGGTGATCTGCGCGGCCTGACGGGCCACGTCCGTGCCGGTCCCCATCGCGATGCCCACGTCCGCGCGGGCCAGCGCCGGGGCGTCGTTCACGCCGTCGCCGACCATCGCGACGGTCGCACCCTCGGCCTGCAGCCGAGCGACGACCGCCACCTTGTCCTCGGGGCGCACACCCGCGACGACGTCCTCGGCCGCGATGCCGACCTGAGCGGCCACGGCCCGGGCGACGGCGGCGTTGTCACCGGTCACGAGCAGCGGCCGCAGGCCCATCCGGCGCAGCCGGCCGATCGCGTCGGCGGAGGTCTCCCGCACGGTGTCCTCGACCGCCAGGTGCCCCGCGAGCCGGCCGTCGACGGCCACCCACACCGCGGTGCGCCCGGCGGCTTCGCTGGCCTCGAAAGCCGCCGCCGCGTCCGCGCTGATCGCCTCGGGGCCCAGCAGGGAGCCGATGAACGAACCGCGGCCGACCGCCACGCGCAGCCGTCCTCCGTGACCGTCCGCGACGAGGGCGTGCACGCCGCCACCGGCCTCGGAGGCAAAGTCGACGGCCTCGGGCAGGGCCAGCCCCCGCTCCCGGGCCGCGGCCACGACCGCGCGGGCGATCGGATGTTCGGAACCGTCCTCGACCGCTGCCGCCAGGGCGAGCAGCGCGTCGTCGGCCGCCACGGGGGAGCCGGGTGCGCGGGCGGCCTCGGCCAGGCGCATCTCACCGCGGGTGACGGTGCCGGTCTTGTCGAGCACGATCGTGTCCACCGTGCGGGAGTCCTCGAGCACCTCGGGGCCGCGGACCAGGATGCCCAGCTGCGAGGCCCGCCCGGTGCCGGCGAGCAGGCCCACCGGGGTGGCCAGGCCGAGCGCGCAGGGGCAGGCGATCACCAGGACGGCGACGGCGGCGCGCAGGGCGCTCGCCACGTCGCCGTCGCTCACGCCCATCCAGGCCAGGAAGGTGAGGGCGGCGATGGCCAGGACGATCGGCACGAACACCGCGGACACACGGTCGGCCACGCGGGCGACGCGGGCCTTGCCGGTCTGGGCTTCGGCGACGAGTTGTCCCATCTGGGCCAGTGTCGTCTCCGAGCCCACCCGCGTCGCCCGCGCGAGCAGTCGGCCGGTCAGGTTGACGGTGGCCCCGGTCAGCTCGGCGCCGGCTCCGACCTCGACGGGCACGGATTCGCCCGTCAGCAGCGAGGTGTCCACGGCGGAGCGGCCCTCGAGCACGACGGCGTCCGTCGGGACCTTCTCGCCGGGCCGCACGAGCATGACGTCTCCGGGGCGCAGCGATTCGGCGGGCACGAGCCGTTCCTCACCGACGGGGCGGCCCGTCGCGTCCAGGTCGACCAGCGTGGCCCGGGCGGCGCCGAGGTCGAGCAGCGCGCGCAGCGCCTGGCCCGCTCGGGACTTCGCACGGGCCTCGAGCCAGCGCCCGAGCAGCAGGAACGTCGTGATCACGGCGGCGGACTCGAAGTACAGGCTGTGGTGGGCCATCTCCGCCATGCCGCCGCCGACGTGTGCCGTCATGGCGGGGTCGAGCAGCAGCTCGACCGTCGAGTAGCCCCACGCCGCGAGCACCCCGATGGAGACGAGCGTGTCCATCGTGGAGGAGCCGTGGCGGGCGGTGCGGGCCGCGGCCGCGTGGAACGGCCAGCCCGACCACAGTACGACCGGCGTGGCCAGGGCGAATGCGGCCCAGCCCCAGTGCGGGAACTGAGCGCTCGGAACCATCGAGATCACGACGAGCGGGACGGTGAGCACCGCCGCCACGATCAGCCGTGGCACGAGCACCGACCGGGAGGGGCCGTGGTCCATATGGCCCTCGGGGGAGGACGCGTCGTCGTGTCCGGTGTGCGCCGGTGCGCCGTCACCGTCAGCGGCGTGGGACTCGGCGGAGGCGGGGTCCTGAGGGGGGCGGTGCGTCGCGGGGTCTGCGCGCACCGTGGCCGAGTACCCGGCCGCCGCGACCGTCTCGAGCAGCCGTTCGTCTTTCACGTCCGCGGGGGCGGTGACGGTGGCCTGCTCGAGCGGCAGGTTGACGGTCGCCTCGACGCCGTCGATCTTCCCGAGCTTGCGCTCGACGCGGCGCACGCACGAGGCGCACGTCATGCCCTGGATATCGAGGGTGATGCGGCGAGCCTCGGGGACGGCCGCAGCGGCGGGGGAGGCGGGTCCTGCTGTGTCGGGGTCCATGGCTCAGCCCTCGACCACGTCGTACCCGGCCTCGGCGATCGCGGCGCGCACGGCGGCGTCGTCGACCGGACCCTCGGCGCTCACGCGGGCCGTCGAGGTGCCTCCGGCGACGAGGTCGACCTGCACGTCGGTGACGCCGGGGACCTCGCCGATCTCCTCGGTGACGGAAGCGACGCAGTGGCCGCAGGTCATGCCGGTGATCGAGTAGTCAGCGGTGGTCATTGTCGGTGCTCCTTCGGTGGTGTGTCGGTGGTTCGGGTGTTCTGTCGGAACGGACGGCGGTGCCGTCCGGGGGTGTGGTGTGAGTCGGGCGCCGCCTAGCGCAGCAGGCGGCCGATCGCGCGGGTGGCCTCCTCGACCTTCGCGTCCACGAGCTCGGCGCGGCCGGTCTGCTCGGCCTCGACCGCGGCGTCGGCGACGCAGTGCCGCAGATGGTCCTGCACGAGGGCCAGGCTGACCGACTGCAGCGACTTCGTGGCGGCCGCGACCTGCGTGAGGATGTCGATGCAGTAGACGTCCTCGTCGACCATGCGGGCGATGCCTCGCACCTGCCCCTCGATGCGCTTCAGGCGCGTGAGGTAGGCCGCACGTTGTGGTCCGTAGCCGTGCTGGTGCCCGTCGGCGTGCGGGGTGTTCTCGGTGGCGTTCACGAGGCCGAATCTATACCCCAGGGGGGTATATGGCAAGGGGTGGGGTCGATGTTCCCGGGTCACCGCCGACGCGGCTGCCGTGACGGGTGCGTCCGCCCCGGGGCGCGGTGTGGGTCAGAATGGACGGCATGTCCGTTCCGTCCCCGGCCGATGAGCATGTGCGCGCCCTGATGCCCGACCCTGACCCGGAGTTCGCCGCGGCGATCGTGTGGGCTCGCGGCGACGACCTCGTCCTCGGCCACGGCGGCGTGACGGTGTTGCTCGACGGTCCGCGGCGGCTGACGCGTCTGTCCGCGTTGTGGCGGCGCGCGGTCGAGGCCTCCGAGCTCGCCCCGGACGACCGGGCGCGGGCCTGGGTCTCGAGCACGTTCGCCGACGACTCGCGGGAACCTGCCGTTCTGCGCGTCCCCGCGACGTGGATGCGGGTGAGCCGGGACGTGCAGGGTCGTCCACAGACCGAGTCGACGCGTCAGGCGGTCACGGAGGCGGCGCTCGCGCAGGCCGTCGCCGAGGATCCCCGGGCGCGGCTGCTGCGATCTGCCGCCCCGCCGCTGCCGGACGCTCAGGAGCACGCATGGGACGACGGGCAGTATGCGCGGGCGGTCGAACGGATCCTGGACCTGCTGGACGAGGACGCGGCGACCGGGCTGCGCAAGGTCGTCATCAGCCGCACCGAGACGCTCGCGACCACGGCGCGGGCGTTGTGGCGCGCCGTTGACGCCCTGCGTTCCGAATACCCGCAGACCTGGGTGTTCGCCGTCGGCGGCCTGCTCGGGGCCACCCCGGAGATGCTGGCCACCCTGCGGGACGGGCGCGTCGGGTCCGTCGTGTTGGCCGGGTCCATGGGGCGCGGGGCGACGCCCGAGGCCGATGCGGCCGCGCGGGAGCGCCTGGCCACGCATGAGCGGCTCGCGGACGAGCATCGCTGGGCCGCGCGCAGTGTGTGCGACGCGCTCGCCGACGTCGTGGACCTCGATGAGGCCCACCCGGAGCCGTCTGTGCTGACGCTGCCGAATGTCCACCACCTGGCCACGTCCGTGACCGGTCGGCTGACCGGCGGGGAGGGCACCGTGCTCGACGTCGTCGCGCGCATGCACCCCACGGCCGCGGTCGGCGGCACCCCCACGGATGCGGCCGTCGAGGTGATCGGTCGGGTCGAGCCGGTGGACCGGGGTCGCTACGCCGGCCCCGTCGGCTGGCTGGACCAGGACGGGGACGGGGAGATCGCGTTGGCCCTGCGTTGCGCTCAGCAGGTGCGGGCGGCGGAGCCCGACCCGGACCTTTCGGCCGTCATGCGCCTGCATGCCGGCGGCGGCATCGTGGCCGGGGCGGTCGCGGAGGAGGAGGTCGCGGAGATCGGGGCCAAGTTCTCACCCATGCGCCGCGCGCTCGGCCTGGGCTGACCTCGCAGGGGCCCGGAGGGGATCGGAGCGCAGACACGAGTTGGGGGCCCGCACGGTGCGGGCCCCCAACTGGTGTGCGCGGGCGCTCTGCCTCGCGGACGGGTGTGGATCAGGCGGCGACGGCCTCGACGGCGTCGTGCTCGAGCATCCCGCGCAGGCGGGTCTCGGCGACGCGCTCGGTGAGCGTCGGAAGGTAGGTCTTGATGCGGGCGCCAGCGGAGAGCTCGGCGTAGACGTCGCGCACGGTGGCGCGCACGGTCTGCTCGCCCAGGTCCTGGCTGAAACGGTTGACGAGCTGCTGCTCGACGCGCTTGGTGACGCGGCGCAGCATGATCGAGCTGGGCTCGGTGGGCAGCTGCCCGCCCAGGCCGGTGATGTCCGAGGTGGTCATGATGCTCATGTGCGAGCACCTCCTTCGTGGGGCGGGGCCCCGGTCGTGGTCGCGGAGTCCTCCGCGACGTTGGTGGGTGAGTCCCCGGCGCCTTAGGTAAACGCCAGGTGAACAACTTGTTAACCATGGTAGGCCATTCGGTGGAAAGCGCAAGTCTCGGGGTCGAGGGAGGGTGCTCTTGAGCAAGCCGAGCGGAGAGTTCTCTCACATGATCGGCAGAATCATGCGGATCATGAGGGTCAGTGTGCAGCGGCCAGGCGTACGGTGCCCTCGGCGAGCGGGCTCCTGTCGGCTCGCTGCGCGGGGTGTGACGCGACCTCGTCTCATCTCAAGGTGAACGGCAGGCCAACATCCATCGATCTGCGAGGAGTCTTTGTCATGCCGCGCGTCCGACGCCGCACCCGAGCCGAGCCCGCCGGGTGGATCCCGGACGCGGTGTGGCCGACGAGACGGTCCCCCTGGGTGACCGTCTACCTTGCGGTGTGCGTCGTCCTGGCGGCCCTGAACCTGCGGACCCTGTTCTCCTCCGCCGCCGCCATCCTGCCGGAGCTGACCGACGCCCTCGGTCTGACGGCCGGGCAGGTCACGCTGCTCTCATGGATCCCCGTGCTCCTGGTGGGACTGCTCTCGCCGCTGGGCGCCTGGCTGTTGCCGCGCCTGGGCACGTGGCCGACGCTGCTGGCCGCGCTGGTGCTCGTGAGCCTCGGCCTGGGGCTGCGAGGGCTGGACGTCGCGGGCCTGGGGCTCGCCCCGCTGTGGGCGGGCACGGTGCTGTGCGGGGCGGGCGTCGCCGTCGGCAATGTGACGCTGCCGGTCGTGGTGAAGATGGACTTCCCGCAGCGCATGGGACTGATGAGCGGCGTGTACACCATGGTGATCTGCCTCTCGGCCGCCCTCGCCGCGGCCATGACCGTGCCCGTGTACGAAGCGACCGCACACGAGTGGCACCGCACGCTGGGCTTCTGGGCCTATGTCGCGGCGGTCGCGCTGCTGCTGGTCGGGCCGGCGCTGTGGGCCGTCCGCGGTCGCGTCGGGCGCGTGCCGTCTCGCTGGGTCGTGCGGCCGCCGCGCCGCGACGAGGTCAGCGAGTCCGACGGCGGGCCCGAGCGCGCCGTCGTCGAGGCCCCCGCCCCGGCGGAACCGACGCCCAGCCCCTGGACCTCTCGTACTGCGTGGCACCTGACCGCGCTCATGGCCTGCCAGGCGGTCAGTTCGTTCGCCGTGTTCGCGTGGATGGCCCCGATCCTGCGCGACCGCGGCCTCGACGCATCGGCGGCGGGGGTGCTCGTCTTCGTCTGCATCGCCGCGCAGATGCTGGGCTCGCTCATCGTGCCCGTGCTGGCCGCGCGGCGGCCGAGCCAGTCCGGGCTGACCGTGGTGTGCGCGCTGCTCACCGGCCTCGGCTTCGTGCTGGTCATCGTCGGCCCCCTCGGCCTGTCCGCCGCGTGGGCGCTCATGCTGGGTCTCGGCCAGGGCGGGCTCACGGCCGTGGCACTCACGATGATCGGCCTGCGCTCCGCAGACGCGGCGATGGCCGGGCGGGTCTCCGCCATGATGCAGTTCCTCGGCTACGGGCTCGGTTCTTTCGGCACCCTCGCCGTGGGGCAGCTGTACGCGGCGACCGGCTCCTACGCCCCGTCCGCCGTGCTCTTCGGGGCCTCCGGGCTGGCGGCCGCCGGCTTCGGCTGGCTCGCCGGTCGCGACCGGATCGTCCACGTGCGGGAGGGGCGCCCGTGACCGGCGTCGTGGCGGCCGGTCGGGCCCGGTGGGACAATGGCGGGGATGACTGAGAAGACTTCCCGCCACGACGCCGCCCGCCGTCCCCGCCCGGCCGCGCGTTCTGCGGCCGCGACCGCCGAGCGGCCCCAGGTGATGCCCAAGGCCGAGGGGTGGACCCAGCCCATGGGCCCCGACGGCCGCCCGACCCTGCAGTTCAAGCAGCCGCGCGTGACGCAGCCGCCCACGCACCTGGCGGACCTGACGCTCGCCGAGCGGCAGGAGCGGATGAAGGAGCTGGGCCTGCCCGCGTTCCGGGCCAAGCAGCTCTCGGTGCACTACTTCGAGCACTACACGACCGACCCCGAGCAGATGACGGACCTGCCCAAGGACCGCCGCGCCGAGATCGCCGAGGCGTTCTTCCCGCCGCTGCTCACGGAGGTCCGTCGCTTCGAGACGGACAAGGGCGACACCGTGAAGTTCCTGTGGCGCCTGTTCGACGGGGCCCTCGTCGAGTCGGTGCTCATGCGCTACCCGGGGCGCATCACCCTGTGCGTCTCGAGCCAGGCCGGCTGCGGCATGAACTGCCCGTTCTGCGCGACCGGCCAGAACGGGCTGACCCGCAACATGTCCGCCGCGGAGATCGTCGAGCAGGTCGTCGTCGCCAACCAGGTGATCGCGGCCGGCGGCCTCGGCGGCACCCGCGGCGGCGGAGCACACGACGCCGAGCGCGTCACGAACATCGTGTTCATGGGCATGGGCGAACCGCTGGCGAACTACAAGCGGCTCATGCAGGCCGTGCACCGCATGGTGGACCCCTCGCCCGAGGGTCTGGGCATGTCCGCGCGCAACATCACGGTCTCGACCGTCGGACTCGTCCCGGCCATCCGCAAGCTCACGCAGGAGGCGGTGCCGGTGACGTTCGCGCTGTCCCTGCACGCCCCCGACGACGAGCTGCGCGACGAGCTGATCCCGGTGAACTCGCGGTGGAAGGTCGATGAGGCGATCGATGCGGCCTACGACTATTTCCGGCAGACCGGCCGCCGCGTGTCGATCGAGTACGCGCTCATCAAGGACATGAACGACCACATGTGGCGTGCGGACCTGCTCGCGAAGAAGCTCAACGCGCGCGGCCGGGGCTGGGTGCACGTCAACCCGATCCCGCTGAACCCGACGCCGGGATCGATCTGGACGTCCTCCGAGCCGGCCGTCATGCGCGAGTTCGTGCAGCGACTGCAGGACGCGGGCATCCCGACGAGCCTGCGCGACACCCGCGGCAAGGAGATCGACGGGGCATGTGGCCAGCTCGCCGCCGGCGAGGGCGACGAGGCCTAGCCCGGTTCCGCCCGGTCCGGCTCAGGCGCGGCGTCCGGCCAGGCGCGCGATGTGCTCGAGAGCGTACTCGTAGCCGTGCACGCCGGCGCCGGCGATCACCGCGTCGACCACGGGGGAGAGGTACGAGTGCCGCCGGAACTGCTCGCGCGCGTGCACGTTGGACAGGTGCACCTCGACCGCCGGCACGTCGACCGCGGCCAGCGCGTCGCGGATCGCCACCGACGTGTGGGTGTACCCGCCGGGGTTCAGGACGATCCCGACGGCGGCCTCGCGGGCCTCGTGGATCCAGTCGATCAGCACGCCCTCGTGGTTCGACTGCCGCACGTCCACCGTCAGCCCGTGTGAGGCGGCGCGGGCCTCGGCGAGAGCGCGCACGTCCTCGAGGGTGGCCGAGCCGTAGACCTCGGGCTCGCGCGTGCCCAGCAGGTTCAGATTCGGGCCGTTGAGGACGAAGACGGTGCCGGTCGAGGGGGCGCCGCCGGTCGAGGAATCGGGGGTGCTCATGGGCGTGAGTCTAGGGGCGCGGAGCGCGGGTGCGGGACACAGGGCGAAGGCTAAGACGCGCAGGGCGCGGGTGCGCGACGGGCGCCGCGGAATACGGCCGCCGCGTCGGCTGTTGGCCCGGGCGGAGCGTCCCTGACACGATCGGACGGCCCCGCCCGCGGCCCGGAGCAGACCCGGTGCCGGCACCCGACGAAAGGACCACACCGTGGCCACGACCGACCTGACCCTCGAGAACTTCGGCGAGACCGTCGCCGAGAACGACACCGTGCTGGTGGACTTCTGGGCCGAGTGGTGCGGCCCCTGCAAGCAGTTCGCCCCCGTCTTCGAGAAGGCCTCGGAGAAGCACGAGGACGTCGTATTCGCGAAGGTGGACACCGAGGCGCAGCAGCAGTTGGCCGGGATGGCCGGCATCACCTCGATCCCGACGCTCATGGCCTTCCGCGGCGGAGTGCTCGTGTTCTCGCAGCCCGGCGCCGTCCCCGGCCCGGCCCTCGACGACCTGCTCGGCAAGGTGAAGGAGCTGGACATCGCCGAGGTGCGCCGCATGGCCGAGGAGGCCCAGCAGCAGGAGCAGGGCAAGGACGGCGAGCAGCCGCAGGCCTGAGCCCGGTCCCTGGTCGAGGAAAGCCGCAGTTTCGCAACATCACCGCAGCGGTGCGCGTCGGCGATGTTGTAAACCTGCGGTTTTTCTCTTCGCGGGTGTCCGTTCGACGGGGCGGTGGCCGCGCGGCCCCTCAGGCGCACATCCCCCCCCTCATCCGCGCGGCCCGAACGCCCCGGCCCGGTGCTGCTGCACGAGCCACGGGCTGAACGCGGCCGGCACCGCATCGAGCGCCGCCGTCAGGTCCTCGACGCGCACCCAGTCCCACTCGGCGACTTCGTCCGGCACCGGAGCGGGGTCGCCGTCGATGCGGGCGCGGAAGACCGGGCACACCTCGTTCTCCTCGACGCCGGCCGCGTCCGCCGCCCGGTACCGGAAGTCCGGCAGCACCGGCTCGACGTCCCGCACACGCACGCCCAGCTCCTGCACGGCCCGGCGCTCGACGGCCTCGGCCGGCGACTCCCCGGGGCCGGGGTGGCCGCAGAAACCGTTGGTCCACACCCCCGGGAACGCCTTCTTGGCCAGTGCGCGGCGGGTGAGCAGGAACCGTCCGTCGGCGTCGTAGACGTGGCACGAGAACGCCAGATGCAGGGGCGTCCCGCCGTCGGCGACGTTCCCGTGCACGCTCGCCTTCGCGGTCTCGCCGACGGGGCTGCCCGCCTCGTCGAGCAGCACCACGAGCTCGGTCCCGGACTCGGCGTGGGGTGCGGCGGCGACCGGTGGTGCCGCTGACGGAGCCTCGCTCGGCGGGGTGGGCGAGGGGGTGCTGAGACGCGGGTCAGGGGTCATGCGCTCCATTGTCCCAGGCGCCCCGTCCGCGCGTGTCACGGCCGCCGCCTCGCCTGACCGGATCGGCTCAGGCGGAGCCGGTCGACGACCGTGCCGCCCGCTGTGCGGCCTCGGCCAGCAGGTTGTCGGCCATCTGGGGGAAGACGAGCGCGTGGAACGGCTTGATCGCCGACCAGTAGGCCCTGCCGACGGCGCCCGAGGGCATGAACACGGCGCTCTGCCGGTAGCGGCTGCCGCCCTCGGGGCGGTCTGCCACGCTCAGCCGCAGCCAGGCCCGCCCGCCCGCGCGCATCTCGGCGCGCAGCGTCAGGGTCTCGCCGCGCTCGATGCTCTCGACGCGCCACCAGTCGACGACGTCGCCGGCGCGCAGGTGCTCAGGGTCGCGACGGCCGCGGGAGAGGCCGGGGCCGCCGACGAGCTTGTCCATCCACCCGCGCACGCGCCACAGCAGCGGCGTCGAGTACCAGCCGGTCGTCCCGCCGATCGATTCGATCGCCGGCCACACCTCGGCGGCGGAGAGCTCCGAGTCCCGCTCGCGCTCGTCCGTGAACACCTGCTGACCTGACCAGTCGGGGTCGGAGGGCAGCGGGTCGGCCGGGTCGTGGGTGCCCATGATGTCGTTCTCGAACGTCACCTCGAGCGGGCCCTGGGCATAGAGGGCGAGAGCGTGCCGCACGGCCTCGCGGTAGGACGTCAACCCGCCCGGCGGGTCCGGTACGTGGCGGACGACGGAGTGCTCGACGGTCACCGCGTCCTCCATGAGGGACTGCGCCAGCGGCAGAGCGACCTTCGTGGGCACGGGCGTCACGAGCCCCACCCAGACGCCGGACAGGGTCATGGCGGGGATCGGCAGGGCGATGACGCGCCGTCTCGGCAGGCCCGCGACCTCGGCGTACTGCTCGAGCATCGAGGCGAACGTCTGGGGCCGGCCGCAGCCGATCTGCGCGCGGTCCTGCACGGGCGTCTCGAACGCGCACGCCTGCGTCAGGTAGTAGAGGACGTCGCGCACCGCGACCGGTTCGACCTGGTTCTTCAGCCAGGAGGGGCCGGGCATCACGGGCAGCCGTTCGGCCAGGTGGCGGATCATCTCGAAGGACGTGGAGCCTGAGCCGATGACGACGCCGGCCTCATAGGTGAAGGTCGGCACGGAGCTCTGGTCGAGACGGCGGGCCACGAGCTCGCGGGAGCGCATGTGATCGGAGAGGTCCTCGACCCGCTTGTGCCGCGGATGCAGGCCGGACAGGTACACGATCTGCCGCACGCCCGCGGACTCGGCGCTGCGGGCCACGATGTCAGCGATCTCCTGTTCCTTCTCGACGAACCCGTCGCCGAGGCCCGATCCCATCGAATGCACCAGATACAGGACGGTGTGCACCTGGTGCATCGCCGCGAGCACCTGGCCTTCGTCCGCGAGGTCGGCCTCGACGAGCTCCACGTCGCCGGCCCATGGGCGGGACTCGAGCCGCTGTGGATTGCGGGCTGTGCCCCGCACCGTGAACCCCGCCTCGAGCAGCTCGGGGATGACGCGGCCGCCGAGGTATCCACTCGCGCCGGTGACGAGCACGCGGCGGCCCTGGCCCTCGGGCAGGGGATGGCGGGGCAGCGGACGATGCACGGGGGTGGGTGTCTCGACCGGGAGGGTGGTGTCCATACGCCTCACCGTAGACGCCTCGGCGGGTGGCCGTGCAGGTCCGCCCGTCCGTCCCCGCACTGAGTGCCGGGCCCCTCTGCCGTGAGACGATGGTGGCTATGGCCTCGGACGAGAACACTGACCCGCTGCCGCGTCTGGACACCTCTGCCGTCACGACGGTCGTCGGCGCGACGAGTGCGAGCAACGGGCTGAAGTACTCCCTGCAGCAGCGCGTCGGGCGGGTCCGGTTCGAGCCGGCCGAGGACGAGGACGCATTCGGCCTGCTGCGCGCCCAGGTCGCCGGCTCCGCGCCGCGCCCGTACCAGGTGCGGGTCGTCGTGAAGCCCCGCTACGACGAGGCCTTCGGCGAAGACCCCGCCGAAGGGCCCACCTATGAGCTCGACCATGGCGAGTGCACCTGCCCGGTGGGGCAGGACTGCAAGCACGCGGCGGCCGTGTTCTTCGCCGCGGCCCAGCGGTCGCTGCGCGCCCGCACAGGCTCTGCCGAGGCCGCGCAGACCCTGTCCCCGGCGAGCCTGCTCGGTGTGCCCGAGGGTGTGGCCGGGGAGGCCGGGGAGGCCGGGGAGGGCGTCGGCGCCGCCTCGGGTCCGACGGGCGGCCCGCGCCGGGCGGCGGCGGACTGGCGTGCGGTCATGGAACCCCTCGCGGGCATCGACGCGGCCGGAGCCCGCCGAGACTCCCAGCCGGCCCTCGCGATCGGCGTCGAGATGGTCGCCGAGTCCGCGCGGTCGACGCAGCAGGGCTGGAGCCCGGCGGGCGCGGGGCCCGACCGGCTGCGCGCCGGGCGCGGGCTGTTCGTCCTGCTGCGCCCGCTACGCAGAGGATCACGCGGCGACTGGATCAAGGGTGGGCTGACCTGGCGGAAGTTCCAGTACGCCACCGGGGCCCACCGTCCCGAGCATGAGGCCGCGCTACGCCGGATCTACCGCCAGCTCATGGCCGAGGACACCTACCCCACCGACGCCTACGTGATGCTCGACGCCTACGAGTCCACGCGCATCTGGCAGCTGCTCGCGGACGCCGTCGAGGCCGGCGTCGAGCTCGTGCCGCAGGGCGCGCTCGCCGAGGTCGTGCTCGAGGCCCCGGTGCAGGTCGGTCTCGACGTGGCCGAGACGGCGGACGGCGCCCTGGCGCTCTCACCGCGGCTGCTCGACGAGGACGGGGAGCCGGCGGGGCAGGACGTCGCGCGGCTGCACCCGGTGCGGCAGATCGGGTTCTACCGGATCGACGAGGACGAGGACGGCGGGTTCGTGCTGCGCCTGGTGCCGGTGCGCCGCGCGGTTGACGCGGCCGTCCAGCACCTGTGTGAGGGGACCGAGCCGGTGCGCGTGCCCGCTGAGGACCGGGCGGAGTTCCTCGAACGGGTCTACCCGCGGCTGAAGTCCCGGATCGATGTGGCGAGCACCGACGAGTCGGTCGTGCTGCCGGAGTTCGAACCGCCGACGCTGCGTCTGCAGGCCACGTTCCACCCGGACCACGTGCTGCAGCTGGTCTGGTCGTGGTTGTACTTCGACCCGCCGCGCGAGGTGGAGATCGACGAGAAGGACGCCCTGCGGGACCTCGCCCACGAGGAGTCCGTGCTGCGGGAGGCCCTGGCGGTGTGGCCGCGGGCGGCCCGGACGGGCCGTCAGGAGCTCGACGGGGTCGCCGCGGCCCGGTTCTCCGAGCACGTGCTGCCGCGCCTGTCTCAGCTGGACCACGTGCGCGTGGACGTGCACGGCGAGCGGCCCGACTATCGCGAGCTGACCGCCGCGCCGCGCATCGAGGTGGGCACGAAGGCCGCGCAGAACGACTGGTTCGACCTCGGCGTGCAGGTCTCCGTCGACGGGCACGTGCTGCCCTTCTCCGAGCTGTTCACGGCGCTGGTGCACGGGAAGACGACGCTGATCCTGATGGACGGCTCATACCTGAGTCTGGACCACCCGGCGTTCGACCGGCTGCGCGCGCTGCTCTCCGAGGCCGCGACCCTGCAGGAGTGGACGCCGGAGCACCAGCAGGTCTCGAAGCACCAGGTCGGCTTCTGGGAGGAGCTCAAGGAGCTGGCGGACGAGGTCGACGAGGATCCGGCCTGGACCGAGGCGGTCGGCCGGCTCGCCGCGGTCGAGGCGCTGCCGGACCCGGCGCCGCCGGCCGGGCTGGCCGCGCAGCTGCGTCCCTATCAGCGGGAGGGGTACCGGTGGCTCGCGTTCCTGCACGAGCTCGGGCTCGGCGGCATCCTGGCCGACGACATGGGCCTGGGCAAGACGGTGCAGACCCTCGCCCTGCTGTGCCATGCCCGTCAGACGGATCCCGACGCGGACCCGTTCCTCGTGGTGGCCCCGTCGTCGGTGGTGACGGTGTGGGCGATGGAGGCGAAGAAGTTCGCCCCGGGCCTGGACGTGCGGGTGGTGGACACGACCTCGCGCAAGCGCGGGACGAGCGTCGAGGCGGAGGTCGCCGGCGCCGACGTCGTCGTCACCAGCTACACGCTGCTGCGCATCGACGCCGCCGAGTACCAGGGCCGGCAGTGGGCCGGGCTCGTCCTCGATGAGGCGCAGTTCATCAAGAACCGCGCGGCGAAGGTGCACCAGGTGGCCCGCGACGTGCCCGCCCCGTTCCGCCTGGCGATCACCGGCACGCCCATGGAGAACTCGCTCTCCGATCTCTGGGCGCTGCTCAACGTCGCCGTGCCGGGCCTGTTCCCCAAACACCGCCTGTTCCGTGAGCAGTACGTGAACCCGATCGAGTCCGGGGAGCACCCCGAGCGCATGGAGCAGCTGCGCCGCCGGCTGCGTCCGTTCATGCTGCGCCGCTCGAAGGAGCTGGTGGCCAAGGACCTGCCGCCGAAACAGGAACAGGTGTTGCACGTGGAGCTTGAGCCGGCCCACCGCAAACTCTACGACCGGGTGCTGCAGCGCGAGCGCCGCAAGGTGCTCGGCCTGCTCGAGGACATGGACGGCAACCGGTTCACGATCTTCAAGTCCCTCACGCTGCTGCGGATGCTCGCGCTGGCCCCGCAGATCGTCGATGACCAGTACGCGCCGGTGCCCAGCTCCAAGATGGAGCGGTTCCTCGATGACCTCACCGAGGTGATCGCCGAGGACCACCGCGTGATCGTGTTCAGCCAGTTCACGTCGTTCCTCGGGGCGCTCGGCGAGGAGCTGACGGCGATGGGCGTCGAGCACGCGTACCTCGACGGGTCCACGCGACGGCGCTCCGAGGTGATCGAGGGCTTCCGCGACGGGACCGCCCCGGTGTTCCTGATCTCCCTGAAGGCCGGCGGCTTCGGCCTGACCCTGACGGAGGCCGACTACGTGTTCCTCATGGATCCGTGGTGGAACCCCGCCGCGGAGGCGCAGGCCGTCGACCGGGCGCACCGCATCGGTCAGGAGCGGACCGTCATGGTCTACCGGATGGTGTCCGAGGGGACGATCGAGGAGAAGGTGCTGCAGATGCAGCGCCGCAAGGCCGAGCTGTTCGGCGCGCTCATGGACGAATCGGGCGACTCGGGCGCGGGAGCATTCGCGGACTCGCTGACGGCGGCCGACGTGCGGGAGCTGCTCGGGGCGGAGTGAGCTCCGGCGCGCCGGAGGCCACCGTGGGGCCCCAGGGGCCATGGCGTGGCGACCCGGCGTCAGCGGGCCGGCCCGCGCAGCACCCGGTCGGCGCCGATCACGCCGTGCAGCATGCGCGGATCGATTTCGGCGCCGGTGCGGATGATGGACAGGTGTCCGCTGGGTTCGAGGATCACGCACGCCGCCTGGGTCACGGAGCTGAGCCCGGCCCGGCGCAGGGCGGCGCGCAGGTCCGCGTAGCTGATGTGGCTGCGGCGCATCTGCCGCTGCTGTAGCTCGCCGTGCGCCACGAGCACGCGCGGGGATCCGGCGACGACCGCGCGCATCCTGACCGTGGAGACGAGGGCGCCGAATGCCGCCTCGAGCAGCACGAGCGTCAGGATGCCGATCAGCCCGCTCGCGAGCGTCGGCGGATGACCGATGATCACACGGCCGGCGACGGCGCCGATCGTGATCGCCACGACCGTGTCGAAGGTGGACAGACCCGAGAGCAGCCGCGCACCGAAAAGACGCAGCAGCAGCACCAGCGTCAGGTACACCGCCGCCGCGCAGATCACGACGACCGGGATGCGCCAGAGCTCGATGCCGAGCGTCTCAGCCAGCGCGGCGGGCCAGCCCTGCGGCGGGGTCATCGTCGGAGTCTCCTGGTTGTGGGGGTGGGCGGGGTCGGGTGGTCGTGGGGCGGACGTGGCCGTGGGCCCGGGCGTCCGAGGGCCCGGGCGTGGGCGACAGCACGAGCGCCCGAGGGTCCACGCTACTCCGGCCGGGGCGAGCCCCGGCGTCGCTGCCCGTGGGGCGTGCTGGTCCGGGTGGTGCCAGGCCGCTGCGCTGAGCGTGTGGGCGGGCGGGCCTGCTCGCGTGTGGGAAATGGCCGACGGTTTGCAACATGGCCGCAGCGATTCGCGTCGGCAATGTTGCGAAACGTCGGCATTTCTTGCGGACCGCGCGTCGCCGAGGACGGTCGCGGCCAGCGGTTGCCAGCGCGCGGTACTGGGCGTCCTGGACTGCGGTCTCGCTGTTGTGGGTCATGAGGTTCTTGGCACGAGGGCCGGGCGGAGATGAGCCGAGCGGTCCCCGTCCCGCAGGAAGGGAAGGGCGACATCCACGCCTCCGCGGAAGGAAGCCCGCTCGTGACTCACGCTCACGCACCCCTGACCCGCGCCGGCCGGCTGCGCTTGGTCCACCGCCACCTGCACGACGGCATCCCGCCGGCTTCCGTGGCAGTCGAGTTCCGCGTTGTCGAGATGCAGCGCAGATTTCACCTGACGCGCGGGGAACTCTTCGCATATCGGGCGGGATTCGGTCGGCGTGAAAACTGGGTGTCCAGGTGGGCGCCCCCGCACGCCCCAGGGCTCGCTAGAAACGTACGGGCGGCTGCGGTTCTGGCGGGTTGGTTGTGGCGAGTCATGTGGCGGGCGGACAGGGCCGGAGGTGGCGCACACGGCGCATGGCGGGGCCCCTCGCCATAAACGACCGATTCCGCCGCTAGCCCGTCTGGGCCAGTGGTCACACTCAAAGCACCCTCACCGATTGGAGAACCACCATGAGCACCACCGATTCCCGCTTCCGCCCCGACGTGATCGCCGCCCTGCGTGACGTGTACATGCATGACGAGGAAATCCGCGCCTACCTGGCCCCGACCATCGCGGCCACCGAGCCCGGCCCGATGCACGAGGACACCGCATGGATGGATCGCATTCCCGTGCAGACCTGGACGACTGCCGCGCGCCTGTGGCGGGCGGTCTGTGCGGATCAGCCGGACCCGACCGGGCGCGGGCGTGCGCGCGTGGTCGGCCACGACGTGCCGACCTGGATCATGCCCGATCTGTTCCAGCAAGGGTTCGCCTCGTTCACCGACGCGGCCTGCGGCCTGGGGTCGGTGGAGAGCGTCCGCTCTTCGGTGGTCAGTAGGCGACGGAGAAGCGTGTGCGGTGGTGGGCGGGCTTCTCGATCTCGTCGGTGATGGCGAGGGCGATGTCGTCGCCGGAGATCTCCGAGACGCCGTTCTCGTCGCGCAGGAGGATGTCACCACCGATGCGGTAGTGGCCGCGGGCGGTGCCGGGGGCGTGCTTGCCGAAGTTCTCGGCGGGGCTGATGAGGAACCAGTCGAGGCGGTCGTCGGTGTTCGCGCGGAGGTCGTCGAGGGCTCCGGCGAGTTCGAGGGATTCGGGCTTGGCGACCTCGGGGAAGCCGGGGGTGTCGACCAGGCGGGGCCCGTCTGGTGCGATCAGGAGCGAGCCGGCCCCGCCCATTACCCCGAAGCGCACGCCTCGTTCCGCGGCGAGCCCTGCCGCCGTGGACAGCAGGGCGCGGAGGCGGCCTTTGCCGGCGAGCCCGCCGTGGGTGGACAGTGCCGAGATCACGACGTCCGTGTGCTCGAATGCTGAGGCCAGGAACGCGGGGTCTTGCACGTCACCGGCCCGGTACTCGACGCCCGGGGTCTGCTTGTCGGGGATGGAGCGGCTGTACGAGACGACCTGGTGGCCACGCTTGGCGGCCTCGCGGACGATGCGGCTGCCGGCGTACCCGGTGCCGCCGAGGACATGGATGCGAGTCATGGTTTTTTCTCCTTATGGATCGAACGAGATGGATAGAGGGCCGCCGGGGGTCAGGCGGCGGGTTCCCGCCGTGGTCGGGGTGTGGCCAGGAGCAGGCCGAGGAGCGCGATGATCGCGGCGGCGAGCATGGTCACCCCGAGGGGGATGGCGGTGTGCTCGCCGGCGATGC
Source organism: Micrococcus cohnii (assembly GCF_014205175.1). Classification (NCBI taxonomy): domain Bacteria; kingdom Bacillati; phylum Actinomycetota; class Actinomycetes; order Micrococcales; family Micrococcaceae; genus Micrococcus; species Micrococcus cohnii. The sequence goes on along the minus strand of NZ_JACHNA010000001.1, from coordinate 1,725,354 downwards.
CGACCAGGGCGGCGACGAGGCCGGCGAGGGCGAACTGCACCGCCCCGAGCAGCGCCGACCCTGCGCCGGTCGCGGCCGGGGGCACGGCGGACATGGCCAGGGCGGTCGCGTTGCCGAACACCAGCCCGAGCGGGGCGATCGCGACGAACAGGGGCACCATCAGCCACCCGGCGGGTGCGTCGGTGAGGGTGAGGATCACGATCGCGACGACCGCGGCCAGGCTGATCGTCAGGCCGGTGAGGGTCAACCCGCGCAGCGAGACGCGACCGGCAAGACGGGCCGCGACAGTGGTGGCGATCATCAGGCCGACGGCGTTGATCGCGAACGCGATCCCATAGGCGACCGCGCTCAGGCCGATCATGTCCTGGTAGACGAACGGTGAGGCGGAGATGTAGGCCATCATGATCGCCATCCCGAACGCATACGCGGCCGTGTTCCCCAGATAGGCCCGCGAGATCAGGCCCCGCCAGCCACCGCGCCGCGCCGTGCCCGCACGGGCTCTGCGGATCTCGCGGGGCAGCGATTCCCGCACGAACACGAGCACGCATGCCAGGGCGATCACGCCCAGGCCGGTGACGATCCCGAGCAGGCCCCGCCATCCGACCGGGCCGACCAGGGCACCGCCGGCGACCGGGGCGATGATCGGGGCGATCCCGCTGATGAGCATCATGATGCTCAACGCCCGTGCCGCCTCCGTGCCGCGAGCACGGTCAAGGATGATCGCCCGGCCGATCACCATCCCCGCCGCCCCGCCCAGGCCCTGGACCAGCCGGGCGGCCACGAGCAGCTCGATACTGCCTGCGAGCGTGGCGGTCACGCTCGCGGCGACGAACAGCACCGCCCCGAACACCAGCGGCACCACCCGGCCGGCGCGATCCGACCACGGCCCGAACACCAGCTGCCCGGCCCCAGCGCCGATCAGGAACGCCGTCAGCGATAGCTGCACCCCGGTCGCCGTGGTCGACAGCTCCGTCGTCATCACCGGGAACGCCGGCAGGTACAGGTCGATCCCGAACGAGGCGAGCCCCATCAGCAGCGCCAGCGTCGACAACAGCCCCGCACCGATCGCCTTGCCCGTCGCCTGGACGGGCGTGCCCGCTGCCTGTCGCCCTGTTCCCGTGTCGGTCATCCCCGCCCGACTCCTTCTAAAACTATAGTTATGAAAACAACGCTATGTTAGCATAAGCATATGCGACAAGACGAGAAGCCGGTGAGCGGGCCGGCACCAACCGGTGCGGACCCGTTGGTGCGGCTCGCGGACGCGGTGCTGCATGTGGAGCGGAAGCTGCGCGCCTACCCGTTGCAGGACCCCGCGGTCGCGCCGTTGTCACCGTTGGAGTGCCTGGTGCTGCTGCACATCGACGCCAACCCCGGCGTGGCCCCCTCGGGGCTGGCCTCGGGCCTGTCGCTGACATCGAGCAACGCGAGCACGGCGCTGCGCGGACTCATCGCCAAAGGGCAGATCGAGCGCCGCCCCGACCCGGCGGACCGCCGCGCGGCACGCCTGCATCTGACCGAGGAAGCGGCACGGTCGGTGGGGATCGTGCGGGGCATGTACCGCGATCTGCTCGGCTCGCTCGACCTGCCTGCCGAAGATGTCCTGACCACTGTGCGCACTCTCCAGGCCATCGACACCGCCCTGAGCGACCCCGCACGGAGCTGAGTTATGGAGCAAGGCGCAGGCGACTACCGTTGGAGCCTCTGGCACTCTCATTTCGAGGTGAACCCGTGCTCGTATGACCAGTCTTCATCCGCACCGAGAAGCGGGCAGCGGAACGCTGCGGCTAACACAAGGCTTCACTGGCAGTGCTGAAAGGGGCGGCGCTCTTCCAGCCGTTCGCGGTGGATACGAGGCAGTCTCGGAAGCAGGTCGGCCTGCTCGTCTTCGACTGCGTGGCGTTCCTCGTCGTCCGCGATGGCTCGGTGGTTCTCACCGTCGGGGAGCGTCAATACCCGATCGCTTTTGGTCACGCCGTGCTGATTGCCCCGCGTACGGTCTTCACCTATGAAGCGCCCTGGGTTTCGTTCCGAGGTCAGGACGCAACGGGCGCTGAATCCTGATCGTGAGTGTAGGCCGCCTCGACCTCTGCAGGAGTGCGGTAGTCGAGGGCCTCGTGGAGACGGGCGGTGTTCCACCAGTGCACCCACCCCATCGTGGCCAGCTCGACCGCCCCGACAGACTCCCACACCCGCTTGGCGTGGATGAGCTCGGCCTTGTAGAGCCCGTTCACCGTCTCGGCGAGGGCGTTGTCGTACGAGTCGCCCACGGTGCCCACCGAGGCCGTCACCCCCGCGGTGATGAGCGCGTCCGAGTACGCCAAACTGACGTACTGAGAGCCCCTATCGCTGTGGTGGATCAGGCCCTGTCGGTCACGGCTGGCTCCCGTGCTCAACAGCGCATGCTCGAGGGCCAATAGAGGCAGTCCCGCGGTGTGGAGGGTGGCCGAGACGGCCCATCCCACGATGCGGCGGGTGAACACGTCGGTGATGAACGCGACGTAGCAGAACCCCGCCACCGTGCGCACGTAGGTGATGTCAGCGACCCAGAGCTGGTTCGGTCGCTCGGCGATGAACTTGCGTTCCACCAAGTCAGGGCGGGCATCCGGCTCCCCAGCCGGCTTCGTCGTGACCGGCGTGCGGCCACGGCGGACGCCTTCCACGCCGGCGAGCTTCATCAGCCGGGCGACCTGATCCCGGCCCACGTCCCAGCCGGCACGGACCATCGCGTGGTGCATCTTCCTGACGCCGTAGACGCTGTAGTTCTCCTCGTGGATCCGCTCTATCTCCTCGAGCAGCAACACGTCACGTAGCGCTCGTGCGGAGGCCGGTCGTGTCTTCGCGGCCCGGTAGCCGCGGGAGGTGATGAACCCACAATCCGTCGCACCCAGTGTGCGGCAGATGGCCTCGACCCCGAACTGATCGCGGTTTGCGTCGATGAACGCGATCATCTCGTTGTGGGGCGGTCGAGTTCCGCTGCGAAAAAAGCCGATGCCTTGCGCAGGATCTCGTTCGCTCGACGCAGCTCGAGGTTCTCCCTGCGCAGCCGGCGCATCTCTTCTGCCTCAGCCGCGCTCAGCCCTGGGGCCTCGCCCTGATTGACGCGGTCTTGCTTCCACCAGTTGCGCAGGGTGTGGGGTGAGATCCCGCCGAGAGCCTCGCCGACGGCGGTGCAGGCGACCCATCCCGAGCACTGTTCCGTGCGGACGCGTTCTTCGATGAGCTTCAGGGCGCGGGCCTTGAACTCGGGGCTGTACTTCTGGGGCATGTTCCGATCCTCCTTGAGGAAGTAGGTCGGAACGAAACCCAGGGCGCTTCAGTTCAGGCGGCGCAGCAGGAAAGTTTGGAGACATCCGTCTTGAAGGACTGGGCAACGATCTTGATGCCCTCGGCCATGGTCAGGTACGGGCTCCAGAGGTTCGCGACCTGATCGACGGTCATCCCGGCCTGCAGGATGTACACGCCTGTTGCAGCGAGGTCGCCGGCTTCCTTCGCGACGGCGGTGATACCGACGATCCTGCCGGTGTCGGCGTCTGCGACCATCTTGATGAATCCGCGGGTGTCCCGGTTCACCACGGCGCGGGGTATGTATTCCAGCGGTACAACCCGGCATTCGCACCTGATCCCGGCGTCTCTTGCCTGCTTGTCGGTCATGCCGACAACCGCGAGGTTAGGGCTGGTGAACGTGACGCGGGGCAGGTGGCTGTAGTCCACGGCGCGGCCGGCGTCGCTGAAGGCGTTGTCGACCATCAGGGTGCCGTGGGATGCGGCGACGTACACGTATTCGGGGTGCCCGGTCACGTCCCCCGCAGCCCAAACGCGTGGGTTAGAGCTCACCAGGGTGTCCTCGACGACGACTTCCCCCTTGTCCCCGGTCTTCACGCTCACCCCGGCCAGGTTTAGCCCGTCGGTGACCGGGCGCCGACCCGTGGCGATGAGGACCTTGGAGGCCCGGAGGGTTTCGCGCCCGCCGACGATGTCGGCCTGGGCGGCAATGCCGCCGTCCGTGTCCTGGGTGATGGAGGAGACGGTGGAGCAGCGGATGACCCGGATGCCCTCGTTGGCGAAGACGCTCATCAATGCCCTGGATGCTTCGGGTTCCTCACCCGATGCCAGGCGAGAGCGCACCAGCATGGTGACCTTCGAGCCGAGGCGGGCGAAGAGCTGGGCCTGTTCCAGGGCGACGTACCCGCCGCCGATGACCAGCAAGGACTCGGGTACCTCGTCGAGTTCCATGGCCGTGGTCGATGTCAGGTAATCGACCGTGTCCAGACCATTGATCGGTGCGGCCCACGGGGTGGAGCCGGTCGCGACCAGATAGTGGGCGGCCGTGATCGTCTCCCTGGTCCCGTCCTGCGCGGTGACCTCCAGCGCAGGGTCCGCGGCGGTGCCGGTGAATACAGCATTGCCGTGGCGCAGCTCCCACCCGTAGTCCGCGACGAGGTCCACGTACTTATCGGAGCGCACGTTCTCCACCAAGGCGCGCTTTCCCGCGATGAGTGCTTCCATGTCCACGGGTCCCGCGGTGGCGGTGAGGCCGGGGAACCTGCCGGCGTCCTGGGCGGTGTGGCGTGCCTCGGCTGCGGCGAGCAGAGCCTTGGAGGGGATGCATCCGGTGTTCACGCAGGTCCCGCCCACGGTCCCGCGTTCGATCATGACGACCCGTTTGTCGAGGTTCGTTGCCCTGATCGCGGCAGCGAACGCGCCACCACCGGAACCGATGATCGCCAGATCGAAATGCGGTACTGCCTCGTTCATGCGAATCTCCCTACACTGCCATCGGGCACCGGTTCATTGCGTGACGGCAGAAGCTGATGGCTGGTTTTCCAGTGGTTGATCTTCAGTCTGCACCTTCCCCTACGGGGGAAGGTCAAGGGTTCTCTGAACGGACGACGGGCTGGGGGCCCTCGAGGTGGTCGAGGCCGGTCCAGGCGATGTCTTCAAGCGGCCCGTAGGCGGGCGAGGTCGTTCCGGCGCGGCAGTCGTACTCCCACTCGGCCTCGGTGGGCAATCGGTACCCGTCAGCGCTCGTGTTCCAGGTAACGGAGCGTCCGTCCCCAGCACGCGTGTAGGCCGGCTGCAGCTCTTCGGCATTGGATAGCTCGTTGCAGAGGTTGATGGTCTCGAACCATGTCAGAGGCGTGAGCGGGCGTCCGGTGCTCCGGTCATGGAGGGGGTGCACTGCCATCTCGAAAGGCTCCAGTTCCACATCCCGTGTGGTCCCGCGGCGGGCGTCGCGCAGGGTGATTTTTCCCGAAGACAGGGTGGCCATGGAGGGCTGGTTCATGGTGTCAGCGTCGCACACGGGCTGACTGGAGAACTATGACCCCTAGTCGATCAAGGTTCAAATGTCAATACCTAAGTGACTCATGGTCGCATGAAACATATTTGCGCGTTTGTGAAATCTTCGCTGCATCTCGACAGAGGGGCAGGAGGAGCCGGTGTCAACCCTTCAGACCCTGATCGGCGTATGAATCAAATTGGCGCGTTTCTGAAATCTTCGTTGCATCTCGACACGCGTGTCCCGGCCCGCGGCCGCCACGTGGGTGGCCCGCTACCGCAGCGAGGCGTCGCAGGACGTGAGGCGCCTGGGTTTCGTGGGGCCAGCCATAGACCTGATGATCATCCGTGATGCTGTGGCCCGACAACCCCAGCCCAGGGGAACCGGAGATTCCGTGAGCGCGCCTGCCCCGCCCGGGTGAACTACACTCCCGAACACTGTTCATTGCGGCACGGTGCGGTGACACATCGTCCTGTCCGGGGCCTCTCGGACCCGCGTCATGTGCGTCATGACTCTGCGTCACCGCTGTCCGTCGTCCTCGCCCCGTCCGTTAGGAGTCCCGCCCATGAGCTCGTCCGAGCCCACGCGATCCCCCTACGCCCCCTACGTACCTCACGAGCGCCACGACGACCCCCGCCATCGGCCCGTCGACCCGGCGGTGTCGCTCGCGAAGATCGCCGTCATGACCGCCCTGATGGCCGTCCTCGGCGCGATGCCCGGCATCCCCGTGCCGCTCGTGCCCGCCCCGATCACCCTGCAGACGCTCGCCGTCATGCTCGCCGGCATCGTGCTCGGCCCGTGGCGTGGCGCCGCGTCCATGCTGCTGTTCAACGCGCTCGTCGCCCTCGGACTGCCCCTGCTCGCCGGCGGCCGCGGCGGCCTCGGTGCGTTCGCCGGCCCGTCCGTCGGGTTCATCCTCGGCTGGATCCTCGCCACGCTCGTCGTCGGCCTCGTCTTCCGCGCCATGACCGGCCGCCTGCGCCCCGGCATCTCCGCCGGCCGGGTGTTCACCGCCGCGTTCGTCGCGTCCGTCGTGGGCGCCATCGTCGTGCTCTACGCCTGCGGGATCCCCGGCATGGCGCTCGTCGCCGGTCTGCCCCTGGACAAGGCCGCCCTCGGTTCCGCCGCGTTCCTGCCCGGCGATCTGGTGAAGGCCGTCGTCGCCTCGCTGCTCGCCGCCGGCCTGTGGAAGGCCTACCCGCGCGCGTTCCGCTGATGACGCGGCCGCTGGTGCGGGGCAGTCCTCCCGGCGGAGGCGTCCCATCTGTGCATGCCGTACGCGGCCGCGACCGTGCCGCGGTCCTGGCCGAGGCACTCGCCGCCCGCGCGGCCGGGAGCGTCGCCCTCGTCGGCGACGAGCGCTGGTCCGAGGAGCTGTTCGCGGCCCAGGTGGCGCAGGCCGAGCAGGCCCTCGCCGACCTCGCCGCACGGGACGCCGAGACGGCCGCCCGCATCGGGTGGGCCGCGTTCACTTCCGGCTCGACCGGCCGTCCGCGCGTCGTGCTGCGCACCGACGAGTCCTGGCGGGTCGGGCACGGCGCCGTCGCTGGGTGGCTCGGCCTGAGCGCGGGGGAGGGGCTGCTCGTGCCGGTGCATCCGGTCTCCTCGATGGCCGTCAACGCGGCCGCGTTCTGTGCCGCTACCGGTACCCGGCTGCGCGTTCCTGGCCGGGCCCGACTGCGGGCCGAGGATCTGCGCGGCGCGGCCGCCCTGCATGCCACGCCCGCCCAGCTGCTCGACGTGCTCGACCTGCTCGATGACAGCGCCGACTCCACACTGCGAGTGCTGCTGATCGGCGGGGACCGCCTGCCCGATGGGGCCCGCGAACGCGCCGCCGCTCACGGGCTGCGCCTGAGCCACTACTACGGGTCGGCCGAGGCGAGTTTCGTCGCCGTCGACCACGACGGCACCGGGTTGCGGCCGCTGCCCGGTGTGGAGGTGCGGGTCGGGCACGACGACGCGCCTGCGGGCGTCGACGGCGAGGGTGCTGCCGACGAGGCCGTCGGCCCGCTCGAGGTGCGTTCTGCGCACCTGGCCGCCCTCGACGACTCGCGCCTCTCCGACGGGGTTGCACGCTGGTCCGAGGACGGGTTCCTGCGTACCGGAGACCGCGCCGCGTGGGACCCCGCGAGCGGTGTGCTGCGCGTACTCGGCCGCGCCGACGACGCGATCCTCACCGGAGGGGCGACCGTCCACCCCGCGGACGTCGAGGCTGAACTGCAGGCCGTGACCGGAGCCGATGGCCGCCCCGTGGCCGCCGCCGTGCTCGTGCTGGGCATCGAGGACCGGCGCCTGGGGCAGCGCGTGGCCGCGTGGGTGCAGCCCGCCCCGGGTGTGGCCGCCGACGAGGCCCTCGCGGCGCTGCGGGCGGCGGCACCCCGTCGGCTGTCCCCGGCCGCGCGCCCCCGCCGGTGGCAGACCGTCGAGACGCTCGAGCGCACGAGCAGCGGCAAGGTCCGGCGCGTCCGTCCGGACGCCGAGGATCGGAATGTCCGTTCGGACGGCGGCGAGGACGGCGCATGATCCTGCCTCAGAATCTGTGGATCACGGCCGCGGCCCGCACACCGATCACGGCCCGTTCCCGAGCGCAGGCACACCTCGGCGCGGGCGAGCTCGCAGCGTCCGTCGTCGGGCGGCTCGGCAGCGGCCCCAGGTCGTCCGAGGCTCCGGCCGCCGTCGTGCTCGGCAACTGCACCGGCCCGGGCGGGAACCTGGGGCGGATCGCCGCGCTCGGCGCCGGGCTGGGCGAGCCAGTGCCCGGCTGGACCGTCGACGCGCAGTGCGGTTCCGGACTGCTCGCGGTGCTGCAGGCCGCCCAGCACGCCTCCCTGACCGGTGCCTCGTGCGTCGGCGGCGGGGTCGAGTCCCCGTCGACCGCGCCGACTCGCTCGATCGGCGGGGTGCCCTATGCACAGGCGCCCATGGTGCCGGTCGGCTGGCATGATCCCGGCATGACCGCGGCCGCCGACGCCCTGGCCCTCCAGCGGGGCATCGGCCGTGAACGGCAGGAACGGTTCGCCGCCCGCTCGCACGCGCTCGCCGTGTCGTCGGAGACGAGGCTGGACGGCGATGACGGCCCCCGTCGTCTGGATGCCCGAGCGCTGGCCCGGTTCACCGCCGTGCGTGCCGAGGCCGAGCCCGCGACCGCCGTGACCGGGGCGACCGCCGCCCGCATCGCCGACGGGGCCGCCGCGGTTCGGGCCGAACCTGATCACAGCAGGCCGTCCGTCGGTGCGGCCGCGCTCGGCCGTCCCTGCCGCGTCGTCGCGGGGGCGCTGACCGGCGGTGATCCCGCCCTGCCCGGCCTTGCCCCGGTCGCCGCGGTCCGACGGGTGCTCGGGCAGACAGGCTTCGGGCTGGAGGACCTGGCTGTGATCGAGGTGGTCGAGGCATACGCGGCGCAGGCGCTGGCGACCCTCGACGAACTCGGCCTCGCCGGCGAGCCCGGCGGTGCGCCGGAGGGCGTCGTCGCCGAGGCTGACGCGGGCGCCGGTGACCGAGCCGCTCCGAGCCCCCGTCCGGGCCCCCGGTTCGACGCGTGGGGCGTCGACCCGCGCGTGAACGCCGGAGGGGGCGCGCTCGCCTTCGGGCACCCGTGGGGCGCCTCCGGGGCGGTGGCCGTCGTGCACGCGGTGCGCCGGCTGCAGGGAGAGCCGCCGGGCTCGCGTGCCCTCGTGACGTGTGCGGTGGCCGGCGGCATGGGTGTGGCGTTGCTGCTCGAGGTCGGCTGACGCGTCGCCCGGGCCCGGCCTCAGCCCGCGCCGCGGCTCGGCTCGCGGGGCAGACGGTCCCGGTCGTAGGTGATGTCCGTGTAGCCGTGCGGCTTCGGGTTTCCGTCGTCGTCGAGGGAGACGAACACGATCTTGTCGATCGTCAGGATGACCTCGCCGGTGATGATGTTCCGCACCTTCGCGCGCATCGTCAGGGAAGTGCGGCCGAAGCTCACGGCGCGCAGGCCCATCTCGATCATGTCGCCCTGCTCGGCTGAGGCCAGGAAGTTGATCTCCGAGATCAGCTTCGTCACCGAGCGCCGGTTGCCCAGCTGGATGATCGCGTAGATCGCCGCCTCCTCGTCGATCCACCGCAACAGCGACCCGCCGAACAGCGTGCCGTTCGCGTTCAGGTCCTCCGGCTTCACCCATTTGCGGGTGCGGTAGGAGACGTCGGCGTCCTCACGGTGCGAGAGGACGGGCGCGGCGCGGGGTGGCCGGGCGGTCGTGGTCGGGGTCTGCGCGTCGTCGGTGCGTTCCATGGCCCTACCGTAGAGGGGCTGCCCGCCCCCGGATCGAGAGGACCCTGCCATGACGTTCACCACCGAGCGTGCCGTGGAGCTGCGCGGGGTCCGCGTCGAGGCCGACGGCGCCGAGGGCGTCGTGACCCTGTTGCGCGACGTCGACCTGCGCCTGGACGCGCCGCGCGTCGCCGTGGTCGGGGAGAACGGCTCCGGCAAGTCCACGCTGGCCCGGGCGATCGCGGGCCTGGCCGACGTCGTGGCCGGGGAAGCCGACGTGCACGGGGTCGACGCGGTGCGTGATGTGAAGTCGCTGCGCCGGGTGGTGGGGTTCGTGTTCGCGAACCCGGCCGCGCAGATGGTGATGCCGACGGTGCGCGAGGACGTCGAGCTGACCGTCAAGGCGCTGCGCGGGCCCGATGGGCGACGCCTACCGAAGGCCGAGGTGGCCGCGCGGGTCGACGCGGCGCTCGCCGAACACCGGCTGACCGAGCTCGCCGACCGGCCGTGCCTGGCGCTCTCCAGCGGCCAGGCGCAGCGGCTGGCGATGTGCGCGGTGACGGCGGCCGAGCCGAGCCTCGTGATCGCCGACGAGCCCACCTCCCTGCTCGACGGGCGACACCGCAGGATCATCGCCGATCGGCTGCTCGCGGCCGACGGGTTCCAGCTGCTGCTCGTCACCCATGACCTCGACCTGGCCCGAGCCTGCGATGACGCCGTCTGGGTTCATCAGGGCCGGGTGCGGGCGACGGGGCCGGCCGGGGACGTCGTGCGTGAGTACGAACGGTTCCTCGACGAGGCCGTGGCCGGGGAGCTCGGCGGAGCGCTCGGGGAGGCGGCCGACGGCCCCGGTGAGGCGGGCGAAGGCTCCGGGGAGGCGGCCCGGTGATCTCGCTGTACATCGCGGGGGATTCGCTCCTGCACCGGTGCCCGGCCGGGCTGAAGCTCGCCGTGTTCGCGCTGTGGGCACTGGGGCTGACCCTCGGGCCCGCGCTGTGGCCCGGTCTCGGGTCGGGGGTCGCCGCGCTGTCCGTCGCGGTGGCGGTGTCCGCGTACGTCGTGGCCTTCGGTGTCGGGCGGGGCGCGCGCATGCTTCTCGGCGACCTGCGGGCGCTGTGGTGGTTCTACGCGGTGCTGCTGGCGTTCCAGTGGGTCGTGCTCGGGCCGGTCGCGGCCATCGCCTCCGTCGGGCGGGTGCTCGGGCTGGTGCTCGCGGCGCAGATCGTCACGCGCACCACGCGGATCGCCGCGATGGTGGCGGTGGCCGAAGCGGTGCTGACACCGCTCATGCGGGTGCCCCTGCTCGGGCCGGCGCTGAACAGGGTCGGGATTCGGCCCGAGCGCGTCGGCCTGGCGATGGGGCTGGTGCTCAGTTCGATCGGCCATCTGCGGGCCCTGGCCGTGCAGATCCGACATGCGCAGGCCAGTCGGGGCGTGCGGATGACGCCGTGGGCGTGGGTGCTGCCGCTGCTGGTGCTCGCGTTCAAACACGCCGACGATGTGGGCGACGCGCTGGCGGCCCGGGGGATCGACTAGTCGGGAGCCGGCCGCCCGCCGCCCCTCTCCTCCTTGCGTTGCGTGGTCACTTTCTGTCGCCATCGGCGCGTTCTAGCGGCAGAAAGTGACCACGCAGCCATGGAAAGGGGAGAGGCAGGGGGCAGCCACCTCAGGTCTCGACAGTATCTAGGTACGGAATATACTTAGATCCGTGACCGAGACACCAGACCCCGCCCCGTGGCCCTCCGCCTGGGTGCGCGCCGCGCTCGAACCGGCGATCCTCGGCAGCCTCGCCGCCGGGCCGCTGCACGGCTACGGCATCGCCCAGGCGCTCGCCGAGCACGGCTTCGGACGCCTGCGCGGCGGGTCGCTGTACCCCGTGCTTGGCCGGCTCGAGGAGGCCGGGCACGTCACCGCCCGCTGGGTCGAGGGCGCCTCCGGCCCCGGCCGCAAGGACTACGCCCTCACCGAGGCGGGCCGCCGCGCCCACCGCGACGCCGTCGCCGAGCTGCACCGCCTCGCCGACGCCCTCGGCACGCTCGCCGACGACACCGCAGAAGGGACTCGACCATGACCGCGACCCCCGACCGACACGACTGGCGCGACCGCCCCGGCGACGCGCCCCGCCCGCCGCGCGATCTCGTCGACGTCATCGATGAGGTCGGCCACGCTCGCGCTGAGGTCGGCGCCGACCCGGTCGAGCAGGACGTCGTGTGGGCGAGCCTGGTCACCTTCCGGCTGGGCATGGACGGGGTGTCCACCGCCGCCGCCCGGCGTGAGCTGCGTCGCGTCGCCGCCGCGGTCCACGAGAGCGGCGAGGGCCCCGAGGCCCTGTTCGGCACGCCCGACGAGTTCGCCCGGCAGGTCCAGGACGACGCGGCCGAGGCAGGCGAGCCGCTCGTCGACTCCTCCCCGAACGCCACGTGGCGGGACGTGCTGCCGGTCGGGCTGACGGTCGCGGCGGGCACGTCGGTGCTGTTCGCGGTGGTCTGGCTGATCCGCGACGGCCTCACCACGAACGTCTCCTGGGGGACCCTGCTCGCCCCCGGTCTGGTGGGCGTGACCGGGGTGACCGTCATGACGCTGTGGGAGCGGATGCTCGTGCGTGCCTCGCGCCTGGTCGCGGTGCTCACGTGTGCCGCGGCCCTGGCGGCAATGGCCTGCGCGATCGCGTTCTGGCTGGTCGAGGTCAATGCGGGCACGCGCCTGTTCACCGGCTCCACGCTGTGGCTGTTCGCCCTGACCCCCGCCTACGGGGCGCTCGCGTGGCTGGCCGAGAAGATGCTGCCGCAGGCCCCTCCCGCCCGTACGACGTCCGAGGCTGCAGCCGCCGGGCTGGCCGACGACGCGTGGGCCGACGATGCCTGGGCCGAGGAGCTGGCCGGGACCTTGCGGCTGCGCATGGACCTGCCCGAGGCGCGGGTGCGGGAGATCGTGCGCGAGGCCCGGGCCCACGCGGCGGAGTCCGGGCGCCCGTTGGTCGAGGAGTTCGGGGCCCCGGCCCGGTATGCCGCGCGATTCCGACGGGACCGGGCGGCGGCCAGCCGACGCATGGCCTGGCTCTACACCGGGATGGCGGCGCTGGTTCTGACGATCAGCCTCGGCACGTTCCTGACCGACGGGCGGCTGTCCTGGTGGAACGTCGCGTGGGTGACGGTGATCGTGCTGGTGGCGGCGGGCCAGTGGCGCGAGTACCGGCGGCAGGAGGCCAGCTGAGTCGCCGCGCCATGATGCACGGCGCCACAGGCAGGTCGCGGGGGTGAACAGCGTGAGTGCGTGGTCGCGCAGGATTGGCCCGAGGCTGTGGCCGGTCTCGTTGAGCACGTGTCGGGGGCCGGGCCGCATTGTCTAGCGCAAGCACAGGACCCGGTGCGGGCCCGGTCTCAGCGAGAGACCTTCCTGATGAATGAGAGCTGCCCTCTCGGCACCTACTCTCACCCCTCCCTCCCCCTCGCCGAAAATCCCGACGTTCTGCAACATTACCGACGCGCTATACATCGGTAATGTTGCACAACGTCGGTTGTTTCGTGAGCCGTGAGGGAGGTCGGCGCGGACGGCTTGGTGAGGTACAAGTGGCGTGGCGATGATCGAAATCATCCGGACAACGTGGGACTTCGGACGGCGATGATGCAGTCGCTCCCTCTGATCTGGTTTGTCGGTGTGGGCATGAGTCCGGCGCGTTACCAGGCGGTGGCGCCCGTCGTCTTGCTCGGCGAAGAAGAAGAGAAACAACAATTCGTGTTGTCGCCGGTTGAATCAGAAGATGTCGATGAGGGACTCATGGAAGAGTCGCCCATGGAGTCGTCGCTGCGCCGTTATCTTTACCGAGAAACCAAGGTGCGACTTCATCAGCCGGTCTTCCGGTCCACGGTGCTCGTCGCCTACGACAATCGGTGTGCGGTGTGTAACTTCGCGCATCCGGAACTTCTCGATGCCGCCCACATCGTGCCCGACCACCACGAGCTGGGACTGCCCACGGTGACGAACGGTCTGTCGTTGTGCAAGATTCACCACGCCGCCTTCGATAGCAAGTTCTTGGGGATCCGGCCTGCAGCGGGCAGGCCGATCGTCGAGATTCGTCAGGACCTGCTCGACGAAGTCGACGGCCCGATGCTCCGCCACGGACTGCAGGAATTGCATGGCCAGCCGCTGATGAAGCTGCCCGAGACGCGGGCGAATCGACCCGGGAAAGAGCAGCTGGCTTGGGCCTACGAGAGGTTCTTGTCGGCCACGGTGACTGACGTCGCCTGAGCTGCACAGCTCACCATGCTCGCTCGCGTGGTGCCCTCTCCATGCCTGGCCCCTACTCTGTACGAGGCCCTATCCCTGCGGCGCCCGCCGGCGGTCCGTCCCCGCCTCGATTCCCCGCCGCCCCGATGTGCAGGAGCACCCGCCCCATGACCGAGCAGTCCGTCCCCGCCGCCCAGACCCGCCGCCCGGGCCACCTGGCCGACCTGCTCGACGAGGCAGCCCGCCGCTGGCCCGAGACGACCGCCTGGATTCACGGCGAGCAGCGCCTCACCTACGCGCAGTTGCAGGACCTCGTGGCCCGGGCCGCCGGTCTGCTGCGTCAGCGCGGTGTCACGGCCGGCGACGCCGTCGCCCTGGTCACGCCGAACTCGCTCACGTTCCCGGTCGTCTTCTTCGCGACCGTTCGTCTCGGTGCCGTCGTGGTGCCGCTGAACCCGCAGCTCACCGCCCGTGAGCTCGACCACCACTTCTCCGACTCCGACGTCCGCCTCGTGTGGACCCAGCCCGGTCTGGACGCCCCCGGGCAGGCCGCCGCAACCTGCAGCATCGACTGCCTCAGCCACGCCCCCGCCGACCTGCCGGAGCTGCTCGCGGGCGTCGAGCCCGTCGCCGACCCCGTTCCGCGCGACCCGGGGGACGACGCCCTGCTGATCTACACCTCCGGCACCACGGGCAAGCCGAAGCCGGCCCGCCTCACGCACATGAACGTGCGGGCGTCGGCGATCTCCACGGTCGAGTCGCTCACGAAGATCCGCCACGGCGACGTCCTCTACGGCGCCCTGCCGTTCTTCCACGTCTTCGGATTCTGCATCGTGCTCACCAGCGCCTTGGTCGTCGGGGCGACGATCTCCGCGACCAGCCGGTTCGAGCCGCGTCAGGCCCTCGAGCAGTTCGTCCGCGACGGCGTCACCGTGGCGGCCGGCGTCCCCACCATCTGGGGTGCGCTCGTCTCAGCCGCCCGAACGCGCGAGGCCGCCGGCACCCCCGCCGACCTCTCCGGACTGCGGCGCATGATCTCCGGCGGCGCCTCTCTGCCGCTGGACACGCTGCGTGCCGTGGAGTCGCTCGTCGGGGTGCCGCTCAGCGAGGGCTACGGCCTGTCTGAGGGCTGCGGCGCCGTCTGCATCAACCCCGTCGACGTGCCCAACCGGCCCGGCACGGTGGGGCTGCCCATGGACGGCATGCAGTTCCGCATCGTGGTCTCCCAGGAACACGACGACGGCACCGTCACCGAGACCGTCGTGCCGGAGTCGGACACCCAGACCGTCGGCGAGCTGCGCATGCGCGGCGAAGCCGTGATGCCCGGCTACCGCGGCGACGAGACGGCCACTGCCGCCGCCTTCGACGCCGACGGATGGCTGCGCTCCGGCGATCTCGCCCGACGCGACGAGGCCGGGTACTACGTGATCGTGGACCGGCAGAAGGACATCATCATCACCGGCGGCTACAACGTGTATCCGCGTGAGGTGGAAGAGGTCCTCTACGAACACCCGGCCGTCGTCGAGGCCGTCGTCGTCGGGCGGCCCAGCGAACGGTACGGAGAGGACGTCGTCGCGCACGTCGCCCTGGCGCAGAGCGTGGACGTGACGCCGAGCGAGCTGCTGGCGTTCCTGCGGGAGCGGCTGGCCCGGTACAAGACCCCGCGCGAGGTGTTCGTCCATGACGCGCTGCCGAAGAACGCGGCCGGGAAGATCGTGAAGGGTCCGCTGCGCTGAGCCTCGGCGTTGGTCCGCGCGGGGCGGGGCTTCGGTCATGCAAACGGTTGTTTCGCGGGGATTCGGTCATGCCAACGGGCGCTTCGCGGGGATTCGGTCATGCGTGCGGGCGTTTCGCGGGGCTTCGGTCATGCGTGCGGGCGGTATGGAGGCTGATTTGTCCGCGATACCGCCCGCTGGCGTGACCGCTCGGGGTTGGAGTGCCCGCTGGCATGACTGCGCGGGGTCGCACCACCCCGCGCCACCACCCCGCGCCACCGCACCGCCCCGCCCCACGAGGTCGCAGAGCAGCCGGGCCGCGGCCTCACCGCTTCCGGTACAGCGCCTTCTTCTGGAACGTCGGCTCGCTTGTCACGAGCATGCCGAGGTTGCGGAAGATACTTTCGTCGACGTTCCCGAGGATCGTGGTGGTGTGCACATCGCACCCTTCGAGCTGACGTAGAGCGCCCAGCGCCCGCCGGGCCTTCTCGTCGCTCGCCGCGGACACGGACAGCGCGATGAGCACCTCATCGGTGTGCAGCCGCGGGTTCTTCGAGCCCAGATGCGCGGTCTTGAGCGTCTGGATCGGCTCGATCGACTCCGGCGAGAGCAGCAGCGCGTCGTCGTCGATCCTGGCCAGCTCCTTGAGCGCGTTCAGCAGCATCGCCGCCGAGCAGCCCAGCAGCGGGCTCGTCTTGCCCGTGACGATCGTGCCGTCGTGCAGCTGCACCGCCGAGCCCGGCTCGCCCGTGCGCGCCTGCACCGCCAACGCCGCCTCGACGACGCGCCGAGACTCCGAGCTCAGCCCCAGCCGGGACATCACCAGGGCGATGCGCTCGGAGACCTCGTCGTCGTCATCGGTGATGGCCTCCTCGACGACCGCCTTGTAGTACCGCCGGATGATCTCCTGTGTGGCGGCCTCCCGGCACGCCTCGTCGTCGACGATCGCGTGGCCGGCCATGTTCACGCCCATTTCGGTGGGGGAGGCATACGGTGAGGAGCCGGTGAGCTTCTCCAGCAGCGCCGCGAGCAGTGGGAAGACCTCGACGTCCCGGTTGTAGCTGGTCACCTGCTCGCCGTGGGCGGCCAGATGGAACGGGTCGATCAGATTGATGTCGTCCAGATCGGCCGTCGCCGCCTCGTAGGCGACGTTCACGGGGTGCTCGAGCGGCAGGTTCCAGATCGGGAACGTCTCGAACTTCGCGTAGCCCGAGCGGATGCCGCGGGCATGGTCGTGGTAGATCTGGCTCAGGCAGGTGGCGAGCTTGCCGGAACCCGGTCCCGGGGCCGTCACCACGACGAGGTCACGGGTGGTCTGAGACCACTGGTTCCGGCCGAACCCCTCGTCGGAGACGATGCGGGCCGTCGCATGCGGATAGCCGGGGATCACCCGGTGCTGGGCGACCGTCAGGCCGAGCCGTTCGAGCCGCTCGATGAACGCGCCGGCGCGGTGGTTCGTCTCCTCCAGCTGCGTGACGACCACGTGCTCGACAAGGAACCCGCGTTCGCGGAACACGTCCACGAGGCGCAGCACGTCGTCCTCATATGTGATGCCCAGATCCGCGCGAACCTTGTTCCGCTCGAGGTCCTTCGCATTGAAGCAGACCAGGATCTCGGTCTCGTCCTTGAGCTGCTCGAGCATCGCGATCTTGTTGTCCGGCGTGAAGCCGGGCAGCACGCGGGAGGCGTGCAGGTCGTCGAAGAGCTTGCCGCCCATCTCGAGGTAGAGCTTGCCGCCGATCTGGTCGCGGCGGTTCTGGATGTGCTCGGACTGCATCGCGATGTACTTCTCGCGATCGAAGCCGAGGCGGCGGTGGGAAGGAGCGGTGGCCGTGTCGGCGGTGCCTGTCATGGACTCTCATCATAGTCCTGCCGGGGCGTGCACCGCCCGTGCTGCTCAGGGCCACGACGGCGTGGACTCAATCCTCCTGCGCGTCGCGCTTCACCCAGTCGTCCTCGGGGTCGTCGTAGGAGCGGACCCAGCCGGTGCGCGGGTCGGTCACGTCCATGACGCCGGTCTCGGCGTCGAGGTGAGCCACCTGGCCGGAGGCCCGGTCCACGACCGTGATGGCCTGCGTCATGGGGTCGTAGTCCTCGACGTACACCTGGTCCTGGTACTCCTCGCGGGGGCCCAGCGGGGCCTGCTGTCCGGTGCCGACAGGGTCCGGGGCGTCACCGGCGGGCTCGAGGGCCGGTTCCAGACTGGGGCCCACATCGCGGGTGCGGCGCATCGGCACGGCTCGGCGGCGGGCGGCCTCCTGCGCCTGCACGGCGGCGGCGCGCAGCCGGTCAATCGAGTCCTGGTCCATGGAGATGTCCGCGCCCGGGAAACGCCAGTTGTAGCGGTAGCCGGCCATGCGGATCGTGAAGATCAGCGTGGCGATCAGTGTGCCCGTCACGGCGTTGAG
Organism: Micrococcus cohnii; assembly: GCF_014205175.1. NCBI lineage: Bacteria > Bacillati > Actinomycetota > Actinomycetes > Micrococcales > Micrococcaceae > Micrococcus > Micrococcus cohnii. The sequence goes on along the minus strand of NZ_JACHNA010000001.1, from coordinate 1,707,495 downwards.
ATGCCCGTGCATGCCGATCCAGGTCGCCGCGACCGCCCCGACGACGGTGGGCACGACGTACACGCCGCGAGGATCGAAGATCGACGGGACCTCATTGGCGACGATGTCGCGCAGCAGGCCGCCGCCCAGTGCGCCCAGACTCGCGATGACCACCGTGGCGGCCGGGTTCGCGCCGTGTTCGAGCGCCACCATTGCTCCGGTGACCGTGAACAGGGCGAGCCCGCCGGCGTCGAACACCGTGATCGTCAGGATCAGCCGGTTGGGATGGATCACCTTGATGTACACCAGCAGCGCCACCAGCAACGGCGGGATCAGATACACCGGGTTCTCGAGGGAAGCCGGCATGCCGCGGTCCAGCAGGACGTCGCGCGTGACGCCTCCGCCGAGACCGGCCAGCAGGGACAGGAACACCGAGCCCACCAGGTCGAAACCCTTGCGCGTGGCCAGCAGCGCCCCCGACGTGGCGAAGAAGAACACGCCGATCAGATCGAGCGCGGTCATGAGCCAGGGCAGCTCGCCCAGGACGGACTGCACGTGCTCCATGTGTTCCTCTCCGGTGCGGTGTCAGTGCCGGAGTGCACGCTACCGGGTCTCGGCCGGCCTCAGCCCCGGGCGGGGCGATTCGTCGCCCCCTCGTCGAGGTCCCCCTCGTCGGCGTCCCCCTCGCCGGGGGCGGCCACTCCGCCGTCCGCGCTCTCGCGGTCGCGCACGTCCTCCACCGGAGGCTCGGCGTCCGGGTCTTCGCGCTGGGCCTGCTCGAGCCCGGCGATGTCCGCGCCGGGGGCGGGCCAGCCCTGCCGCAGAGACAGCAGACGCAGGGCGAGCACGCCGGCCATGACACCCACGGACGTGAGGATGTTCAGCCACTCCACGGCGCCCAGCACGGCGGTCAGGGTCGCGCCGATCAGGGCCGAGAGCGCGTACCAGCCGCGACCGCCGAATATGGCCGGCGGCTCCCCGGCCACGACGTCGCGCAGCATGCCGCCGCCGACCGCCGAGACGAGGCCGAGCACGATGGCCCCGATCGAGTCGATGCCGCCCAGCAGAGCGATGCGGGTGCCGACCACGCAGTACACGGCCAGCCCGACCGAGTCGAACAGCATGACCGCCTGGTGTCCACGGCTCTGCCCGAACACGCGGAAGAACACCAGCAGCGTCGCGACCACCGGCAGCACCAGATACAACGGGTTGCGGAAGGCCGCGGGCACCTGGTCGTTGACGATGAGGTCGCGGATGATGCCGCCGCCGGTGGCGACGATCAGGGCCAGCAGCAGGGAACCGACGATGTCGTACCCCTTGCGGACGGCCAGCACCGCGCCGGAGATGGCGAAGAACACGACGCCGATTAGGTCGAGGGTCGTCACCGCGGCGGAGACGGTCTCGGCGACCTGCCCGTCGGAGTCGAACTGTTCGGGCACGTCCTTCTCGAGCTGGCGCGGGTCACGGTTCTCACCCGTGCCGAGCACGAGGGTGGGCAGCAGGCTCAGTGTGGTTAGCACGCGGGAAGTCTAGGAGCGCGCGCCGACCCGTGTCGGCGTGTCGGCGATGCGTCCGCTGAACGCCACACCCCCGTGTGACCTGGGCGTCTTCCGCGGGAGTGAGGGGAATCCACTGGGTGCGGCGCCCGCCGGGCTCAGCCTCGAGTCGGGCCGTGCTCGGCGGCCAGCTGCGCCGCGATGCCCGTGTACGTGCCCGGGGTGAGCTCGAGCAGGCGCTCCTGCGCGTCCTGCGGCAGGCCGAGGCCCTGGACGAACTCGCGCATGCGCTCGCCGTCCACGCGGTGGCCGCGGGTGAGTTCCTTGAGACGCTCGTAGGGGTTGTCCATGCCCTCGGCCCCGTTGAGGGCCTCGGCGCGCATCACGGTCTGCACGGCTTCGCCGAGCACCTCCCAGTTGCCGTCGAGGTCGTCGGCGAGCACCGGCTCGGCCACCGTGAGCTGGCCCATGCCCTTCGTGACGTTCGACAGCGCGAGCATCGAGTGGCCGAGCGCGACGCCGATGTTGCGCTGCGAGGTGGAGTCGGTCAGATCTCGCTGCCAGCGGGACTCGACGAGCGTCGCGCCGAGCGAGTCCAGCAGGGCGCAGGAGAGCTCGAGGTTTGCCTCGGCGTTCTCGAAGCGGATCGGGTTCACCTTGTGCGGCATGGTCGAGGACCCGGTGGCCCCCGCGACCGGCACCTGCGCGAAGTAGCCGATCGAGATGTAGCTCCACACATCGACGCAGAAGCCGTGCAGGATGCGGTTGAACCGGGCGACGTCCGCGTACAGCTCGGCCTGCCAGTCGTGGGACTCGATCTGCGTGGTCAGCGGGTTCCACGTCAGGCCCAGCCCCTCGACGAACGTGCGGGCGATCCGCTGCCAGTCGGTCTGCGGGGCGGCGGCCAGGTGCGCCGCATAGGTGCCGGTGGCCCCGTTGATCTTGCCGAGGAACTCCTGGCCTTCGATGCGCCGCAGCTGACGGCTCAGGCGGTGGACGAACACGGCCATCTCCTTGCCGAGCGTCGTCGGCGTGGCCGGCTGACCGTGGGTGCGCGAGAGCATCGGGGTGTCCGCGGCGGAGGCGGCCATCGTCGAGATCGACTCGAGCATGGCGCGGGCGGCCGGCAGCCAGGCCTGCTGGATCGCGTCGCGCGCGCCGACGGCGTAGGCCAGGTTGTTGATGTCCTCGGAGGTGCACGCGAAGTGCACCAGCGCGGTCTTCTCCGCCAGGCCGAGGGCCTCGAGTCGACGGCCGATGAAGTACTCGATGGCCTTCACATCGTGCACCGTGACCTGCTCGATCTCGGCCAGCTCGGCGACCTCGTCCGGCCCGAAATCCGCGACGATCCGGCGCAGGCCGGCCTTCTGCTCGTCGGTCAGCGGGGCCAGGCCCGGCAGCGTCTGCTGCTCCGAGAGGTGGATGAACCACTCGACCTCGACGTGGATGCGGTTGCGGTTCAGCGCGGCCTCCGAGAGGTGCTCGACGAGCGGTTCGACGGCGGCGCGGTAGCGGCCGTCGAGCGGGCCGAGGGCGATTCCGGCGTCGCCCAGCGGGCGGCGGTCGGCGGTGGCGGCGGACGTGGCGGAGGGCTGCGAACTCATGTGTCCATTCTGACACCGGGGGGATCATCCCGCTGCCCGGTCATCACACTGGGCGGAATGACCGCTGTTTCGGCCCTCATGCCGCCCACTGTGGTGACAGGCCTGGTGTGGTGCACAGTCCTGGATGCGGTCATGCCGCCATCCTGCCGGCGCCTGCCGCGCAACACGGAGTCCCACTCCGGTCGGGGCCGTGCCGCGCTCCTAGCGTTGAGCGGGCCGACGTCGGTGCCGGAACAGCGCACCCGAGGGATGAGGAGACCCAGATGACCGATCCTGCCGCCACCCCCACGATCGACCGGCTCATGGCCGGATGGGTCGCCGAGGTCGACACCCCGGACGCCTGTGCCGCCCAGCTGCTGTGCGACCGCTGGCCCGCCGACGACGTCGCCTTCCGCTTCGTGGCCGAGGACATGACCGCCGTCGACCTCACCTTCGGGGAGCTCGCCGAGCGGTCCCGACGCCTGGCCTCCGGGCTGGCCGCCCGTGGCGTCCGGCGAGGCGACCGGGTGCCCGTGATGATGTCCAAACGGGAGGAGCTGGTGGTCACGGCGCTGGCGCTGTGGCGGCTCGGCGCTGTGCACGTGCCCCTGTTCACGGCCTTTGCCGCCGGGGCGGCGCAGACCCGCATCGAGGGGGCCGCCGCGCGGCTCGTCGTCGCGGAGCCGGACCAGGCCGCCAAGCTCGAGGGGATCGCCGGCATCGCGATCGTGCGCACCGGCCCCGAGTGGGACGAGCTCGCCGCGGCCGAGCCGCTCGCGGAGGACACGGCCGTCGGCGGTGACGGGCCGATCGCCCTGCTGTTCACCTCCGGCACCACCGGCCATCCCAAGGGTGTGCCCGTGCCGCTGCGGGCCGCTGCCGCCTTTGCCGCGTACCTCACCTTCTCCGTGGACCTGCGCCCGGAGGACGTGTTCTGGAACGCCGCCGACCACGGTTGGGCCTACGGGCTCTACTACGGGATCGTCGGCACCCTGATGCTCGGTGCGACCTCCCTGCAGTACCGCGGCCGATTCTCCCCGGCCGCCATGGCCGAGGTGGTCCGCGCCCAGGGCGTCACCAACCTGGCCGGCGCTCCCACGATGTTCCGCGCCCTCGCCAAGGCAGGCCAGGTCACGGAGGAGGCGCCGCTGCGGCTGCGCCGGGTCTGCTCCGCGGGAGAGCCGCTGCCTCCGTCCATGCTCGAGTGGGGCCGGCAGGCGCTCGGCGCGGAGATCCGCGACCACTACGGGCAGACCGAGCTGGGCATGGTGATCTGCACCCACGCCCACCCCGAGCTCGCGCAACCGGCCCGCCCCGGCTCCATGGGCGCGCCGATGCCGGGGATCGACGCGGTCCTGCGTGAGGGGCAGATCGCGATCGACGCGACCTCACCCCTGTTCTGGTTCCCCGGCTACCTCGACGACCCGGACACGACCGCCTCCCGCTTCACCGCGGACGGCCGCTGGTACCTCACGGGGGACACCGGCACGCAGGACGCGGACGGCTGGTTCTTCTTCACCTCCCGCGACGACGACGTCATCCTCGCCGCGGGCTACCGGATCGGCCCGTTCGACGTGGAGTCCGTGCTCATCCGCCATCCGCGGGTGAAGGACGTGGCCGTCGTCGGCATGCCGGACCCGGAGGGGGTACGGGGGCAGGAGGTCGTCGCCTTCGTGGTGCCCACCGGCCCCGTGCCGGACGAGGCCGCGCTGGCCGCCGAGCTGCAGGCGACGGTGCGCGATGAGTACTCGAAGCACGCCTACCCGCGGCGGGTGCACGTCGTGCCGAGCCTGCCCAGAACGCCCTCCGGCAAACTGCAGCGCCACCGGCTGCGCCAGGGCGAGGCCGGCTGACTCAGCGCTGCACGAGCCGCAGGAACGCGCCGATCGTCGCCAGGTCCGCGGGATTCGTGGGCAGCGCGTCGGTCAGCGCGGGGGAGTGGACCAGGAAGCACGCCCACTGGCCCCGGGAGATCGACACGTTCAGCCGGTTGCGGCTGAGGAGGAAGTCAAGCCCACGGGCGACCTCGTCGGGGCTCGAAGCGGCCATCGTCAGGATCGCCACGGGCGCCTCCCGGCCCTGGAACTTGTCCACCGTGCCGACGGTGGTGCCCCCGAACCCGGCGGCGTCGAGCGCCTCGCGCACGGTCGCGACCTGCCCGTTGTAGGGCGCCACGACGATCACGTCCTCGTCGGTCAGCGGCCGCGGCGCGGCGCCGGCCCCCGGGGTCCAGGAACGCCCGGTGACCTCGCGCACCACATCCACGACGGCGGCCGCCTCCTCGGGCGAGGAGACCGCGTTGCCCTCGTGCACGACCGGCACCGGATGCAGCCCGGGCTCGACGCCGTCGAGGTGCCGGAGGTCGGTGACCGCCGTGTTCGCGTGCAGCTGGCCGTCGTAGGACAGCCGCGAGACCGGCGCGGTCAAAGCGGAGTGCATGCGCCAGGTGGTGTCGAGGAAGAAGCCGCGCTCGGGGCGCAGCACCTCCTCCCCGGGCTCCATGAGCCAACCCAGCGCCGCGTCGCCGACCGGCTGCGGATGGGTGCCCTGGGTGACCTGCGGCAGCTGCTGCGGGTCGCCCAGCAGCAGGACCGTGCGGGCGCGGGCGGCCGCGGCCAGGGTCATGGCCAGGGAGAACTGCCCGGCCTCGTCGATCACCAGCAGGTCGACCTCCGGGGCGTCGGCATGCGCGAACGTCCACGCGGTGCCGCCGAGCACGTGCCCGGGTTCGGCCAGGTGGGCGAAGGCCGTGGCGCGGTTCGGCAGCGCGGTCCACGGGCGCTCGCGGTCGTCGTCCCTGCGGCCCTTCTCCTTGCCGACCTGCTCGGCGGGGATGCCGATGCGCACGAGCTTGGCCAGGAAGTTCTCGACCACGGCGTGTGACTGCCCGGTAATCCCGACCCGCCAGCCGCGCTCGACGAGCGCCTTCACCGCGTGGCTGCCGACGTGGGTCTTGCCGGTGCCCGGCGGGCCCTGGACGGCGACATAGGAGCCGCGCGCGGACTCCAGGGCCTCGACGAGCGCGTCGACGCCGTCGAGCACGCCGGCGCGGGCGTCCGCGGTCACGGCCGCCAGCGGCCGACCGGTTGTGGCCGGCACACGCCGGGCCAGGATGTCGAACACGGCCGTTGGCGGGGCCTCGGGGGCCTGCTCGGCGTCGGCGGTCTCGGACCGGTCCGCCCGGGGCAGCACGCCGAGGGAACGGGTCAGACGGGCGTGGTCGCGGAGCCGCTCCTGCAGGGTTTCCGACGGAATCACGGTGTGCGCGAAGGCGGCCGAGGGCAGCTGGGCGTGCGGGTCCACGTCGAGGGGGACCTTCTCGCGCAGCGTGAGGGTCGAGCGGCCGTCGGGGCGGTGGTCGACCTGTTCGACCGCGGTCCGTGGGCCGATCCACCGCACCGCGTGGGCCGTGAGCTCATCGCGGCGCGAGGAGGGGACGTCGTCGTACACGGTCCGGGACTCGGCTCCCTCGGTCAGCTCGGTGCCGGCCTCGAGGTGACCGGTGACCTGCACGACCCGCTGCAGAGTGCGGGCGCGCGAGGAGGGGCGGTGCCAGTCCTCGAGGACGTCGACGCGGTCCGCGAGCACGTTCGCGCGCGGGTTCTGCCACTCGTCCGGCGGGGAGACGGCGCGGTCGAAGAACGCCCACCACTGCGGCTTGGCCTCGCGGCGGAAGAAGCCCAGGCCCGCGGCGAGCAGCGCCACGCCACGCTGCTCGTCGTCCAGCGGGGCGTCGGCGTCCTCGGGCACGAGTGCGAGCAGGTCCTGCTCGAGGGCCTCGTCGGCGACGACCGACTCCGACCTCGGGTCTTCCGTCTCGACCTCGTCGACCACGGGCTCGGGCGGGGCGTCCGCGGCCGGGGCCGTCTGACGCCCGACGAGTCCGAGCAGCCAGTCCCGCAGCCGGGCCGTGGAGACGCAGTCGTACCGGTTGTAGTCCTCGATCGCCGCGCGCAGCCGCTGCGCTTCCCGGGCGGCCTCTGGGTCGCCGTCGTCCGCGGCCTCGGCGGCCTCGGCGTAGGCGTGGTACTCGGTGACGGAGTCCGCCGCGGTCGTGACGCCGTCGGCGTCGCGGTGGTCCGCGCCCATGTAGAGGGGCTCAAGCTTCTTGATCGAGTAGCTCGGCACGCCCGCGCGCAGCCCCGCCCTGACGGTCGCGTACAGGTCCACGAACAGGCCCGCGCGCAGCCAGTCGTCCAGCTCGGCCTCGCCGACGCCGTGGCGCACCGTCAGGCGCTTGAGCGCGGTGACCTCATAGGCGGCGTAGTGGTAGATCCGCATGTGCGGGTGCGCCGCGCGGCGGGCCTCGACCATCCGCACGAACTCCTGCAGCGCCGCCCGCTCCTCTGCCCGGGTGTCCGCCCACAGGCCCGTGAACCGGAAGTCAGCGAACGCGGTGCGCGCCGTGTCTCCGTCGGGGGTCTCGACCCAGCCCCACAGGTACTCGAGGCCCTCCATGTCCCCGGCGGGGCTCACCCACAGCGGGTCGCCCTCGAAGTCGAAGAACAGGTCGCCGGCGTCCGGGGCCGGCAGGCCGCGCAGGGCCGCGGGGTCGATCACCTGCCGCGGCGGGGCGCCGTCCGGCTCCGGCTCCTGCAGCTGCAGGCGGGCCTGCTCCCGCAGTCCCCGCCAGGTCCGCTCGCTCAGCCCAGCGGGCGCGTGCTCGGTTGCGGCGAGGTCCTCGAGGGTGCGGACGCCCTCCTTCCGCAGCCGGGTCCGTTGCACGCGCGTGGCGCCGGCCGTGAGCAGCACGTCGCGGTGCTCGGCGACGGCCTCCTCGCACGCCGCGCACTGCCCGCACACCGCCACGTCGTCGTCCCAAGCCACGGGGCGCCCCGCGTCCATATGGGCGCGCAGCCGCCCTTCGAGTCGGGCGCGCTGGCGTCGGTACACGGGGATGATCTCCTCGAGGTCCACGCGGTGGGCGGTGCCGTCGCCGAGCCACAGGCTGCCGTGCCGGGCCCGTGGCACCCCCATGCCGTCGAGTAGATCCGCGTAGGCCGCGATCTGTAGCAGCGCGGTCACGCGGGCGTGGCGGGCGAGCTTGGTGTCCACCACCTCGTAGGCGCCGTCTGCCTCGCGCACGAGGAAGTCGGCGTAGCCGCCGAACACGCCGTCGTGCAGCATCGCCTGGAACACGACGGGGGCACCCGAGGTGAGGGCCTGCCGGGAGGCCGCGACGGCATCGGCGATTCCCTCCGGGGTGTGCGCGGCGGCCCGGGGCAGTTCGACGACCCCGTCCGGGCCGCGCTCGGCCTTCAACCGTTCCAGCGTCCGCGCTTCGTGGGCGTCGCCGAGGGCGGAGACGCGCTCGAGGAAGCCGCCCTCCTGGTCGGGGCGGGGAGCCCGTCCGAGCCGCGGGTCCACGGCGTCGTGCAGCCAGCCGTACTCGCACGTCGCGACGGCGGTCAGGTCGGAGGGGCTCAGCAGGAACGAGGAGAGGTCCGGGGTGAAGGTCACCATGAGGCCACCCTAGGGCGCGCGCCGGAGCCGTTAAGCGCGGGGCCGGCCCGGCTCGGAGACGACCGCGGGGCGCTGGGGAGCCGGTCGTCGCACCCCGACGTCTGTGTCATCCACACGACAACTTGACGTGGCGTGCGTCACGAGGAGTACCTTGGGTCTCGATTACCTACCTTTCGTTCGGTAAATCGTCGACGCTCGCTCCACGGGTGCGTCCGCGCACCCGTCGCGTCGATCTCTCCGCCCGCAGACCAGCCGAAGGAAGCAGTCGCCATGATCCAGGCCTCCGTCCCCAACCCGTACTCGCCGACCCCGCTGCCGGCCGACCCCGTCGACCGCGGTCGCCGGGATCCCGAGGAGACGATGAGCCGCGACCAGATCGAGTCGCTGCAGTTCGAACGGTTGCGCTGGACCCTCCACCACGCCTACGAGAACGTCCCCGCGTACACGGAGCACTTCGACGCGCACGGCGTGCACCCCTCGGACTTCACCGAGCTCGCCGACCTCGCGAAGTTCCCGTACACGGACAAGGAGTTCCTGCGGAAGAACTACCCGTTCAAGGCGTTCGCCGCGACCGGCCCCGAGCTGCGCCGCATCCACGCCTCCTCCGGCACGACGGGCCAGCCCACCGTCGTCGGCTACACCGACACCGACCTGGACACCTGGGCCAGGCTCGTGGCCCGGTGCTTCCGCGCCTCCGGCATCCGCCCGGGCGACCGCGTGCACAACGCCTACGGCTACGGCCTGTTCACCGGCGGGCTGGGCGCCCACTACGGTGCCGAGCGCGTGGGCGCGGCCGTCATCCCGATGTCCGGCGGCCAGACCGAGAAGCAGGTCCAGCTGATCCGGGACTTCGAACCCAGCGCGATCCTCTCGACGCCGACCTACCTGCTCACGATCGCCGACGGCTTCCGCAAGGCGGGCATCGGCCCGAAGGACACGTCGCTGAAGACCGCCGTGCTCGGCGCCGAGCCGTGGACCGAGGAGATGCGCCGCGAGATCGAGCAGACCTTCGGCGTCGATGCCCTCGACATCTACGGCCTGTCCGAGGTCATGGGCCCCGGCGTCGCCGGCGAGTCCGTCGAGACCAAGGACGGCTCGCACGTCTGGGAGGACCACTTCCGCCCCGAGATCATCGACCCGTTCACGGATGAGGTCCTCGAGACCGGCCGGCCCGGCGAGCTCGTGTTCACCTCCCTGACCAAGGAGGCGCTGCCGATCATCCGGTACCGCACCCACGACCTCACCCGGCTGCTGCCCGGCTCGACGCACCCCGGCCACCGCCGCATGGGCCGCATCACCGGCCGTTCGGACGACATGATCATCCTGCGCGGGGTGAACCTGTTCCCCTCGCAGATCGAGGAGCTGGCCCTGCAGCTGCCGGGCTTGTCGCCGCACTTCACCCTCACCATCACCCGGCCGGACCGCATGGACGAGATGACCGTGACCATCGAGCGCCGCCCCGAGGCGACGATGGAGCAGGCGCAGGCCGACGGTCAGGCCCTGCGCGGCCAGATCAAGACGACGATCGGCTCGTCCTGCACGGTCGACGTCGTCGAGCCGGACTCGCTGGCACGCTCCTCGGGCAAGCTCAAGCGCATCTACGACGAGCGTCCGAAGGGCTGACCTCGGTCACTCCCGGTGCGGGTCGGCGCCCGTCCTCGGGTCGGTGCCGTCCGACCCGAGGGGGTGCTCGTACACTCGAGGACGGCCGTCGTCCGTGACGGCGCGGCCGCGGGAGGCCGCCGAGGTCGAGTCGCCGCCGACGCACCACCAGGAGGACACATGAGCCGGAGCGAGACATCCGCCGGGCCCCGACGCGGGCGACCCGGCTATGACCGTCCGACGCTTGTGCGCGAGTGCGTCGACATGTTCAACCGGCACGGCTACGAGGCCACGTCGATGGGCATGCTCGCGACGCACCTGGGCATCTCGAAGTCGGCGATCTACCACCACGTGGAGTCCAAGGAGGCGATTCTGGGCGAGGCCCTCGACGCCGCTCTCGACGCCCTCGAGGCCGCGTTCGACCGGGTCGAGGCGCTCTCCGACGGCCCGGTCGAGCGGGTCGAGGCGGCCGTGCGCGCCACGCTGCAGGCGCTGGCCGACCACATGCCCGAGGTGACCCTGCTGCTGCGCCTGCGCGGAAACTCCGAGGTCGAGCTGCGTGCCATGGAGCGCCGCCGCACTATCACGCGCCGGTTCGGTGCCCTGCTCGAGGCCGGTCAGGCCGACGGGGCCGTCCGTGACGACGTGGATCCCCGCAACCTCGCCCGCCTGGCCCTGGGCATGATCAACTCCGTCGTCGACTGGTTCCGCCCCGACGGCCCGCACACCGTCGAGGAGATGGTGCGGTCGGTGACGGGCGTCGTGCTCGCGGGCGTGCGGGGCTGAGCGCTGCGCGGCTCAGTCCTCGGCGGGCTGCTCCGGCATCGGCCAGGTCTTGGCCACGAGGGTCAGCACGTCGTACTGCGCGCACAGTTCGTCGTTCTGATTGTGCAGCTGGCAGTCCCACGCGACCTCGCCGTAGTCATCGGTGACGCGCGGGGTGATGCGCTTGGCGGTGAGGGTCACGCGGATCGAGTCGTCGTAGGTGACCGGAGTGATGAACCGCAGGTTGTCCAGGCCGTAGTTGGCCAGCACGGGGCCGGGCTCCGGGGCGACGAACAGGCCGGCCGCCCATGAGACCAGCAGGTAACCGTGGGCCACGCGGCGAGGGAAGAACGGGTTGGCGGCCGCGGCCTGCTCATCGGTGTGCGCGTAGAACTTGTCGCCGGTCTCCTCGGCGAACGCCGTGATGTCCTCGAGGGTCACGGTGCGCAGGCCCGAGGCGAACTGGTCGCCGATCTTCAGCTCCGCCAGCGACTTGTAGAACGGGTGCGTCGCGGCGCCGGCCTCGACGTCCTCGCGGGTCACGGTGTTCGCCGCGGCGCCCGGGTGCCACTGGCCGGTGATCGCGGTCAGCAGGTCCGGGGAGCCCTGGAGTGCGGTGCGCTGCATGTAGTGCTTGACGGCCCGCACGCCGCCGAGCTCCTCGCCGCCGCCGGCACGGCCCGGGCCGCCGTGCACCAGGTGCGGCACGGGAGCGCCGTGGCCGGTGGTGGTCTTCGCGGTCTGGCGGTTCAGGACGTGCACGCGGCCGTGGTGGGCGCCGATGCCGGCGGCGAACGCGCGGGCGGTCTCACCGTCGTTCGTCGCGACGGTCGCCACGAGCGAGCCCGAGCCCAGCGCGGCCAGGGCGACCGCGTCGTCGATGTCCGAGTAGCCGATCACCGAGGTGACCGGGCCGAACGCCTCGACCGAATGGACCTCGGGGGTGCGGGCGTCCTCGAAGGACAGCACGGTCGGCGCGAAGAACGCGCCGGCCTCGGCGTCCGCGTCGCCGGTCGGGGCGTCGGCGCCGCCCAGGCGCACGTGACCGCCGGCCTCGACCAGTCGGCGTACGGCCTTGGCGACCTCGGACTGCTGCTCCTTCGAGGCGAGGGCGCCCATCGTCGTGCCCTCGACGCGCGGATCGCCGATCACGACGCGCGAGCTCAGACGTTCGGTCAGGGCCTCGACCACGGCCTCCACGTGCTCGGCCGGGGCGATGACGCGGCGGATGGCCGTGCATTTCTGGCCGGCCTTGACGGTCATCTCCTGGAAGACGGTGCGCACGAACGCGTCGAACTCCGGGGTGTCCGGTGCGGCGTCCGGGCCGAGGATCGCGGCGTTGAGCGAATCGGTCTCCGCGGTGAAGCGGATGCCACCGGTGAGCACGTTCGGGTGCTGACGCAGGGTGTTCGCGGTGCCGGCCGAGCCGGTGAACGCGACGTGGTCCCGGTAGTCCAGGTGGTCGAGCAGGTCGCGGGCCGAGCCGGCGATCAGCTGGATCGAGCCCTCCGGCAGCACTCCGGAGGCGATCATCATCTCGACGCACTTCTGCGTCACGTAGGCGGTCGGCGTCGCCGGCTTCACGACCGTCGGCATGCCGGCCACGAACGCCGGAGCGAACTTCTCGAGCATGCCCCAGACCGGGAAGTTGAACGCGTTGATCTGCACGGCGACACCGGGCATGCGCTGGTAGACGTGCTCGCCGATGAACGAGCCGTCCTTCGAGAGCTGCTCGACGGCGCCGTCGGGGATCACGTTGGCGTTGGGCAGCTCGCGGCGGCCCTTCGAGGAGAACGTGAAAGTGGTGCCGATGCCGCCGTCGACGTCGAACGCGTGGTCCTTCTGGGTGGAGCCGGTGGCGAAGGAGAGGTCGTAGAGCTCCTGCTTGTGGGAGTTCAGGTACTGGGCGAGCTGCTTGAGGCGTAGGGCGCGCTCGTGGAGGGTGAGCTCGCCGAGGGACTTCTGGCCCACGGTGCGGGCGTAGTTGATGACCGCGGCAGTGTCGATGCCCTCGGTGGAGACGTCGGTCAGGTGGGCGCCGGTGTTGGCATCGGCCACGGGCGAGACCTTCGACGGGTTCTGGGGCGTCCACCAGTCTCCGAGGATGTAGCTGGGCAGCAGCGCGGGGGTGTCGGGGGCAGTGATGCTCATGCGGGACTCCTGGGTCGGGTGCGGAGACGTGGTCGGGGCTGTGCCGGGTCGGGGTTGTCCCGGGTCGGGGCGTGCGGCAGGCCTGACCGATCGGTCGGTTAATCCCTGCCACCATAACGCAGGGCACGGTCGGATGGGAGGGCCGTCACAGTGGGGCGCCCGGCTGGGTGCCCGGCGTTGTTCACAGATTCGCCCGGTGCGCCCCCGTGCGGTCGCCCGGCCCGTCATGCTCGGGCCATGTCTCGTCGTCCGGCTCCTCTGCCCCCGATGCGTTGCGGGCTCGACCCGACCCCGCGACGCGGCCACGGACACCGGCGACGTCCTGCGCGAGGGCGTCGACTCGCCGATGGAGTCGTTCGTGCGCACGCGTCGGGTGGCGCAGGGGCTGCCCGAACCTGCGGTGAATCCGCTCGTCGTGCTGGAGACCGGCCAGCCGTTGCGGGTGGACATGGCGTGGCTCGGCGCGCGGCTTGTCGTCGAGTACGACGGGGAGCACCACCGGACGGACCGTGCGCAGTACCAGGAGGACCGCGAGCGCGACCGCGGCCGGCGGTCCGCCGCACCTGACCGCCGGGGTGCGGCGCCGCTGAGGTCGGGCGCCGACGTGCCCCGGGTCCACCGGCGTAGACTGAGCCCGCCCGATCGGGCGCTCCTGCACCCCACCTCGGAAGAGACTCCAGACGCATGCTGCGCACCATGTTCCACGCCAAGATCCACCGGGCGACCGTCACGCAGGCGGACCTGCACTACGTGGGGTCCGTGACCGTGGACCAGGACCTGCTCGACGCCGCCGGCATCCTGCCCGGCGAGCTCGTCTCCATCGTCGACGTCACCAACGGAGCCCGCCTCGAGACCTACACGATCGCGGGCGAACGCGGTTCGGGGGTCATCGGGATCAACGGCGCGGCCGCACACCTGGTGCACCCGAACGACGTCGTCATCCTCATGGCCTATGCGCAGATGGACGACGACGAGGCCCGCTCCTTCCAGCCGACGGTCGTGCACGTCGACGCGGACAACCGGATCGTGGAGCTGGGCACGGACCCGGCGGAGGCGCTGCTCGACGGCGTCGCCCGCCCGCCGCAGTCCCGCACATGGGACGAGGCGCAAGCCGAGCTCTGAGCGCTGTCGACACCGCAGAGGGCTCGGGGCGGGCATCGCGCGGACACCTCGGGCGCTCGCGCGGGGCCCGTCAGAAGGACTCCTGGTCCTCCTGCAGGCCGACGACCGAGAACTGACGCTGGGCCTTGGAGAACTCCTCCTCGTCGAAGTCCTCGGCCTTCTTGCACGTGTAGATGTAGCTCCAGCGCGTCGGGGAGGGCTCCTGGAACACGCGCATCAGCGCGGCGCTGCGTGCGGTCGAACCGTCGGCGAAGTCCACGGTGGCGTCATAGCGCAGCGCGTCGAACTCCTGCGGGGCGAGCGCCTCGCCGGTGAAGGTCGCCTCCGACTCCTTCAGCTCGATCTCGGCGTCGTTCTTCTCGGCATTCTTCTCATGCGAGGTGAGGATCTCGTCGCGGAACGCCGTCGTGGCGGCCTTATCGTCCTCGGCGTCGGCGGCGCCGGGGTCCTGGTACAGCTCGACGGCGATGGAGCAGGAGTTCTCCGTGCTCTCGAACTGGTGGAGGCCGAACTGCGGGTCGTTGCCCGCGTACTCGTAGCCCTCGGCCGAGGGTCCGGGGTGGGTGAGCTGGAGGCCCTCGCCCGGCAGGCCCGAGGCTGAGCCGGCATCGGAGTCCGACGAGGAGCTGTCCGAGGACGCGCTCTCCGACGAGGATCCGTCGGACGCGGAGGGGCTCTCTTCTGCGTCCTCCGCGCTCTCGGAGCTCTCGGCGCCTTCGGGGCTCTCCGTACCCTCGGAGCTCTGGTCGGACGACCCCGGGCTCTGCTCGGACGACGCGGGACTGTCGGCGGCGTTCGGCTGCTCGTCGGTGTTCTCGGCGGCGCAGCCGGCCAGAGCGCAGGCGGTCGTCAGGGCGGCGACAGAGGCGAGGAGCCGTCGGGAGGCGGGCATGGGAGGACCCTTTCAGGACGAGGACGATGCGGTAGCTCACCAGTGTGGTTCGCTTCACGCCACCGTAGTCGGGCTCCCCGCCGGCCCGCCAGCCCGGGCGAGGGCTCGGCGATGCCCGCATCGTCGGCCACGCGGCCTGACCTCGCCCGCATACGACGGGAGCCTCCCGTTTTGCGCACGACGGCGTTGCGGGAGGCTCCCGTTTTGCGCACGAAAGCGCGGGAGCGGGGCGGCTCAGCTGTAGTCGTAGAACCCCGTGCCGGACTTCCGGCCGAGCTCGCCGCGGGCGACCATGTCCCGCATCAGCTGCGGCGGGGCGAAACGCTCGCCGAGCTGCGATTCGAGGTACTCGGCGATGCCCAGGCGCACATCGAGGCCCACGATGTCCGTCAGGGCCAGCGGACCGACCGGGAACTTGTAGCCCAGCACCATCGCGTTGTCGATGTCCTCGGGGGAGGCGACGCCCTCCTCGACCATGCGGATCGCCTCGAGCGCGATCGCCACGCCGAGGCGGGAGGAGGCGAAGCCCGGGGCGTCCTTCACGATGACCGGGGTCTTGCCGAGTCCGCGCACCCAGGTGCTGGCCAGGGCCGTGAGCTCCTGGCTGGTCTTCTCGCCCACGACGACCTCGACGAGCTTCGAGGCCGGCACCGGATTGAAGTAGTGCAGGCCGCAGAACCGCTCGGGGCGGGCGAGCTTCGAGGCGATCTCGTCGACGGACAGGCTCGAGGTGTTGGTGGCCAGCCACGCGTCCTCGCCCAGGTGCTTCTCGACGTCGCTGAGGGCGTCGATCTTCAGCTGCATGTCCTCGGGCACGGCCTCCACGACCAGGCCGCAGCGGGCGAAGTCGGCGCGGTCCAGGGAGACGGTGAGGCGCTGGGCCCACCCGTTGAGGTCCCCGTCGATCTTCCCTCGCTCGAGGGACGCCGCCAGGTCCGACTCGACGCGCCCCCTAGCGGCCTCGGCCGACTGCGGGTCGCGCTCGACGACGACGACCTCGTCGGCGCCCGAGACCAGGAAGGCGTGGGCGATGCCCGCACCCATGCGGCCGCCGCCCAGCACGCCGACGACGGCGGGGACGGACGCGGCGGCGTCGTGCTGCTCGGTGCTCACGGTGGTGTTCTCGCTCATCTGTGTGTGCCTCACTTCTTCTTGCGGTCCAGGAAGGCCTGCATGCGGTCGAACTTCGCCTCGGACTCGAACAGGATCGCCTGGGCGAGGTCGTCGACGTGGGGGTGGGCCTCGCGGGGCATGTGGAAGACCTTCTTGGAGATCCGCACCGCCAGCGGGTCCTGCTTCGCGATGCGGTCGGCCAGGGCGTGCGCGGCGTCGATCAGCTCGGCCGGCTCGTGCAGCTCGGTGACCAGCTTCAGCTCGAGCGACTCCTGGGCGTCGAGGATCCGGCCGGTCAGCAGCAGCTCGAGGGCCACGGGCTCGCCGACGAGCTCCTTGAGGCGCCACTGCGCGCCGGCGGCGGCGGTGATGCCCAAGCCCGTCTCGGGCTGGCCCAGCTTCAGCGACGGGGTGGCGATGCGGAAGTCCGCGGCCCAGGCCAGCTCGGCGCCGCCGCCCAGAGCAACGCCGTCGATCGCGGCGATGACGGGCATCGGCAGGGTGTGGATGCGGTCGAAGAGGCCCGAGTTGATGCCGCGCAGGGCGTCGTCGCGGCGCCGCTCGCGCAGCTGGCCGATGTCCGCGCCGGAGGCGAACAGGCCCTTGGTCGTGCCGTCGCGGCCCTCGACCTCGGTGCCCGAGAGGATCAGGATCTTCGGGGTCTGCTCGAGGTGGGCGCACACGGCGTGCAGCTCGGCGACCATCGTCGCGTCGATCGCGTTGCGCACCTCGGGGCGGTTGAGGATCGCGTGAAGGCGGTCCTCGCGCTCCTCAACG
Organism: Micrococcus cohnii; assembly: GCF_014205175.1. NCBI lineage: Bacteria > Bacillati > Actinomycetota > Actinomycetes > Micrococcales > Micrococcaceae > Micrococcus > Micrococcus cohnii. Next base: position 1,690,552 of record NZ_JACHNA010000001.1, on the reverse strand, counting down.
CGGATCGCGGTGAACTCGGAGGCGTCCAGGGTGTGGCTCATCGTGCTTTTCAGGCCTTCTCGACCAGCAGGGCCGCACCCTGACCGACGCCGACGCACATGGTGGCCAGACCCTTGTCGGCGCCCTCGCGCTCCATGCGGCCGAGCAGGGTGACGACCAGGCGAGAGCCCGATGAGCCCAGCGGGTGGCCCAGCGCGATCGCGCCGCCGTCGTTGTTGACGATCTGCGGGTCCAGTCCCAGACGGCGGATGCAGGCCAGTGACTGGGTGGCGAAGGCCTCGTTGAGCTCCACGGCGCCGAGATCCTCGGCGGTCCAGCCCGAGCGCTCGAACGCCTTCTCGGTGGCCGGCACGGGGCCCAGGCCCATGATGTGCGGCGCCAGCCCGGCGGCGGTGGACTCAACGACGCGGGCGCGCGGGGTCAGGCCGTGCTGCTTCGCGGCGCGCTCGGAGACCACGAGGATCGCGGAGGCGCCGTCGTTGAGCGAGGACGAGTTGCCGGCGGTCACGACGCCGCCGGGCTTGATGACCGGGCGCAGGCCGGCCAGGACCTCGGGGGTCGAGCCGGGGCGGGGCCCCTCGTCGGTGTCGACGACGGTCTCGGTGCCCTTGCGGCCCCGCACGGTCACGGGGACGATCTCCTCGGCCAGGCGCCCGGCCTCGATCGCGGCGAGGGCCTTCTCGTGTGAGCGGGCGGCGAACGCGTCGGCATCCTCACGGGTGATGCCGTCGATCTCGCCGACCTCCTCGGCGGTCTCCGGCATGGAGAACGTGAACTTCTCGCCGAAGCGCTCGGCGTCCTCGAACGCCGGGTTCACGAAGCGCCAGCCGATCGACGTGTCGAACGCGGCGCCGGGCTTGGCGAAGGCGGTGGTCGGCTTCTCCTGGACCCAGGGGGCGCGGGACATCGACTCGACGCCGCCGGCCACGACCACGTCGGCCATGCCGGAACGGACCATCGCGGTGGCGATGCCGATCGCGGACATGCCCGAGGCGCACAGCCGGTTCACGGTGATGCCCGGGACGGTGTCGTCGAAGCCGGCGAGCAGCCAGGCCATGCGCGCGACGTTGCGGTTCTCTTCACCGGCGCCGTTGGCGTTGCCGAGGATGACCTCGTCGACGGCCGACGGATCGATGCCGGCGTCCTCGATCAGGGACGTGATCGTCAGGGCGGCGAGGTCGTCGGGGCGCACGGAGGAGAGGGCGCCGCCGTAGCGGCCGACGGGGGTGCGGCGGCCACTGACGAGGAAGGCTTCCTGGGTGGTGCTCATGCTGTTCTCCTGGGGACGAGGAACGGGCAGCGCGTCGGCCGAGCTGGGGAGCCCGGGCCGGGCGGCGCGGTCGAAGGCGGACGGGCGTCTGTGTGCGCCACCGGCGGCGGCGCATGCAGGAATTACCGACCGAGCGGTCGGGTCTGTGTTCAGTATCGGCCTGCGGGGTGACGCGGGTCAAACATCCTCGGTCGGGGAAACCGCGGGTCCGCCCGGCGTGGCCACGCGGTCGCCATCGAGGCCGGCACGGCGCTCGCCGGTCTGTCCGTCCCCGGCGCCGTTCCGCTCGACGCGCTGCAGTGCGGCGGTGACGGCCTCGTCGTGCAGATCGCGGTCCTGGATGGACGTGGGCACGAAGCACACGGCGATGAAGGACACCACGGCGGCGCCGGCGATGTAGGCGCCGATCAGCCATGCCTGACCGGTGCTGTTCAGGATCAGGTCCGAGATCATGGGGGCGAACGCGCCACCGATGATCGAGCCGAGGGCGTAGCCGATCGAGATGCCGGAGAAGCGCACGCGGGCCGGGAACATCTCGGCGTACATCGCCGACTGCGGGCCGTAGGAGGGGCCGAGGCCGATCGTCAGGACGACGATCGCGAGGATGAACAGCGGCAGTGACGCGGTGTTCAGCAGCGACCACATCGGGATCGCCCACAGGATGATGATCGCGTAGCCGATCTGGAAGGTCCGAACGCGGCCGATCGTGTCCGAGATCCAGCCGCCGAGCAGCGTGAACACCAGCCAGCCGATGCCGCCGATCAGGGAGGCGATCAGGGTGTCGGTGCGCTCCATGCCCAGGGTCTTCACGCCGTAGCCGGAGAAGTAGGCGATCACCAGGTAGCCGGCGGCGTTGTTCGCCGCGAAGATCAGGGCGGCCAGGAGCACCCGCGTCGAGTGGCCGTGGAACAGCTCGCCCAGGGGAGCGGACTCGCGGGCCTTGAGCTTCTGCATCTCCTGGAAGACCGGGGACTCCTCGACCGACGTGCGGATCAGGTGGCCGACGATGATGAGGATGAACGACACCAGGAACGGCACGCGCCACCCCCAGGCGAGGAACTGCTCGTCGGTGGTGAACGCGTTGATCCCGAAGAGCATCAGGGTCGCCAGGATCATGCCCAGCGGCACACCGATCTGCGGGTAGGCCCCGAACAGGCCGCGCTTGCCGCGCGGGGCGTGCTCGACGGCCATCAGGGCCGCGCCGCCCCACTCGCCGCCGGCGGAGAAGCCCTGCAGCAGACGGAAGAGGATCAGCAGGACCGGCGCCCAGACGCCGATCTGGGCGTAGGTGGGCAGCAGGCCGATCAGGACGGTCGCCCCGCCCATGCCGATCAGCGTCAGCGCGAGCACGGCCTTGCGGCCGAACCTGTCGCCCATGTGGCCTGCGACGATGGCGCCCAGTGGGCGGACGAGGAACGAGATGCCCAGCGACGCCCAGGAGGCGATCTGCGCCCCGGCCTCGCCCATCGGAGCGAAGAACAGGGTCCCGAGCACGAGGGCGGCGGCCTGGGCGTAGATGAAGAAGTCGTACCACTCGATGGTGGTGCCCACGAGCGTGCCGGCGAGGACCCTGCGCTCTTCGCGCCGCCGCTCGACGGACGGGGCGGTCGCGGGGAGTCCGGTGGACGACGCGGACGGGGCATGCGATGAGGGTGCGGTCGGGCTCATGCGTGTCTCCGATTGAGGGGGCTGGCACCACCCGACCGGTCGGTCGGGTGTGATGTGCATCCCACCGTAGTCGCATCGTTAGCAGCGCCACAATCGATGCTCGGATATGACGACGGCCCGCCCGCCTCGGGCTGAGGCGGGCGGGCCATCGGGTGCGGACGAGCGGCGCGCGGTGCCGGGGTCACCCGCGTCCGGTGAACTCCGGTCGGCGCTTTTCCTGGAACGCCCTGAAGCCTTCCGCGTAGTCGTCGGTGCCGCAGAGCTCGCCCTGGGCGATGTTCTCGGCGTCGAGCGACTCCCACAGGCCGATGCGGCGGTCACGGATCTGGGCCACGAGCTGTTTCGACGCGCGGAACGCCAGCGTGGCGCCCGAGGCCGCCTGCGCGGCCTTGGCCCGCGTGAACTCGAGCAGCTCCTCGGCCGGCACCGCCCGGGAGAACAGCCCGGCCTGGACCGCCTCGGCCCCGGAGATCAGCTCCGCCGTGTAGATCAGGTCCAGGGTGCGGTGCGCTCCCAGGCGCTCGGTGAACAGCCAGTGGCCGCCCGAGTCGAGCGTGGCGCCCAGGTTCGCGAACGGGGAGCCGATCTTGGCGTCCTCGGCCACGTAGACGACGTCCGTGGCGATCGCCAGGCCCAGGCCCACACCCAGGCAGGCGCCCTGCACCGCGGCGAACGTCGGCACGGGGGTCTCGGACATCGCGCGCAGCACGGGGGTGACCGTGTCCCGCAGATAAGCGGTGGCGTCATCGTCGGCCGGGGTGACGTTCGAGATGTCGCGGCCGGCACAGAACCCGCGGCCCTCCCCGCGCAGGAGCACGGCTCGGACCTCTGCGGACTCTGCCTTGGCCGCGATCTCGGCGTAGGCGGAGCCGAGATCGGCCAGGGCCTGCTCGTCCAGCGAGTTCATCTTCGTTGGCGCGTTCAGCGTCACCTCGGCGACGCCGTCGGCGATGGTCAGCTCGATCACGGCGGGGCTCCTCAGGAGTCGAAGTCGACAGACAGGGTGTCCGAGGTGGGGCGGGTCTGGCAGGTCAGCACGTAGCCGGCCTCGACCTCGTCCTTCTCGAGGGCGAAGTTCTCGTCCATGTCGTAGGTGCCGTCGGTGACCTTGGCCCGGCACGTGCCGCACACGCCGCCGGCGCAGGCGAACGGCACGTCCGAGCGCACGCGCAGCGCAGCGTTCAGGACGGTCTCGTGCGCGGACTTCGGTGACTGGACCGTACCGGTCATGCCGTCGAGGTTGAACTCGATCGTGTAGTTGTCGCCGTCCTGGTCGACCTCGACGACGCGGCCGGACTGGCCTGCGGGGTTCTCCGGGCGCCCGGTCGTGAACAGCTCGAAGCGGACGCGGTCCTCGTTCACACCGCGCTCGGCCAGCTCGTCGCGCACCAGCTGCACCAGCTCGAACGGGCCGCACAGGAACCACTCATCCGTGCCCTCGACGTCGATGAGCCGGTCGAGCAGCGTCCGGAGCTTCTCGGCGTCGATGCGACCGGAGAGCAGCGGGGCCACGCGCTGCTCTCGCGAGAGCACGTGATGCACCACGAACCGCGCCGGGTACTTGTCCTTCAGATCACCGATCTCCTCGGCGAACATGACGTCCATGGCCGAACGGTTCGCGAACACCAGGTCGAACCGGGACGTGTCCGACGCCTCGAGCACGGTGCGGGCGATCGCCATGATCGGCGTGATGCCCGAGCCGGCGGCGAACGCCACCAGGTGCGTGTGCGCGTTCTCGGCGACCGTCTCCGCGGCGACCTGTTCGGCGTCGTTCAGCGACGTCATGTGGGTGCGGGAGGTGAACGCGCCCTGCGGGTTCATCACGTCGATCTTCTCCCCGACCTCGAGGACCTCATTGGCCCAGGTGGAGAACACACCGCCGAGATCCTTCTTCACGGCAACGCGGACCTCGCCGCGCTTCGGCGCCGCGCAGATGGAGTACGAGCGTCGCACCTCGGTGCCGTCGATCTCCTTGCGCAGCGCCACGTACTGGCCCGGCAGGTAGTCGTAGTCGTCGGCCAGCTCCTCGGGCACCGTGAACGTGACCTCGACGGAGTCCGCGGTGAGCTTGCGCAGCTCGGTGACCTCGAGAGTGTTGAACGTGGCGCGGCGCTTCTTGGCCGGCGCGGCGGTGGAGTCAGTCATCAGTGCACCTTGAAGTAGTCGAAGGGTTCGAGGCACTCGTTGCAGGTGTGGAGCGCCTTGCAGGAGGTGGAGCCGAAGCGGGTGATCTCGCGGGTGTCCAGGCTGTGGCAGCGCGGGCACTTCACGGCCAGCCCGAGGCGGACCGGGCCGTCGGTGGTGCGCGCGGTCGGAGGCGCGATGCCGTACTCGGACAGCTTCTCCTTGCCCTCGTCCGTCATCCAGTCCGTGGTCCAGGCCGGCTGCAGCACCAGGCGCACGTCCGCGTCCTCGAACCCCGCGCGTGCGAGTGCGCGGGTGACGTCGGTCGTGATCGTGTCCATGGCGGGGCAGCCGGAGTAGGTCGGGGTGATGACGACGACGGCGCGGCCGTCCTCGACCCGTGCGTCACGGAGGATTCCCAGGTCTGCGATGGACAGCACGGGGATCTCCGGATCGTGCACGGTGGCGGCGGCGTCCCAGACTGTCGCGTCGGCGGGGTCGGCGGGACGAAGCTGCGCGGACGTCACCACGTGGCCTCCGGGTGCCGGCGGGCGAGCACCTGCATCTCGGCCAGGATGTAGCCGCGCCACTCCGAGGTGGCGCCTGAGCGGTCGCCGCCGCGCGCCCAGGGGGTCTGCGGCACGGTCAGCTCGGCGGCCTCGATCGCGGCCGTGACGCGTTCGAGCGTCGGGTGCTCGAGGGTCGAGGGCAGCACCGCCACGCCGGACTCGACGAGCGCGAGGGTGGTCTCGTCGTCGTGGAACAGCTCACCCAGATACGGCCACAGCCGGTCCAGGCCCAGCTGCATGCGGCGGGCGGACTCCTCGGTGCCCTTGCCCAGGCGCAGCAGCCACTCGGCGGCGTGGTCCTGGTGGTAGAGCACCTCCTTGAGGGCCTTGTCGGCGATGGCGGCGAGGGTCTGGTCCGTCGAATCCACCAGACGCGAGTACAGCTCGTACGCGTAGAACGAGAAGTACAGCTGCCGCGCGATGGTCTGGGCGAAGTCGCCGTTCTCGGCCTCCGTCAGGCGGGCGGAGCGGAAGTCCTCCTCATCGCGCAGGTACGCCAGGTCGTCCTCGCTCTTGCCCCACGCGGTGCCCGCGTAGGTCAGCAGAAAGCGGGCGTGGCCCACCAGGTCCAGGGCGATGTTGCCCAGGGCGATGTCCTCCTCGAGCTCGGGGGCGCGGGAGATCCACCAGGACAGGCGCTGGCCGAGCATGAGCGAGTCGTCGCCGAGCATGAGGGCGTACCGGGCCACCTGCTCCGAGGCCCTCGCGCCGGACTCGGCGATCTGCTCGGCGGTGATGGCCATGCCGGCGGACTGCTTCGTGGCGGAGTCGTTCGTCGCGAAGCTCATAGGTGAGGCACCCCCTCGGACTGCTGGTAATAGGTGGCGTGACGGTAGGACTTGCCCTGGGCCGACTCGAAGAAGCCGCCCTTCGAGTCCGGGTCCGACGCGGCGATGGCCTCGGCCGGGACGACCCACACCGAGGTGCCCTCGTTCCGACGGGTGTACAGGTCGCGTGCGTTGCGCAGCGCCATGGTGGCGTCCGGGGCGTGCAGCGAGCCGGCGTGCACGTGGGACAGGCCACGGGTGGCGCGCACGAAGACCTCCCAGAGGGGCCAGGTGTTCGAGGCGGAGGTGTTCTCGGTCATGGGGTTCAGGCTCCGATCAGCTCGGTGTCGGCGGCCAGGAGGTTCTCCTCGGCCTGGCGGCGGGCGTAGGCGGCTGCGGCCTCGCGGACCCACGCGCCCTCCTCGTGGGCCTGCTGGCGGCGGGCCATGCGCTGGACGTTCATCGGTCCGCCGCCCTTGAGGACGGACATGAACTCGTCCCAGTCGAGCTCGCCGTAGTCGTAGTGGCCGCGCTCCTCGTTCCATTTCAGGTCCGGGTCCGGCAGGGTCAGGCCCAGGGCCTCGGCCTGCGGCACGATCATGTCGACGAAGCGCTGGCGCAGCTCGTCGTTGGAGAAGCGCTTGACCTTCCACGCCATCGACTTCTGCGAGTTCGGAGAGTCGGCGTCCGGCGGACCGAACATCTGCAGCGCGGGGCCGTAGAAGCGGTTCACGGCCTCCTGGGCCATCTGCTTCTGCTCCGCGGTGCCGTGGGAGAGGGAGTAGAGGATCTCCCAGCCCTGACGCTGATGGAAGGACTCCTCCTTGCAGATGCGGACCATCGCGCGGCCGTAGGGGCCGTAGGAGGCCCGGCACAGCGGCACCTGGTTGCAGATCGCGGCGCCGTCGACGAGCCAGCCGATCGCACCCATGTCCGCCCAGGTGCGGGCCGGGTAGTTGAAGATCGAGGAGTACTTCGCGCGTCCGGTGAGCAGCTGGTCGTTGAGCTCATCGCGCCCGGTGCCGAGGGTCTCGGCCGCCGAGTACAGGTACAGCCCGTGCCCGGCCTCGTCCTGCACCTTGGCCATGAGGATGGCCTTGCGTTTCAGGGAGGGGGCGCGGGTGATCCAGTTGGCCTCCGGCTGCATGCCGATGATCTCGGAGTGCGCGTGCTGGGAGATCTGCCGGGTCAGGGACTTGCGGTAGTCGGCGGGCATCCAGTCGCGGGGCTCGATGCGCGAGTCCTCGGCGATCAGGCGGTCGAAGTTCTCCTGGCCGGCCGCATCCTCTGCGGAGGACGCAGCGTCCAGGGGAGTGCTGGGGCTGGTCTGAGCCATGGTCGTCACCTCATGGTGTGCGGCGGTCTGACGCGTGTCCGGCCGGGTGTGGCGTGCGGGCACGGCGGCGGCGCAGTGAATTACTGACCGTTCGTTCAGGATAGGGGAGCTGACCGTGGCGGTCAACACACTCGATCGTGGCGCTGCGGGGTCGTGCTCCTGCACAGGGCGCGTTCCGGCGGGGTCTGCCCACGGCCGACGGCGACGGCCGGGGCCCGGGTGGACTCGGCGTCTACCGTCGGCGTCATGGACATCATGCGGGGGATGCAGGATCTGGGACGAGGGGCCGTTTGCGGCACCGGGGTCGTGGACGTGGCCGGAGCTCTCCATCCGGCGGCGCCCGGGCTCGAGGCGCGCGTGGCCGCGGCGCAGGCGTCGGTCATGCACCTGAAATGGTTGCAGACGAGGTACGTGCAGGAGCAGAAGGATTGGGAGGAGCAGCTCACGCCCCTGCGCCGGGCGGAGATGGTCGACTGGGTCTCCGACGCAGGCCGCCGTTTCAAGGAGCGCCTCGAGGACCTGAGGTACGAGGCCGAGGGCGTGATCATGCGTTTCGACGAGGGCGCGATCGAGCTGGCCGGGGCCATCATCGACGCGGAGACGGCGCTGGACCGTGCCCGGCGCGACCGGGACATCGCGCGTCAGGCGCTGCGGACGGCGGTGTGCTCATGAGCGGGCCGACCTTCGTCACGCGCGGCGGGCCCGGCTCAGTGCACGCGGACCTGGATCAGATCGAGACGGCGGCCGCTGCGATGGCGGGGCTGGGCGGGGCGGCCTTCACCGCGAAGATGGCGACGATGTCCTGGCCGGCCGAAGTGGGCGTCCATCGCGGTTTCTCCGCGTGCGCCGCCCGGCTGGAGACCACCCTCGGGGAGCTGATCGCCGGGCTCGACCGCGTCGCGGCGGAGTCGGACGGGCTCCGTCTGAAGGCGCATACGGCGATCGCCCGCTATGAGACGGCGGAGAAGGGGGCGCGCGGCGCCGTCCAGGTCGCGGAGTCCGGCTGGGGCGGCGTCGGCGGAGCGATGCTCGAGAACGCCGGGGACGGGATCGACGCGCGGGACGCGGAGTATGCGATCGCGGGGGTGGGCCAGCAGGTGCGGGTGACCCTGACCACGATCCTGCTGGCCAAGCTCCTCGGCCCGCGGGTCGCGGCGCTGCTCGGCGACTCGGGTGCCGGCGGCCCCTCCGGCGGCTCTGCGCGTGCCGCCTCGGGGCTCGGTCGGCTCGACGCCCGGGGCCTGGCGCAGAAGCAGCTGACGAAAAAGGGCGCGAAGGCCGGATCCGAGGAGCTCGGCCGTGCGGGACTGCTCGAGGAGCAGCTCTCCTACAGCAGCGTCTCCCAGGAGCTGGCGAGCCTGCTGCCGCCGGAGATGATCGCGGTGGACGGGGCGCCCGTGCCGGCGCCTCGCCCTCCCGAACGCCTCGACGGGTCAGTGGCCGAGCTGCTGGAGCTGCAGCGGTTCGACGACGCTCCGCAGAACGCGATCGGCATCACCCACGTGGAGGCGGAGGCGGGAGGGGACGTGTACGTCGTCTCGTTGCCGGGAACCCAGTTCGACGGCGACCAGGACACGCTGTGGAACGGACGACACGGGCTGCGTGACGCCTATGCCGCAGGTTCCGAGCAGACCCGGGCGGCCGTGCTGGACGCGATGCGGGCGGCGGGGGTCCCCGACGGAGCGGACGTCGTCTTCACCGGCTTCTCCCAGGGCGGGATGCACGCGGTGAACTTCACGGCCTCGGAGGAGGTGACCGGCCGGTACGGGGCAGTCTCGGCGCTCACGGTCGGCTCGCCGGCGGGCGGGCAACAGGCCGGGCCGGACGCGGACGTGCTGAACATCGTGGACACCGCGGACATGGTCACGGCGGTCGACGGCGGCCCGGACCCGACCACGGCCCGCCGGGGCACGGTCGAGTTCTCCTCTGAGCCGGCGCTGACCGAGGCCGAGCTCGAGGAGCGCTACGGGCCCGTCGAATCCTGGGACGCGCGGACGATCGACCGCATGTACGCCGATCGCGAGAAGCTGTTCGCCGAGATGGTCGAGGCGCACGACATGGACCACTATCGGCAGCTGGCCCGACGGCTTGACGAGAGCCCCGAGCAGGACCGCGCCGAGGTGCAGGGCCTCATCGCGGCGACGGCCGGGGTGACCCGGGGGCGGGTCGCCTCCCGCTCTTATGTCCGGCTGCGCACCGCCGGGCCGGTCTACCAGAGCCCCGCGCAGACCGGTTCGCTGGTGCCGCTGAAGAACGTGCCGCCGCGCGGCGGGCGACCGCGCTGAGCCGCCCGACTCAGTCCTGGTCGAGCAGCACACCGGCGAAGAACTCGTTCACCTTCTGCGGCTCGTCGAGGCCGAACACGCCGGAGATGTAGTGGTCCGGGCGCACGACGACGACCGCGCCGTCCCGGCTGACGCCGCGCGTGTCGAAGATGTCCGGGCCGTGCTTGTCCTGGCACGTGGCGAAGATGTTGTTCACGTCGTGCAAGCCCAGCGGCCCGGTGGTGGGACGGAACAGTTCGGGCACGTCCGGGAAGGCGAACTCGCTCTGCTTCTGCTGGTAGACGACCTTGATGTCGAACACCGTGTCCTGTGGGGCCTGAGACGGGGTGTGCCGATTGCGGAACGAAGCCGGGTCCTGCTCGATCTGCCGGGCCCACGCGGCGACCTTCGACTCCTCCGATCGCGGCGAGGCGGCATCGGCGAACACGTACACGCGCCAGCGGCCGTCGGCCCGGTGCAGATGGCCCAGGTGCTTCACGTTCGTGTCGCACGAGCGCTCGACCAGTTCGGACTTGAAGCGCTTGCCCAGGGGGAAGCCGGTGGCCAGTGACGGGTCGGACTCGGAGGAGACGAGGATCGAGGGCTTGTACTCGGTCATGAAGCCGGCCGGGAACTCGGCGGTCTTCGTGTAGAACTCGGCCACCTCGTTCGGGTCGCCCAGCTCCGAGATCGGTTTCGCCATGAGCGTCGACCACTCCTTGTCGAAGTCGATCAGATTCTTCGCGATCTCCTTGCGCTCTTCCGAATAGGTCGGCACGAGCTCGGCCGGCGCCATGCCAGAGAGCACATGACCGAGCTTCCAGCCCAGGTTCCAGCCGTCCTGCATGGACACGTTCATGCCCTGGCCGGCCTTCGCCGAGTGGGTGTGGCAGGCGTCGCCGAGCAGGAACACGTTCGGGTGCTCGCAGCGCTCACGGTTGTCGAAGCCCGAGGTGAGGCGGTGGCCCACCTCGTACACCGAGCTCCACGCCACCTCCTTCACGTCGAGACGGTACGGGTGCACGATCGCCTGGGCGCGGCGGATGACCTCCTCGATCGGGGTGCTGCGCACCTTGTGGTCGTCGTCCTCGGGCACCTCTCCCAGATCCACGTACATGCGGAACAGGTGCCCGCCCTCGCGGGGGATGTGCAGGATCGAGCCAGAGCTGGAGTGGATCGCGCACTTGGTGCGGATGTCCGGGAAATCGGTGTCCGCCAGCACGTCCATGACGCCCCACGCGTGGTTCGCGGCGTCGCCCGCGAGGTGGTGGCCGATCGCCTTGCGCACGCGTGAGCCCGCGCCGTCGGCGCCGACGACGTACTTCGCGCGCACCTGGCGGGTCGGGCCCGAAGCCGGATCCGCCAGAGGCTCGCCCTGCTCGTCCACGGTGCGGCGCAGGGTCACGGTGACGGGGTGCTCGCCGGCACCGGAGTCGTCGAGCGACTCGAACGCCCAGCCGTAGTCCGGCGCCATGCGGGTCGGGGAGTTCTGCATGTACTCGGCGAACCAGTCCAAGATGCGCGCCTGGTTCACGATCAGGTGCGGGAACTCCGAGACGCCTTCCGGGTCGTCCTCGGCCAGCGAGGTGCGCACGATGTTCTCGGGGTTCTGCGGGTCTGGGTTCCAGAAGGCCATCGAGGTCAGGTCGAACGCCTCGTCGATGATCTCGCTCGCGAAGCCGAACGCCTGGAACGTCTCGACGGAACGGGCCTGGATGCCGTCGGCCTGGCCGATCTCGAGGCGGCCGGCGCGGCGCTCGACGATGCGCGTGTGCACGTTCGGGAACATGGCCAGCTGTGCCGCGGCGATCATGCCGGCCGGTCCGGTGCCCACGATGAGCACGTCCATCTCATCGGGCAGCTCAGTCGGCCGGTCGAGGCCGACACCCGCGGCCGGAAGCCGTCGCGGGTTGGTGGAGACGTAGCCGTGGTGGTGGAAGAGCATCGGGGGTCCTTTCCTGGTCCTGGAGTCCGGGCGCGGCGGGATGCGGCGAGGGCGGAGCCGGGGTGTTCGCGACGCCGCAGGCGACTCGACGGCGCGCACCGCGGGCGTCGTGTTCACATAGAGAACACCTGGTTCAAAAACAGAACAGTGATGTGGGACACTGTAGGCGCGAGTGACGTGCCGCACAAGAGATGCCGAGGAGGTCGCGCACGTGGCGACGACGCAGACGGATCAGCAGGGGAGGGCGTCGAGGCCCGCGGGATCGCAGACCCTCGCCCGAGGCCTGCGGATGCTCGAACTGGCCGCCCAGGCCCCCGTCCCGCCGACCATCGCCGAGCTGGCCGCCGGACTCGACGTGCACCGCTCGATCGCCTACCGGATCTTGCGCACCCTCGAGGACCACGGCTATCTCCGACGCGACGACGCGGGCCGGGTCCACCCCGCCCCCGCCTTGGCGGTGCTCGCCCGCCGAGTCGAACAGGACCTGCAGGCCGCCGCGCTGCCCGAGCTCACCGCGGTCTCGAGCGAACTGGGGATGAGCGCCTTCGTCGTGGTGTGGGACGCCGGCGAATGCACCACGCTCGTCACAGTGGAGCCGCCGCGCGGCAACCTCGTCACGCAACGCCCCGGCACCCGGCACCCTCTCGACCGCGGGGCACCTGGCCTGGCCATCGCCTCGGTGCTGGAGGCCGCCGAGCGTGAGACCGCCGCCGCGGACGGTGTGCCCGAGTCCGTCTTCGTCGACGCCGACGCGACGCTCACCCGCGGCTTCGCCGTCAGCAACGACGAGGTCATCACCGGCGTCTCCTCCGTCGCGGTCCCGCTACGGCTGCCCGGCCAGCTGCCGGCCGCGCTCGCCGTCGTCTACGCCACCCGGGAAGCGGACGTCGAGCGGCTGGGCGGGCGGCTGGCCGACGGTGCCCGGCGTATCGCCGGGGCGTTGGGGCACGCGGCGCCATGACCGTGGTGCGTCCCCCGCTCCGACCCGCGCCCGCAATGATCCGGACGAAATGCCCCTCACTCCGGCTGACCGCGACGATCTGGCTGCAACCTGGAGAGCATCGACGACGGAACGCAGGAGCGGACGTAGTCTGGGCCACATGAACGACATTCCTCAGCCGAGCCCGCAGGCCGTCCGCCCGAACCCGGTCATCGATCGACTTCCTCCCTACGCCGCGGGCAAGCCGCCGGCCGCCGTCGAGGGGCTCACCTCCTACAAGCTCTCCTCGAACGAGAACCCGTACGCGCCCGTGCCCGGCGTGCACGCCACGCTGACCGAGATGGTCTCCGGCGGTCAGGACGCCAGCGTCCTGTGCCGCTACCCGGACCCGCTGTCCACCGCCTTGCGCGAGCGCCTCGCCGCCCATCACGACGTGCCGGCCGAGGACATCGTCACCGGCGCCGGCTCCCTGGGCGCGCTGACGCAGATCATCAACGCCTACGCCGGCGGACACGACGACGGTCACCGGGACGAGGTGATCTTCGCGTGGCGCTCCTTCGAGGCCTACCCGATTGTGGTGCGCACCGCCGGCGCCGCCGATGTGCAGGTCCCGCTGACCGCGGACCACCGCCACGACCTGCCGGCCATGCTGGAGGCGATCACCGAGAACACCCGCGTGATCCTGCTGTGCACCCCGAACAACCCGACCGGCCCGGTGCTCACCACCGACGAGGTCGAGGACTTCCTGGCCAAGGTGCCCAAGGACATCCTCGTGGTCATCGACGAGGCCTACGTCGAGTTCGTCCGTCACGACGACGCGGTGCAGGGCATCGAGATGTACCGCCGGCACGAGAACGTCGCCGTGCTGCGCACCTTCTCCAAGGCCCACGGGCTGGCGAACCTGCGCGTGGGCTACTCGATCGCGAACCAGGAGATCACCAAGCACCTGCGCGTGGTCGCCGTGCCGTTCGCGGTCTCGACGCTGGCCGAGCAGGCCGCGATCGCCTCGCTCGAGAACCTCTCCGACGTCGAGGAGCGCGTCCAGAAGGTCGTCGACGAGCGCGAACGCGTCGTGGCCGCCCTGACCGAGGCCGGCTGGGACGTCCCCGAGACCCACGCGAACTTCGTGTGGCTGCCCCTGGCCGAGCGCGCGAGCGAGTTCGCCGCCCTGGCCGGCACCCGTGCCCTGTCCGTGCGTGCGTTCGCCGGTGAGGGCGTGCGCGTGAGCATCGGCGAGGTCGAGGCGAACGACCGCTTCCTCGAGCTCGCCCGCGAGTACATCCAGGGCTGAGGCGCCTGCTGCCGGCCCGCACTGAGGCTGATCTCGGCCTCTCCTGAGGTTCCGCGCCCCCGGTCCCGTCCGCCGCGACGGGGCCGGGGGCGTCGTTCCCCGCGCGAGCGAGGAGCGGCGGGGCGCGTTAGGTTGGGGCCATGACTGACACTGCTGCCACCGAGAACGCCGAGATCCACGTCGGAGCCGCCACCGATCTGCCCGAGGGGCAGGGCCTCGTCGTCCCCACCGGGACGACCGGCCACTGGGACGACATCGCCGTGTTCCACACCCAGGACGGTCGCTTCCACGCCGTCGACGACTCCTGCACCCACGGCGATGTCTCCCTGGCCGAGGGCGAACTCGAGGAGGACACGATCGAGTGCTGGCTGCACGGCTCCGCCTTCTGCCTCACCGACGGGAAGCCGCAGTGCCTGCCGGCCACCGAGCCGATCGGTGTGCACCGCGTCGAGGAGCGCGACGGCCAGCTCTACCTGACGGTGGTCGACAAGAAGCAGAAGTGAATCGGCGGAGGTGAACAGCGGGTCCGGGAGGTTCATGTCGGGGCCACCGGCTGGTCACGCGCAGGTTGTCCACGACTGGGACCCTCGGCCGAGGCCGGCACCGGCCGCGACTCCCACCCCTCCTGGAGGACCCGCTCATGCAGGACCGCACCGACATCCCACAGACCGCCGCTCCCATTCCCCGCCGCACCGTCACCACGGCACTCGCCGGCGCCGCGCTCGCCGGCGGCCTCCACGCCGCCCCCGCCGCGTCCGCCGCACCGACCAGGCATCGGGACGCGGACCGTCCGCTGATCATTGGCCACCGCGGCGCCGCCGGCACCGCCCCCGAGAATAGCGTCAGCGCCTTCCGCGACGCCGTCCGTGCTAAGGCCGACCACTTCGAAATCGACGTCCAGCTCTCCGCCGACGGCGTCCCGTTCCTGTTCCACGACTCCACGCCGGCCCGCACGACGAACGTCGCCGAGGTGTTCCCAGGCCGCGAGAAGGACCCGATCACAAGTTTCACGTGGGCCGAGCTGCAGCGGCTCGAGATCGGCTCCGCCTACTCGGACGAGTTCGCCGGCGAGCGCATCCCGCACCTCGGCGACGCCGCGCGCGTCGCCAACCGCAACACCGGCGTGTTCATCGAAATCAAGGACCCGGCCGGCTCGCCGGGCATCGAGCAGGTCGTCGCCGACGCGCTCGAGCAGGACCCGCGCTGGCAGCGCCTCGTCGCCGCCGGCAAGGTCGAGGTGCTCGGCTTCGACTCCGCCTCGAACCGACGCTTCGCGGAGCTCGCCCCCGACGTCCCGCTGCAGGAGCTGCGCGGCACCGTCCCGATGGCCGCGGAGCTTGCGGAGATCGCCACCTACGCAGACAGCTTCGGCACCAGCTACCGCACCCTCGACGCGGCCGGCGTCGAGCGGGTGACGGCCGCGGGCCTGGAGATCGGCGTGTACACCGTGAACTCAGTCGAGAAGTACGAGCAGATGGTCGCCCTCGGCGTCCAGCGTGTGACCACCGACTTCCCGCTCGAGCTCATGCGCCACGTGCACGGCCTCGACCCGTTTCCGCATGGTCGCGACGTGCGCATCCTGGACTCCGTCAACAACGTGCCAGGGGCGGACTTGCAGCCTGAGACCGGGGAGCACGTTGTCCTGGTCAACGACGGCCGCCACACTGTCGACGTGTCCGGATATGTGCTGCGCGACGCCGCCTACAACACGCTCACCGTCGGTGAGGGGTACGTGTTGCGGCCAGGGGCTGTGCTGCGCGTGTACACCGGTCCCGGCACCGACACTGAGGACGCCTACTACAACGGCGGGGAGAAAAACGTCCTGAACAACGGCGGCGACTCGGTCGCTCTGTTCACCGCGGACGGCCGTCTGCTGGATGCCTTCGCCAACTGACGCGTCGAGGAAGGACGCCACAGCCGGGCCCGACCTCAGGTGCCGCAGTAGGTGACGAACGGACCGGCGTCGGGAGAGGCCGGACGCTCGAGGTCCGGGGCGTCCGCGCGCGGGGTGAACGGATCGCGCACCGCGGCCAGGATGCGTTCAACGTCGGCCAGGTCGCCGGCCTCGGCGCTGGTCAGGGCCGCGTCGAGCGGACGGTTCCGCGGGATGCGCCTCGGATTGGCTCGGCGCATCGCCTCGCGGTCGGGGCCGAGGCTCGCCCACTCGTCGTACCAGGTCTGCAGAGCCGCGGGGACGGGGACGAACGGGTCGGCGTCCACGGCCACCTGCGGCCGGTCGTCCCCCGGGGCGAGGTCCGCGAGGTTGGCCCAGAATGCGGTCCAGTCCACACCGTGCTCGGCCAGCAGCGGGAACAGTCGGTCGGCGAGCCCGCCGACCTGGGCGTCGTCGACGGCGGCCGCTGCCCCGAGGCCGAGCTTGGCCCGCAGCCCGTCGAGCCACGCCCGTGACTGATGCCGGGCGAACCCGGCCAGCTCATCCTGAGCGATCTCGACTGCTGCCTCGGTGGTGCCCGCGAGCAGCGGCAGCAGCGTCTCGGCGAACCGGGCGAGGTTCCACTGGGCGGCAGCCGGCTGGTTGCCGAACGCATAGCGGCCGGCGCGGTCGATCGAGGAGAACACCGCATCCGGGTCGAACGCCTCCATGAACGCGCAGGGGCCGAAGTCGATCGACTCGCCCGAGATCGTCATGTTGTCCGTGTTCATCACCCCGTGCACGAACCCGATCAGCATCCACCGGGTCACCAGCTCGGCCTGAGAGCGCACGACGGCGGCCAGCAGGGCCCGGGCCCGCTCGGACACGGGCGAGTCGAGGCCGGGGTCCGCGGCCGGGTGGTGGCGGCGCAGGGACTCGTCGACGAGCCGCGCCACCAGGTCCGACGCGTCGTCGCCCTGTTGCGACCGCTGGTGCGCGAGTGCCGCCGCGTACTGGAACGTGCCGACCCGCAGATGCGAGGCGGCCGTGCGGGAGAGCACCGCGCCGGGCAGGGGGCGGTCGCGCTGCACGGTGACGCCCGTCGCCGCCACCGCGAGCGCGCGGGTGGTCGGGACGCCGATCGCGTGCAGGGCTTCGCCGATGACCAGTTCGCGCAGCATCGGACCGACCGCCGCCAGCCCGTCAGAGCCGGGGCGCGAGAACGGCGTGCGGCCCGAGCCCTTCAGGTGCAGGTCCACGAGGTCGGTGAGGCCGGTGTCGGCACGGCTCGGCTCCCGGGCCGACGGACGGTTCAGCTCACCGAGCAGCAGCGCGCGGCCGTCGCCGAGGACGGGGGAGTACCCGCCGAACTGGTGCCCCGCGTAGCCCTGCGCGACCGGACGGGCGTGCGGCCCGGGGGCCTCGCCGGTGAGGAGGCGGACGCCGGCGTCGGTGCGTAGCCAGTCCGGGTCCAGGCCGAGCTCGGCGGCGAGCGGTTCGTTGAGCGCCAGCAGCGTGCGGTGCTGGGTCGGTGCCGCGTCGTGGGCGACGGACAGCTCGGGGAACCGGTCGGCGAAGCGGTGGGCGAGTGCGGGCTGGACGGAGGTGGGCATCGACGTCGACGGTACGCCCGCGGCCGTCGCGGCGCGAGGGGCGAGCGGAACGGGGTGTGCGGGGCGCGCCGCGAGTCTGTACTGCGCACACGACCCTTCTGGGGGCCGAATCGCGGCTCAGAAGGGTCGTGTGCGCAGTATGGATCCGAGGAGTAGCTCGCCGAGGCTCGGGCTCGGCTCAGTAGCTCGCGCGTTCGCCCCCCGCGCCGCCCGGTCGGCCCCTGCCGGTCTCGCCGCCCGCCCCGGCCGCCGACGCCGGGCACCACGTGTCCGCGAGCGCCTCGGTGGCGCGGGCCAGCAGCGCAACGTCGGCGCCGACGTTGACGTAGTCGGCCCCGGCCTCGACGTAGTCCTGCGCCTGGTCTCGCGCGAACGCATTGACGCCCACGATCGTCCCGGCCGCCTGGGCCTCCGTGATGACGTGCTTGACCGCGGCCACGACCTCGGGGTGGGACTGCTGGCCGAGCAGGCCCATCGTCGCCGACAGGTCCGAGGGACCGATGAACACCCCGTCGACGCCGTCGGTCTCGGCGATCGCGCGGGCGTGGCCCACCGCGGTCTCCGACTCGATCTGCACGATCACGCTCACGTGCGCGTCGGCGTCGGCCAGGTATCCGGTGGTGCGGTTCCACCGGCCCGAGCGGGCCAGGGCCGAGCCGACGCCCCGCACCCCCGCGCGGCGCTGGCCCGAGCTCGTGGAGGCCCCCTGGCCTGCGGCCGCGCCCGCAGCGCACCCTCCCGGGTAGCGGGCGGCGGCCACCGCGGCCGCGGCCTGCTCGGCGTCGTCGACCATCGGCACCAGCAGCGTCTGCGCACCCAGGTCCAGGAACTGCTTGATCAGCACCGGGTCGTTCGCGGGCACGCGCACCATCGTCGGTACCCGATAGCCGGCGATCACGCGCAGCTGCCCGACCACGTCCTCGAGCGAGAGCGCGGTGTGCTCGGCGTCGATCAGCAGGTAGTCCAGACCGGCGCCGGCACAGATCTCCGCGGTGTTCTGGTCGCCGTTGCACAGGAACATGCCGGCGGCCGGGCGGCCGTCGCGGGCGGCGACGGCTTCCGGGGAGAACAGGTCGCGGAACAGCGGCTGGGGGTTGTCGATGACGGGCACGACGGGTCCTCTCGGTCTGTGCTGTGCTGTGCTGTGCTGTGCTGTGCTCAGGCGAAGCGGCAGGTGATGGTGCCCAGCGGGCCGTAGTCGGCGTAGACGGTGTCGCCCTCGTAGACCCACATGGGACGGGTGAAGGAGCCGGCCAGGATGATCTCGCCGGCCTCGAGGGCATCGCCGTGCTCGGCGATGCGGTTCGCCAGCCAGTGCACGCCGTTGGCCGGGTGGTTCAGCACGCCCGCGGCGACGCCGGTCTCGATGATCTCCTCGTTGCGGCTGAGGATGCCGGACACCCAGCGCAGGTCCACATCGCCGACGCCGACGGGGCGTCCGCCGAGCACCATCGAGCCGAGGGCGGCGTTGTCCGAGATGGTGTCCGTGATGGTGCGGCCCTCCATCTCGATGCGCGAGTCCAGCACCTCGAGGGCCGGCACGACGTACTCGGTTGCGCGCAGCACGTCCATGAGGTTCAGCCCGGGGCCGCGCAGCTCGTCCTTGAGGACGAAGGCCAGCTCCATCTCGATGCGCGGGTGGGTGTACTTCTTCCACTCGTAGACGTGGCCGGATTCGAACACCTGGTCGTCGAAGATGACGCCGTAGTCCGGCTCGTCGATGCCCGTGGCGTCCTGCATGGCCTTGGAGGTCAGCCCGATCTTGTGGCCGATCTTCGTGCGGCCGGCCTCGATCTGGCGCTGCGCCCAGATGCGCTGGACGGCGTAGGAGTCTTCAATCTGCATCTCGGGGTAGCGGGCGGTCAGGCGCGGCACCGGGGTGCGGTCGAGGCCGGCCCGGTGCAGCTCGTCGGCGATGCGCACGTGGGTCTCGTGGTTCAGCATGGTGGCCTCCTCGGGCGGGGGACGGGAGTGTGAGGCGGATCTCGTTCGATCGTATACGGTGCGGCCCGCGCGGGCCGTGCGTCATGCCTCCGGTGGGCGCGTGCCGATCGACAGCCCGGGCTTGCGACGGTGGACCGTCAGCCAGGCAAGGCCCTCCGCGCCGGCGGTGAAGCCGCGGCGGGAGTGCTTCGGCAGCCACAGCAGCTGCCCGGCGCGCACGGGCACGTCGTCGTCGGCGGTGTGCAGCGTGCCGGTGCCGGCGACGACGTGGACGAGGATGTCCAAGCCCGGCCCGTCGAACGGCTCGTTGCGGCCGCCGGCGGGCAGGCGGACCAGGTTGACGTCGAGGTCGCGAGGGTCTTCGGTGAGCCGCCAGGCGGCGCCGGGCTCCGCGTCGGCCAGGGCGTCGGTGTGCTCGGCGACGTCGGCGAGGACGCGGGGGCGGGCGGGTCCGGGGGAGGTGTGCGGGTCCGTGCTCATGGCTCCACCCTGCCCGGGGAGGGTCGGAGTCGCCTCCTCGTGACGTGTGGCCGCGGTGAGGCGTTTGCTAGCCAGGGCACGACATGTGAACCGCCCCACGTCGGTGACGCACGGGTTCGACGTCTGTTCAATCTCTCGACACATGACGCACTTCGCGGGTTCGCGGGCCGTCCCTAGTGTCGGGCGGGTGACTGTCTCTTCGATCCCCGGCCTCGAGCACACGGGTGACACCGCTCCGCCGGTGAAGCGCCGTCGGAAGCTCGACGTCAAACAGATGCTTCTGGCGCTGGTCCTGATCGGCCCCAATCTCGCGCTGCTGCTGATCTTCACCTACCGGCCGCTGATAGACAACATCCGGATCAGCTTCTACCACTGGAACATCTCGTCCCCGCGGATGACCTTCATCGGCCTGGACAACTACACCCGGTACTTCCAGAACCCGGAGTCCTGGCAGATCATGTGGCAGACGCTGATCTTCACTGGTGCGGCTGTTATCGGCTCCATGGTCATCGGCCTCGGGCTGGCCCTGCTGCTGGACCGTCAGCTCAAGGGGCGAAACTTCGTGCGGTCCCTGGTGTTCCTGCCCTATGTGATTGCCGGTGCGGCGATCGGCGTCGCCTTCCAGTTCGTGTTCGACCCTGGGTTTGGCCTAGTCCAGGGACTCCTGGACATGGTCGGGATGACGCCGCCGAATTTCTACCAGGACCGGCACTGGGCGCTGTTCATGGTGACCTTTACGTACATCTGGAAGAACCTGGGGTACACGTTCGTCATTTATCTCGCCGCCCTGCAGGGCCGTCGCACGGATCTCGATGAGGCCGCCGAGATCGACAAGACCGGCAGCTGGCGCCGCTTCTGGCGGGTGACGCTGCCGCAGCTGCGTGGCACCACGCTGTTCCTCAGCATCACCGTGCTGCTCAACAGCTTCCAAGTGTTCGACGTCATCCAGGTGATGACCCGCGGCGGACCTTACGGGACCGCGACGACCACCATGGTCTACCAGGTGTACCAGGAGACTTTCGTGAACTCGCAGGCCGGCTACGGTGCTGCGGTGGCCACCGTCATGTTCCTCGTGGTTCTGGTGATCACCGTGGTGCAGGCACGACTTCAAAGGGAGCGCTGACCATGGACGCCTCGGACACCTTGCCTACGCCCGGGACCCAGGTCGACGGCGACCCCGTCCTCACCGCCGCGCAGCGCAAGCGCCGTCGTCAGGGCAGTGCCCGCGAGGCGATGACGCCCGGGAGGGTCTTCGCTTACCTCGGGATGATCGCGGTTATCGCGCTGTTCCTTGTGCCGTTGTACTTCATCCTGATCACGAGCCTGAAGGTCCACGCGGACATCTACTCGGACCCGATCAGCTGGTTCCCGAACCCGTTCCATGCGCAGAACTACACCCACGTCATGGAGTCGCTGAACTTCGGCACGTACCTGCGGAACTCGCTCATCATCACGGTCGCCCTGACGATCATCGAGGTGGTCCTCGGCGTGCTGACGGCCTACGGCTTCGCGTTCCTGAGGTTCCCCGGCCGCGACGTCCTGTTCCTCCTCGTGATCGGCAGCCTCATGGTGCCCAGCCAGATCACGATCATCTCCAACTACGCCCTCGTGGCGGAGTTGGGCTGGCGCAACAGCTTCGTGGGCATCATCGTCCCCCTCGCGGCGGTGGCGTTCGGCGCATTCCTGATGCGCAACCACTTCCTGAGCCTGCCGAAGGAGGTCATGGAGGCGGCCGAGATGGACTCCGCCGGCTTCTTCCGGACGCTGTTCAAGGTGGTGCTGCCCATGAGCTGGCCGACGTTGAGCGCCTTCGTGCTGATCACCGTCGTGACCGAGTGGAACCAGTACCTGTGGCCGTTCCTCATCTCGGACACCGACGAGACCATGCCGCTGCCCATCGGTCTGACCCAGCTCCAGATCTCGGACGGC
Organism: Micrococcus cohnii; assembly: GCF_014205175.1. Classification (NCBI taxonomy): domain Bacteria; kingdom Bacillati; phylum Actinomycetota; class Actinomycetes; order Micrococcales; family Micrococcaceae; genus Micrococcus; species Micrococcus cohnii. Next base: position 1,668,539 of record NZ_JACHNA010000001.1, on the reverse strand, counting down.
CTCACGAACTGGGGCCCCGTTATGGCCGGCACGGTCATCACCACCCTGCCCATGCTCGTCGTGTTCCTGATCCTGCAGAAGCAGATGATCAAGGGACTCACGGCGGGCGCGGTCAAGGGGTGAGAGGCTGCACGCCCGGTGGGGCCGTTCAGCACCGTCGGCACCCGGCCCGAGCCTGAACCCCGTCCATCCGTCCCCCATCGGCGAGGCCCTGCGGCCCGTCACCCGTGCAGTTCCCCACCAGAAAGGACCCACCATGTCTTTCACCAAGCCGCTCGACCGTCGCAGCCTGCTCGCCTTCGCGGGCCTGTCCGTTGCTGCCACCTCCCTGACCGCCTGCGCCGGCGGCACCTCCGGTGGGGGTAGCGGCCAGGAGGGTGACGGCACCCTCCAGTTCTGGTCCAACCACCCCGGTGGCAAGAAGGAGCTCGAGGAAGAGATGGTGAAGGCCTGGAACAAGGCCAACCCGGACACCCCCGCGAAGCTCATCACCGCCGGCGCCGACTACGAGGAACTCGGCCAGAAGTTCAACGCGGCGCTCTCGGGCGGCGACCTTCCCGACGTGATCCTGGCTTCGGACGTGACGTGGTTCAACTTCGCGCTCAACGAGCAGACCGAGCCGCTCGACGACCTGTGGAAGGAAGCGGGCGTCAAGACGGACGACTACGTCGACTCGTTGCTGAAGGATTACGAGCTCGAGGGCAAGCACTACGGCATGCCGTACTGCCGCTCCACCTGCCTCATGTACTTCAACTCCGAGCACCTCGAGAAGGCCGGCCTGCCGACCGACCGCGGCCCGGAGACTTGGGAGGAGTTCGAGGAGTGGGCGCCGAAGCTGAAGAAGGTCAACGGCGGCAAGCCTGCCCTGGCCCTCCCTAGTGGCACTGACTACCTGGACTGGTACTTCCAGGGCATGGTGTGGGCGTTCGGCGGGGCGCTGTCCGAGGACTGGAAGGCTACCTTCACGAAGAAGGAGACCCTCGAGGCCGGCAAGTTCCTCCAGAAACAGGTCGAGGAGGGCAACATCAGCATCGAGAAGGACGCGAGCAACGTGTTCGGCCTTGGCAACGCCTCCGGTCTGCTTCAGTCCACCGGTTCGCTCGGCGGCCTGCAGGAGGCGGCGAAGTTCGACTTCATGACCGCCTTCCTTCCGGGCCCCGGCCCGAGCTGCCCCACCGGCGGCGCCGGCATGGCGATGCCCTCCGGCATCAGCGATGAGCGCAAGAAGACCGCCGTGAAGTTCATGGAGTTCATGACCAACGCGGAGAACACCGTGAAGTTCACTCAGGCGACCGGCTACATGCCCGTCCGCAAGAGCGCCCTGGAGCTGCCGGAGGAACAGAAGTACCTCGAGGAGAACCCGAACGCGAAGACAGCGATCGACCAGCTCGAGGAGAACACCAAGTCGCAGGACGCGGCCCGCGTGTTCGTCCCCGGCGGCGGCTCCCGCATCGGTGGTGCGCTGGACCGCATCACCACCGGTGGGGAGGATGTCGAGAAGGTGTTCAAGGAACTGAACGAGGAGACGCAGCGCAAGATCGACAGCGACATCACGCCGCTGCTCAAGTGACGACCGCACGGCCGGCGGCTCGCCTGAGCCGCCGGCCGTGGCCTCGCCTCGTCCAGACTCTTCCCGCACGACGCCACCTCAGGAGCACCCATGGCCACCGTTGAATACCGCCAGGCCTCACGCATGTACGACTTGACTCGCCCGCCCGCGGTGAACCGCCTGTCACTGAAGATCGAGGACGGCGAGTTCCTGGTCCTCGTCGGACCGTCCGGCTCGGGCAAGTCCACCGCAATGCGCATGCTGGCAGGCCTGGAGCCCGTCGACGAGGGACAGATCCTCATCGATGGGAAGGACGTCACCGAGCTGCGCGCGCGCGACCGCGACGTTTCGATGGTGTTCCAGAGCTATGCGCTCTACCCGAATATGACCGCGCGGCAGAACATCGCGTTCGCCCTCGAGAACATCAAGACGCCTAAAGCCCAGATCAAGGAGAAGGTCGCGCAGGCCGCGGCCATGCTCGAGCTCGAGGACCTGCTGGACAAGAAGCCGTCGCAGATGAGCGGTGGCCAGCGGCAGCGCGTGGCCATGGGCCGCTCGATCGTTCGAGACCCGAAGGTGTGGTGCATGGACGAGCCGCTGTCGAACCTGGACGCGAAGCTGCGCGTGTCCACGCGTGCTCAGATCGCGGCGCTGCAGCGCGAGCTGGGCGTCACCACCGTCTACGTGACGCACGACCAGACGGAAGCCATGACCATGGGTGACCGCGTGGCGGTGCTCAAGGACGGTGTGCTCCAGCAGGTGGACACTCCGACCCACCTGTACTCACACCCGGGCAACACGTTCGTGGCAACGTTCATCGGCTCTCCGGCGGTCACGCTCGTGGAGGACGTCGTGGTCTCCGACGGGCGGGCCGGGCTCGGCCCGGGCCCCTCGGTGCACTTCGGCATGCCTTCCGACCTGATGGCGAAGCTGCCGGGCGACTCGGTGATCGCGGGCGTGCGCCCCGAGAACTGGGAGATCGTTGCGGTGGGCGAGCAGGCGCCGGAGGGGGTCGAGGCGCTTGCCTTCCAGGTGCAGTTCGTCGAGAACCTGGGCTCGGAGGCGTTCCTGTACGCCGAGCCGCAGCTGACCGGCGATTCGCGTGTGCGGATCCATCGGAACCGCGTCGCCATCAAGGTGTCGAGCGCGGAGGGCTTCGAGCCGGGCACTGTCCTGCACGCCCTGCCGCGTCCTGGCAAGGCGATGTTCTTCCACCCGGAGAGCCGGATCAACCTCGAGTACCTCTGAAGCGCGTCTCCTCCGGGAGCACCTGCCGAGGCGGACGCCGGCCCACGCCGCCGAGAGGGCGCGGGTCAGCGTCGTGCGGGATCGGCTCAGAGCTGGTTGCCCAGCTTGTACTCGCCCTTCTTGTACTCGGGCATGGACTCCTCGCCCTCCTCGGCGCGGGTGTAGGAGAACCCGTCGGCGCCGATGGTCACGGCCATCTCGGAGTCGTCGGTGCGGGTCACGACCTCCTTCGGGTTGCCGTCGAGGTCCAGGACGCGGGAGGCGTCGGTGTACCAGGACGGCACGACCGGGGTGCCCCACCAGTCGCGGCGCTGGTTGTCGTGCACGTCCCAGGTGACGACGGGGTTGTCCGGGTCGCCGGTGTAGTAGTCCTGGGTGTAGATCTCGACGCGGTGGCCGTCCGGGTCGCGCAGGTACAGGTAGAACGCGTTGGAGACGCCGTGGCGGCCGGGGCCGCGCTCGATCGCGTCGGACATGCGCAGCGAGCCGAGCTTGTCGCAGATCGCCAGGATGTTGTGCTTCTCGTGCGTGGCGAACGCGACGTGGTGCATGCGGGGGCCGTCGCCGCCGGTCATGGCGGTGTCGTGCACGGACGGCTTGCGGCGCATCCATGCGGCGTAGACGGTGCCGTTTTCGTCCTGGATGTCCTCGGTGACGCGGAAGCCGAGGTCCTGCATGTAGCGGGCGGCGCGCGGCACGTCGGGGGTGACCTGGTTGAAGTGGTCCAGGCGGACGAGGGCGCCCGGCGAGTAGAGGTCGTAGCGCCAGGCGAGGCGCTCGACGTGCTCGACGTCGTGGAAGAACTCGTAGGGGAAGCCCAGCGGGTCCTCGACGCGCACCGAGTCGCCGACGCCCTTGACGAAACCGTCCTTCTTGCGCTCGACGCGGCAGCCGAGCTCGGTGTAGAAGGCGACGGCCTTGTCGAGGTCCTCCGGGGTGCGCACGCGGTAGGAGAACGCGGCGACGGCGGGCACATCGCCCTTGCGCAGGATCAGGTTGTGGTGGATGAACTCCTCCATCGAGCGCAGGTAGACGGTGTTCTCGTCCTCCTCGGTCACCACCAGGTCCAGGACGTCGACGTAGAACCGGCGGGACTTCTCCAGGTCGGTGACCACGAGCTCCATGGAGGCGCAGCGCAGCACGTCCGGGGCCTCGGCCTTGGGGGTGGCGATCGGGTTGTCGGTCTTCACGGGGCCCTCCTGGCCCACGTAGAAGCCGGAGGAGGTCTTGGTGCGGCCCTCGTAGTTGCTCATGGCGTCTCCTTCGTCGAGTCGGGCGATGTTGCCGCCCCTGTGGCCTGGGACACGGTCACTGCGTCGATCGTATACGATCTGCGGCCCGGGTGGAACCCGCGTCGGGGACGGCCCCGCCGGCGTCGGTTCGGCCGGGGCACGACGACGGCGCCCGTCCCCTCGCGCCGGAGGGAGCGGGTGCCGTCGTCGTCACCGAGTGCCCGTTTCGTGCACGAAAGCTGCTGGGGAGGCTCCCGTTTCGTGCACGAAAGCGGGGGTGGGGAGGGGTCAGCCGTCGATCTTCGCGGCGGCCTGCCCCTGCTTGCCGAACACCGGGTTGTGGACCTCGCCGAGGTTGATGTGCACGGCCTGCTGATCGGTGTAGAAGTCGATCGAGCGGTAGCCGCCCTCGTGGCCCAGGCCAGAGGCCTTCACGCCGCCGAAAGGGGTGCGCAGGTCACGCACGTTGTTCGAGTTCAGCCACACCATGCCGGCCTCGACGTTCTGCGCGATGTTGTGGGCGCGCTTGAGGTCGTTGGTCCAGATGTACGCGGCGAGGCCGTACTTGGTGTTGTTGGCCAGTTCGAGGGCTTCCTCCTCCGTGTCGAACGGGGTGATCGCCACGACCGGCCCGAAGATCTCCTCCTGGAAGATTCGGGCGTCCGGCTTCACGTCGGCGAACACGGTCGGCTGCACGAAGTTGCCCTCCGGGAACTCCTCCGGGCGGCCGCCGCCTGCGACGAGGCGCGCCTCGGACGTGCCGATCTCCACGTAGGACATGACCTTCTCGTAGTGCTCGGGGTGCACGATCGCACCGACCTCGGTGGTCTCGTCGTTCGGCAGGCCGACCTTCACGTTCTTCGCCTGCGCCGCGTAGCGCTCCACGAACTCGTCGTACACCGAACGCTGCACGAGGATGCGCGAGCCGGCCGTGCAGCGCTCGCCGTTCAGGGAGAAGACGCCGAAGATCGTTGCGTCGATCGCGGTCTCCAGGTCCGCGTCCTCGAAGACGACGGCCGGCGACTTGCCGCCCAGCTCCATGGACAGGCCCTTCAGGTGCGGGGCCGCGTTGGCGAAGATGATCTGGCCGGTGCGGGACTCGCCGGTGAAGGAGATCAGCGGCACGTCCGGGTGCTTGACGAGCGGGTCGCCCGCGTAGCCCTCCTCGCCGAAGCCGTGGACCATGTTGAACACGCCCTTGGGCAGGCCGGCCTCCTCGAAGATCCCGGCCCACAGCGAGGCCGAGAGCGGGGTGAACTCGGCCGGCTTCAGCACGACGGAGTTGCCGGTCGCGATCGCCGGGGCCAGCTTCCACGACTCGAGCATGAACGGGGTGTTCCACGGGGTGATCAGGCCCGCGACGCCGATCGGCTTGCGGTTCACGTAGTTCGCCTGACGGCCCGGCACCTTGAAGGCGTCGTCGTGCTGGGCGACGATCAGGTCCGCGAAGAAGCGGAAGTTCTCCGCGGCGCGGGCGGCCTGGCCCTTGGCCTGCTTGATCGGCAGGCCCGTGTCGAAGCACTCCATGGCGGCCAGCTGGTCACCGCGGGTCTCCATGATGTCCGCGATCTTGTGCAGCACGCGCGAGCGCTGACGCGGCAGCGCCTGCGACCACTCACCGGAGACGAACGCGGCCTTCGCGGCGGCCACCGCGCGGTCGATGTCCGCGGGCTTGCCGGAGGCGGCCTGGATGTAGGGCTGGTTGGTCACCGGGTCCAGGACGTCGAACGTGTCCCCGTCGATCGAGTCGACGAACTCCCCGTCGATGTAGTGGCGGATGACGTCGGGCAGGCCCTCGGGCTTGCGGGAGGCGATGTCGGTCATGGTCTCTCCTTCGCTGGTGGTGTCGGCTGCGGAGGGGGCAGCCGCGCGGACGGTGCGGTGGTCGGTCAGGGTGCGGTCTCGTGTGCGGCCGCGTCGGCGGTCCCGCCGGCCGCGTGCGCCAGGTAGGCGTGCAGGGTGTTGAGCCGGTGGGCGCGGGCGGCGGACTCGATCCGCTCGAACCCGGCGCCGGACTCGATCAGCCGCAGCAGCTGCTCGTGCTCCTCGACGGAGGCGCGGGCGCGGCCGGGCACATACGCGAACGTGGAGGAGCGCAGCGCCGCCAGGCGGTTCCAGCCGCGGTGGACGAGGTCGTGCACGTGCTCGTTCTGCCGGTGCTCGAACAGGATCGAATGGAAGCGTCGATTGAGCTCGGTGAACTCGACCGGGTCCCAGCCCTCGCCCTCGGCCCGGGCCAGCTCCCGCATCCGAGCGTTGACCTCGCGGGCCTGGGCGACGTCCTCGGCCGTGACGTGCGGGGCGCACTGCGCCGTGGAGAAGCCCTCGACGAGCGCGAGCGTCTCCATCGTGTGCCGGTACTCGACCGGGTCGATGCCGACCACGGTCGCCCCCACGTTGCGCTCATAGGCCACGAGGTTCTCGGACTGCAGGCGCCGGACAGCCTCGCGCACCGGGACCACGGACATGCCGAGCTCGTCAGCGATCTGGGCGAGCACCAGCCGGTCGCCCGGCTCATAGCGGCCGGCGCGGATGCCGTCGATGATCGCCTCGTGCGCGAGGTCGGCCTTGGACGTCGTCACGGGGCGGCCTCAGTCGTCCAGGCTCTTGCGGTGCTCGGCGAACTTCGCCTTCCACTCCGCGTTCGGCGGGAACAGCCCGTCGACGGGGTGGCCGGCCGTCACCTGCTCGTACACCCAGGCGTCCTGCAACTCCTGCTCATAAGCGTCGTCGACGACCTCCTGCAGCAGCCCCGGCGGGATCACTACGAGGCCGTCGTCGTCGCCGACGATGATGTCGCCGGGCTGGACGGTGGTGCCGCCGCACGCGATCGTGCCGCCCACCTCCCACGGGATGTGACGCCGGCCCAGCACGGCCGGGTGCGCAGCGTTCGAGTACACCTGCAGACCGACCTCGGCCACGGCGGCCGAGTCGCGCACGCCGCCGTCGGTGATGACCGCGTTCGCGCCGCGGACCTTCGCACGCATCGCCAGCACGTCACCGAGCGTGCCCGTGCCGTGCTCGCCGCGGGCCTCCATCACGACGACATCGTCCTGCTCCACCGAGTCCATCGCGCGCTTCTGCGCGTTGAAGCCCCGGCCGAACTGCGTGAACAGGTCCTCGCGCTTGGGGACGTAGCGCAGCGTCTTCGCGTAGCCGAGCACGCGCTGACCCGGGTGAGTCGGGCGGGGGCCGTCGATCGTGGCGTTCTGGATGCCGCGCTTCTGCAGCTGCGCCGTCAGGGTCGCGACCGCCGTCGCGTTGATCTTGCGCTTCATCTCGTCGGTCAGCAGGGTGCGGTCCGGCTGCGGGGCCGAGGGGACGTAGTGGCCGTTCTCTTCGACCGCGGGGCGCTCGCCCGGGGCGTCCTTCGCCTCGGCTGGTGCCAGGCCTGCGGCCTCGGTGTTGGCTGGTGCCAGGCCTGCGGCCTCACGTGACCCCCACGCCTCTTCGCGCTGGACGTCGTCGACCTGTGGGCCGTGGCCGTAGGGGGCCATCGGGTGTTCGGACGCGGTGACGTGCGTGATCAGGCGACCGGTGCTCGGCGTGCCGGGGGCGGTCGGGGCATCGACCTCCACCTCGACGGTGTCGCCGGGCTGGGCGACGGAGGAGCCGGCCGGGGTGCCGGTGAGGATCACGTCGCCGACCTCGAGGGTCATCAGCTGGGACAGGTCCGCGACGAGCTGGCCGAACGGGAACACGAGGTCCTCGGTCGTGTCGTCCTGAACGATCTCCCCGTTCACCCACGTGCGCACGCGCAGCGCCGCCGGGTCCAGGCCCTCGGCGGCGATGACCGCCGGGCCCAGCGGCGTGTAGCCGTCGCCGGACTTGTTCTTCACGTTCGAGCCCTTGTCCGCGTGGCGCAGGTCGTACAGGCCCCAGTCGTTCGCGGCGGTGATCCCGGAGACATGCTTCCACCCGTCCTCGGGGGAGACCCGGCGCGCCTCAGTGCCGATGACCAGCGCGATCTCGCCCTCGTAGGCCAGCAGCTCGGTGCCGGCGGGGCGCTCGATGTCCGCGCCGGTGCGAGCGATCGAGGTGCCGGCCTTGATGAAGTAGCCGGGGAACTTCGGCGAGCGACCGCGCTGGGCGATGCGCGAGGGGTAGTTCAGGTGCAGGGCGAGCACCTTGCCCGGGCGATGGGCCCGGTCCGTGAAGTCGACCTCGGTGACGGTGGGTGCGGTGTCCGGGGTGGGTGTGCTCTGCGTCATGTCATGGATCGTATACGATCGCGCCATGACGGGGAAGGGGCGGCTCGGCGACGCTCGGAACCGACCGGTGCTGCGTGCCGTGTGGCGCCGGTCGGTCTGGGCCGCGTCAGCGGGTCCGAGCCACCGCCTCGTTCACCACCGGTGCCAGGCGTCGCACGCCCTCGGTCAGTTTCTCCGCCGAGACGAACGAGTACGCCAGGCGCAGCGTCGAGTGGGTGCCCTCGACCGGGGTGAACGCCGCTCCCGGCACGAAGACCGCGCCGGCCTTGATGCCCTCGGCCATCATCTCCAGCGTGTCGACGCCCTCGGGCAGCGTCGCCCACAAGAAGAAGCCGCCGCGCGGGTCGATGAACTCGACGGCAGGGTCCCAGTGCTCGCGGATCGCGCCGACCAGCGTGTTCGCGCGCTCCCGGTAGAGCTGGGTGACATGAGCGACGTGGCCGGTCCAGTCGAAATCGTTCACGAACGACGTCGACAGCATCTGCGAGTAGGTCGAGGCGTGGATGAACGCGGATTCGGCGGAGAGGTAGAACTCGCGCTTGAGGGCGGCCGGCACGAGCGCCCAGCCGATGCGCACACCGGGGGAGAAGATCTTCGACATGGTGCCGAGGTAGACGACGTTGTCGCGGTGCCTCGCGGCGATCGGCTCGACCGGGTTCCCGTCGAAGGCGATCTGACCGTACGGGTTGTCCTCGACGATCAGCACGCCGTGCTTCTGGCAGATCGCGGCCACCTCGTCGCGGCGCGAGGTCGGCAACAGGGCGCCCGAGGGGTTCGCAAACGAGGGGATTGTGTAGAGGAATGCGACGCGTCGCCCCTCGTCCTTGAGGCGGGTGAGGGTCTCGTCGAGCTGCTCGGGGACCAGACCCTGGTCGTCGGTGCCGGTGGCGACCGCGTCGAGCTCCCATGTGGTGAAGGTGGTCAGGGCGCCGACGAACGTCGGGTCCTCCACCACGACCACATCGCCGGGGTTCGCGAACGCGCGGCACGCCGTGTCGATCGCGGCCTGCGAGCCGGGGGTGATCACGACGTGCTCGGGGTCGGCATCCGGGATGCCGTCGGCGGCCATGACGGTGCAGGCGGCCGCGCGCATCTCGTCGGTGCCCTGACCGGTGCCGTACTGCAGCGACTCGGTGCCGTGCTTCGCGACGAGGTCGGCGGCGGTCTGGGACAGCTCCGTGAGCGGCAGATCGTCGAGCCACGGGTTGCCGCCGGCGAGCGACACCAGGTTCGGGTCCATGGCGATGTCGAAGACGTCGCGGACGGCCGACTGTTTCACGCCGAGGGCACGCTGGGAGAGGTGATCACGAAGCTGAGACACGAGTGGCACAGTAACAGTGACCTGGCTCTCGTGCGCCAGTGATCTGGCCCGCCTCAGCCGCCGATGCCGGCTCCCTGACCGGTCTGGCCCGTGCCGGGCGCGGGCGTCTGTGCGGGAGGCTGCCCCGGCACGGGCGTCTGCGCGGGCTGCCCCGGCACGGGCGTCTGTGCGGGCGGCTGGCCCGGCGCCGTCGTCTGTCCGGGTGCGGGCGTCTGGCTCGGCGCCCCCGGCGCGTCGGACCCCGCCTCCTCTGGCTCCGGCGCGCGGTAGGTCTCGCCCGGCTCACCGAGCGGTCCCAGCCCGAGCACCGCGTCGAGGGGCTCGCCGTCGACCCGCAGCTCGACCTCCCCGTCGACGGCCGCCTCGGCGGTGCGCTGCAGCTGCGCCTGTACGCGTTGCGCCGCGCACGTGTCCGCGGGGGCGAGCGCGCCGGAGAACTCGAACACCTCGACCTCACCCTCGCGGTGGTGGCCCGTGTAGGTCAGGTCCTCGCCCGCGGCGGCGAGCGCGTTGGACAGTGCCGGTTCTCCGTGCTCGCCGGTCGCGTCCTCGAGCAGGAAGTCCAGCGCCATGTCCGCGGGGTCCTCCGCGCCGCTGGGCACTGTCTCGACCGACACGAGCAGATCGTCGCAGCCGAGCAGCTCGCCCTCGGTGCCGGGTGGAGCGGACCACGCCGGGGCGGTCAGGTGCACCGTGATCGGCTCGTACTCGTCCGGATCCGGCTTCGGGATCGGCGTCGACGACGACTGCGTGGCGTCGCCGCTCTCGGTCGACTCCGTCGAGCCGGACTGGCATCCGGTGAGCGCGAGCACGGGAAGCAGGGCCGCGAACGCCGCGATGCGGGAGGCGCGGAGGCGGTCCATGGGGCTCCATTCTGGGGGGCGGGCGGCGCCGCGGCGGACGAGGCACGAGGCGACAGACGGGCGATGCGTCGTTCCATGGTACTGATGCGGTCGGCTTCCTCGGGGGACGGGGCGTTAGGGTGACACGCATGCCCCTGCGTAACCGCCGTGCCGCCGCTCTGCCCGCCAAGCTCAGCCGCTCCTGGCTCCTGGTCAACGCCGCCTCTCCCGACGACTACGCCCCGGCGCTCGCGTCGGAGGCCGATTCGGTGATCATCGACCTCGAAGCCGCCGTGCCCGAGGAGAAGAAGGACGAGGCTCGGCAGAACGTCGTCGATGCGCTCTCGGGCGGTATGACGGCGTGGGTGCGCATCTCGGCGACGTCCACCGAGCACTGGGCGCAGGACCTGCAGGCGCTGCAGGGGCTGGAGGGCGTGCGCGGCGTCGTGCTGGCCGAGACCGAGGAGCCCGAGCAGGTGACGTTCACGGCGATGCGTCTGCGCGCCGGCACCCCGGTGATCGCACTGCTCGAGTCGGCCGGCGGCATCGACAACGCCACCGCGATCGCGAAGGCTCCGGGCACCTTCCGCCTCGCGTTCGGCACGAACGACTTCCGCAAGGACGTCGGCGTCGGGGAGGACCCGATCGCGATGGCCTACGCCCGCTCGCGCATGGTGATCGCCTCGCGCGTCGGCCGACTGCCCGGTGCGATCGACGGGCCGCCGCAGAACGGGGACGGTGAGGACGCCGTCGCCGAAACCTCACGCATGACCGCTCAGATGGGCATGACCGGCCGGCTGTGCCTCAATCGGGGTCAGGTTGACTGGATCAACACCGCGCTCTCGCCGTCTGACGACGAGCTCGCCTGGGCCCACGAGCTACTCGAGAAACACGAGAAGGGCGCGGCCGTCGGCGACGGGTCCTACCTGCCGCGCCTGCGTCGCGCGCAGAAGATCGCGGACCTCGCGGACTCCTACGGCCTCTGGAACGCCTGACCGGCGTGCGTGCGATCCGCCCGCGCCCGGGTAGGGCGGCCGACTCGTGATCGCCTGGATCGAGTCTCTGCCGCTGGGGCTCTCGGTCGGCTTCTTCTGGACTCTGGCCGTGTTGCGCTCCCTGCTGGTCTTCGGGCTCGGTCGGGCCGCCGCCGCGGGCGCCGAGCGCAGCCGGGTGCGTCGCGTGCTCGACGGGCCCGGCTACGCCCGGGCGCGGGTGTTCGCCGACCGGTTCGGCCCGTGGGCGATCCCGCTGTGCTACCTGACGATCGGACTGCAGACCGCCGTGATCGTCTCGGCCGGCGCCGCGCGCATGCGGTGGCGGCGCTTCCTGCCGGCGATGGCCGTGGGCACCTTCGTGTGGGGGCTCGTCTACGGGACCGTCGGGATGGCCATCGTGTGGGCCGTCCTCGGCGCCGCGGTGGGTGAACCCTGGGCCTGGGCCCTGCTCGCCGCGGCGGCCGGTGCGCTGCTCGTCATCCTGGTCCGACGACGGGCCCTGCGTCGTCGGGGACGACGGGCAGGGCTGAGCCGGTCGGTCTGAGTCGGACGGTCCGTGCGGCGGGCCCGCCGCGTCAGTCAGCGAATTCCAGCACGTCGCCGACCGGGCGCAGCGTCGTCGAGCGGTCCAGGCCGAGCGGTGCCTCGAGGGCGTCGAACACTCCGGTGTGCTGCACTGTGCCGTCGACGGTCGACAGGCCCGCCGCGAAGCCACGGTCGGCGGCCAGCGCGTCCCGCCAGCCGCGGTTCGCCAGGCGCAGGATGTACGGCAGGGTCGCGTTCGTCAGGGCCGCCGTCGAGGACTGCGGCACCGCGCCGGGCATGTTCGCCACCGCGTAGACGACCTTGTCCCCGACCGTGAACGTCGGCTCGCGGTGCGTGGTGGGGCGGGAGACCTCGAAGCAGCCGCCCTGGTCGATCGCGATGTCCACGAGCACCGAGCCAGGGCGCATGGCCTCCACCATCTGGCCGGTGACGAGCTTGGGCGCCGCGGCGCCGGGGATCAGCACCGAGCCGATCACCAGGTCCGCGTCCTGCACCTGCTCGGTGATCGAGTGGTGCGTCGAGGCGAGGGTGCGGAACCGTCCGCCGTGGGTCAGCTCGAGCTGGGCGAGACGGTCCAGGTTCACATCCAGCACGGTCACGTCGGCCCCCATGCCGGAGGCCACGAGCGCGGCGTGCTCGCCGGCGACGCCACCGCCCACCACCGTCACCCGGGGGCGCCGGGTGCCGGGGACGCCGGAGAGCAGCACGCCCGAACCGCCCTGTGCCTGCATCAGATGGTGGCCGCCCTCGATCGCGGCGAGGCGCCCGGCCACCTGACTCATCGGCGCCAGCAGCGGCAGAGAGCGGCCGTGCGGTCCGCTGCGCTCGACCATCTCGTAGGCGATCGACGTCGTGCCCGCCTCGAGCAGCGCCGACGCCGTGTCCTGGGCCGCCGCGAGGTGCAGATACGTGAACAGCACCTGGTCGCCGCGGATCAGCGGCAGCTCCGCGCCGACCGGCTCCTTGACCTTCACGATGGTCTCGGCGCGGGCCCAGACGGTGTCGGCGTCGTCGGCGATCTGCGCGCCGGCCGCGTGGTAGGCCTCGTCCGTGACGCCCGAGCCGACGCCCGCTCCGGCCTGCACGAGCACCTCGTGGCCGGCCCGGGTCAGCTCGGTGACGCCCGCCGCCGTGAGCGCCACGCGGCGCTCGTCGTCCTTGACCTCCGTGGGAACTCCGATCAGCATGCCGCCCACCTTAGTGACGTCCGACATGTCGGGGCCAGGGGGTGCCGCACGGGCGGCGCGGGGTGCGAGATCGCACAGCGCGAGCGCTCCAGGCGTGGCACCATGTGATCTCGACGATCTTCCCTTCTCCAGAGCACCGATGTGAGGACTTCATGAGCGAGAACCGTTCCTTCTCCGCCAGCACTTCCGGAACCGCCGATGACGGCGCCCGCGGCACCGGCACCGGCCGCGTCAAGCGCGGTCTGGCCGACATGCTCAAGGGTGGCGTCATCATGGACGTCGTGACGCCGGAGCAGGCCCGCATCGCCGAGGACGCCGGCGCCGTGGCCGTCATGGCGCTCGAGCGCGTCCCCGCGGACATCCGTGCGCAGGGCGGCGTAGCGCGCATGTCGGACCCGGATCTGATCGACGGCATCATCGAGGCCGTGTCTATCCCCGTCATGGCCAAGGCCCGGATCGGCCATTTCGTCGAGGCGCAGGTGCTGCAGTCCCTCAAGGTCGACTTCATTGACGAGTCCGAGGTGCTTTCGCCGGCGGACTATGTGAACCACATCGACAAGTTCGACTTCGACGTGCCGTTCGTGTGCGGCGCGACCAACCTGGGTGAGGCGCTGCGCCGCATCACCGAGGGCGCGGCCATGATCCGGTCCAAGGGAGAGGCCGGCACCGGCGACGTCTCCGAGGCCGTCAAGCACATTCGCACCATCCGCAAGGAGATCGGCCAGCTGGCGGGTCTGACCAAGGATGAGCTGTACGTGGCCGCGAAGGAGCTGCAGGCCCCGTACGAGCTGGTGGCCGAGGTCGCGCAGACCGGTGCCCTGCCCGTGGTGATGTTCACCGCCGGCGGCGTGGCGACCCCGGCCGACGCGGCGATGATGATGCAGATGGGCGCGGACGGCGTGTTCGTCGGCTCCGGCATCTTCAAGTCCGGCAACCCCGCCGAGCGCGCGAAGGCCATCGTCAAGGCGACGGCCCAGTACGACGATCCGGCCGCGATCGCCGAGGCCTCTCGCGGCTTGGGCGAGGCCATGGTCGGCATCAACGTGGGCGATCTGCCCGCACCGCACCGCCTGGCTGAGCGCGGCTGGTGAGCTGAGCGGAGTTTCCCGCCGACGAGGGTGCAGTTGTGGTCGCCTCACCGTGACTGAGGCGACCAATACTGCACCCTCGTCGCATTAGTGGTTCGTCGGGGGTACGGTCTGGATCCTGCACAGGCGCCGGACCCGCGGTCCGTGTCCACGGGCTGACGCATGTCGGTCACGCGCCCGCGTCGACGCCGCGAGCCTGGTGTCATGCCCGTTCCACCACGACCTCTGCCGCCCGATCTCCTGCGCCCCGCCGTGGACGACGTGCCGCAACGTCTCGCCCCCTGCCCGGGAGACGGCGGCGTCGCCACCGTGCACGCCCTCCGCGAAGCCGGGGTGAGTCCGCGGCGGATGCGGGCCTCGGACCTGACGGCTCCTGGCCGCGGTCTGCGCGCTCAGGCCGATGCGCCGCCCGGACGGCTGGAGCTGCTGCGGGCACTGCAGGACGTGGGTCCGCGGGAGCTCGTGTTCAGCCATGACACCGCGGCATGGATCTGGGGCATGTGGGTGCCCTGCAGTCTCGCCGGGCATGAGCCCGTGCATGTATCGGTGCCGGCCGGTGCTCCGAGCCGGCCTCGCCGACGCGGGGTCGTCGGGCACCGGCTGGCCGAGGCCGCAGATACCGTCCGTTGTGCCGGGTTGCCGGTCACGTCGCCGGCGTGGACGTGGACGGACCTGGCCACGCGGCTGGTGCCCTGGGGGCGGCCTGAGACGGTGCCGCAGCGGGTCGAGGAGCGGGCGATCGAGGACCTGATCGTGGCGGGCGAGTCGTTGCTGCAGACCCCGCACGGCGCTTCCGGGCGACGGGAGCCCCGCGAGCATCCGCGCTGTACACGAGCCGAGCTGGCCGAGGTCGTGACGCGGCGACGCAACGTCCGCGGGGTGCGCCTGCTCCGGGCGGCGGTCGATGGCCTGCGCGCGGGGAGCGGGTCGCCGGCCGAATCGCGGCTGAGACTGCGGCTGGTGGCGGCGGGCTTCCCGGAGCCGGTCATGAACGCGCCGGTGGTGTTGCCGGACGGGTCGTGGCTGATGCCGGACCTGGTCTGGCGGGAGCTGAGGATCTGCCTCGAGTATGAGGGGGACCATCACCGGACCGACGCCGCGCAGTTCCGCGCGGACATCCGCCGGGTTCGTCGCCTCGAGGCCGCTGGGTGGATCTGCCTGCGCGTGACGGCCGATGTGTGGACCCCGGCGGGGTTCGGGGCGCTGCTCGCGGACCTGCGCGGTGCCCTGGCGCGGCGTGGCGTGCGGATCTGATGTGAGGAGCGCCTCGACTTCTCCGGCGACGAGGGTGCAGTCTTCGTCGCCTCAGCCCGTCCGAAGCGACCATATGTGCACTCTCGTCGGCGGAGTGGAGCGGAGCGAGGCATACGATCGGGCCCATGACGCACGCCGTTTCTGCCGCATACGCCGCCGCGGCCACGCCCCGGCCCGCCAGCGCCACTACTGCCGCCGCGACCACGCCCCGGCCCGCCAACCACACCGCCGGCACCGCACACCGCACCGTCGGCGTCTTCGCGCTGCAGGGCGATGTGCGCGAGCACGTGCACGTGCTGCAGACCCTCGGCGCACGCACCCGTCTTGTGCGGAGGGCGGCGGATCTGGACGGGCTCGACGGCATCGTCCTGCCCGGCGGGGAGTCGTCCGTGATGGACCGGCTCGCCGGGATTATGGACCTGAAGGCGCCGCTCGCACAGGCGCTGCGCGAGGGCCTGCCCGCCTATGGCACGTGCGCGGGGCTCATCATGCTGGCCGCGCGGATCGAGAATCCGGCGCCCGGGCAGGGGAGCCTCGGCGTGCTCGACGTGACGGTGCGCCGCAACGCGTTCGGCGCGCAGGTCGACTCCTGCGAAGAGGACCTGTCCGTGCCGGCGGTCTCGGCCGATCCCATGCACGCCGTGTTCATCCGCGCGCCCGCCGTCCTCGAGGTCGGCGAGGGCGTCGACGTGCTCGCGAGCGTGCCGTGCGACCGGCTGAGCGGCCCGGCGCCCGCAGGCAGGGATGGCACGGTTCCGGACGACCTGCCGGTCGCCGTCCGGCAGGGGAGCCTGCTGGCCACGAGCTTCCACCCCGAGGTGACGGGGGACTGGTCCTTTCATCGGGAGTTCCTGGCCGGGTTGTGAGCCGACGCGGGGTGCGCCGACGCCGACTCCGACGCACGACGACCGAACTCGGCCCGAACCCGGCCCGAGGGTCGGCGCCACGGCCCGCATACTGGATCTCGTGGAACTTCACCTCATCGTCACCGTCCTGGCCCTGATCATCATGGTCGTCGGGACCCTCGGCACGATCTTCCCGGTGCTGCCGGGCTCGGTGCTCAACGCGGTCACCGCGCTCGCCTGGGCGTGGGTGCTCGGTTCGGGCGCCTCCTGGACCTTCGGCGTGATCGCCCTGGGTCTGGCCCTCGCCGGTCTGAGCGCCTCCGCCGTGCTCACCGGCCGCCGCCTGCGCCGTGAACAGGTGCCGCGCGGGCCCGTGCTCGCCGGCATCATTGCCGGCGTCGTCGGAATGTTCGTGATCCCCGTGGTCGGACTGTTCGTCGGCTTCGCCCTGGGACTGTTCGGTGCGGAGTGGCTGCGCCGCCGGGATCTGTCCGCCGCGACGGTCTCCTCTGTCGGTGCCCTCAAGGCCATGGGAATCGGCATGCTTGTCGAGTTCGGCTGTGCGGCCCTGGGCACCTCGCTCGTGTTCGTCGGCGCGATCGTGCACGCGCTGGCCTGACCGCGCCCCGCAGCACCTTGGCGCCGCGCTCTGCCCCGCAGACGCACCGACGGCCGCCCGTCACGCTCGGACAGGAGCGTGGCGGGCGGCCGTCGTCAGTGAGCCGGGAGGATCAGATCATCATGCGGCCCTCACGGCGGGCCTGACGCCACTCCTTCGCGAAGGCGCTGGCGATCGCGATGAGCACGCCCAGCACCAGCACGGGCCACATCAGCAGGTACACGGTCAGGGCGACGGTCATGGTCGCGCTCCTCTCTGCGGCCGAGCGGGCCGCGGTGTCCGGTCCCGTGCGCTCCCTGCGGGGCGCCCGGGACCGGGGTCTGGATGTCGATTCGATGGTTCAGACGCGGGCTGCTCCGGCACGGGCCGCGGCGTCGGCCGCGTCCGAGGCGGCGGCGGCCTCGGGGTCGCGGGTGTCGAAGTCGCCGGTGACGTGCTGAATGCGGTCGAAGTTGAACGTGCGACCGGAGCGCACAGACATGCCCCAGCAGACCAGGAACGAGACCGCGTAGGCCACGAGCGAGCCGGTCAGCGTCGCGTAGTCACGCAGGAAGTCGAAGCCGATGAACAGCATGACCACGCTGGCCAGGGCGCCGACGATGACCGCCGGACGCAGGCCGAAGAAGCCGAAGGACATGATGCCCAGCACCACGCCGACGCCGATGATCGCGAGCAGCTCGACGATCAGGGCCCAGGCGCCCTCGAGGGGGACCCACTCGAAGCGCACCGGCAGGAACACGGCCAGGGCCGCGAGCACGGACACGGTGAACGCCGCGTTCGTGATGCGCTCCCAGTAGAACGAGGCGATCACGGGGAACACGAGGCAGCCCCACAGAGCCCCGACGAACACGAGCAGGTCCAGGATGTTGAACTGGGCGGTCGCGAAGTAGAGCGCCGCGGCGGTGGCCACGATCATCGTCACGCGACCGATGAGCAGCATCGTCTTCGGATTGGCGTTCCGACGGCCCACGGACTGGCCGTAGATGTCCGTCATGACGATCGAGGACAGCGCGGACAGGTCGGAGTCGGCCGTGGACGACAGCGAGCCGATGATCATCAGGAATGCGATGGCCACGGCGGCGACCGGCAGATACGTGGCGATCATCTGCGGCATCAGCGAGTTGATGTCGCCGTTCATGGGCTCGACGCCCAGGTACAGGGCCATCACGCCGATCATGCCGACGCCGATGATCGTGGCGCCGTAGCCGATGGTCGCGGTGATGAAGGTCGGCTTGATCAGGTCCTCACGCACCGCGAACAGGCGCTGGGCGATGGTCTGGTTGCCGATCGCGTAGGCCAGGACGGCGGCGATGTACGGGGCGCCCTGGTTCATGAACGCCTCGGAGGAGAAGAAGTCCTGCTGCTGCGGCGTGACATTGCCGGCGTCGACGCCGGCCTGGAACATGTCGGGGCCGCCGGCGGCGAAGAAGACCGCGGGGATGATGATCGCGGCGGCGCCGAGCATGGCCATGACCTGGGTGAAGTCCGTCAGCACGGAGGCGCGGAAGCCGGACCACAGGGTGTACATGAGCACGCCCGCGGCGACGATCACGATGCCGGCGCCGAAGGAGAGCGGGGAGAGGATCGCGATGAGGGCGCCGCCGGCGATGAAGTTCGAGGTCAGGGAGATGACCGAGCCGAGCACGTTCGACCCGGCGAGCATGAGCTGGGAGGCGCGGCCGTGGCGGGCGTACATGACCTCGGCGAGCGTGTGCGCGCGGGGGGCAACCTTCCGGATGCGGCGGCCGAAGGGGTAGATGAACAGGATCATCAGCGCGCCCCAGAGGCCGTAGTGGATGGGTCCGGAGACGCCGTAGGTGTAGCCGGCGGTGGCGGAGGCGTACATGGAGGACGCCCAGATCCAGGTGGCGGTCATCGACGCCGCCGAGACGCCGAAGCCGATGGAGTTGCCGGCGGTCATGTAGGAGTCCGCGTTCTCCTTCTTCCGGGAGATCGCCAGGGACATCCACATCGTTCCGCCATAGAAGACGAGCAGCAGGACGACGATGCCGACCACTCCGAGAGTCGTGATCGGCGCGTCTGTGTCTGCGGGTGGCATTCATGTCCTTTCCACGAGGGGTCGGCTCGAGAAGACCGGCGCCGCTCGGGTCAGACACGCGTACCAACGGCGGCACGGGCCGCTGGATTGTCTCATGTCCGCGGTCAGACGACCAATCGGGGGCTCCCCACGCCGCCTCCCCGCGAGGCTCAGAGGCGATCCTGAAGCCCGTGGAACCACTCGATGTGCTCGGTGAGCCGTCGGGCGGCCACCTGTCCGTCGCGGGCGGACACGGCCGCCAGGATCTCCCGGTGCTGCTGCTGGAGCCGGGCACGCACCGGCTCCCAGTCATCGAGACGGGACACGGCCTCCTGGACGTAGCCGACCGTCGCTTCGCGCAGCGACGCCATGACGGTCTGCACCACGATGTTCCCGCCGAGCGTGGCCAACAGCAGATGGAACGCGGCGTCGAGGCGGTGGAACTCATCCGAGGCCAGCTCGGGGTCGTCCATCCGGTCGAGGGTCGCGGCGGCTTCGGCCAGCACTCGCTCGCGGTCCACCACGGTGGCCGTGGGCCCGGTTCCGCGGACCCCGAGCTCGGGCACGGATTCGGGAACCGTTGGCACGGCCCGCGCGGTCTGCGCTCCGTGGCGGGCGGCGTCGGTCTCCAGCAGCACGCGGGCGGCCACGATGTCCGCCACGGGCAGGGCGTGTGTGGCCACGTGCATGCGCAGCGCCCAGCTCAGGGCCGCCGAGGGCTCGGAGACGACCACCGCCCCGGAGCGTGGGCCGGATCCGGACGAGGTGCGCACCAGTCCCATCGCGTCGAGCACGCGGATCGCTTCGCGCACCGAAGCGCGGGACATGCCGAAGCGTTCTGCGAGGGCGCGCTCACCGGGGAGCTTGTCGCCCACTCCCAGCGCGCCGGTGCGCAGCTGGTTCTCGATCCAGTCGAGGATCACGGTGTGGGTGCGGGCGGCGGGCATTGTCACGACGGACTCCGGTTCAGGGCGAGGGCGGCAGAGATGAACTCGGCTGTGCAGAGACGCGCCGCACCCTCCCGCTGAACGGGGGATGCGGCGCGCGGTGCACGGAGCCGGTGCGCGGCGGGGGCGCGTCGGTTACGGAAGCATCCAGTGCAGGACGGTGGACTGCAGGAACACGAGCGTGCACACGAACAGCAGCAGGCCGATCGACCAGGGCAGCACGGAGCGGAAGATCTTCGACTCCTGCCCCTCCATGGAGACCGCGGTCGCGGCGATCGCGAGCGACTGCGGCGAGATCATCTTGCCGACCACACCGCCGGAGGTGTTCGCTGCGACCATCAGCTCCGGGTTCAGCCCGGAGTTCTGGGCGGCGGTCTGCTGCAGCGTGGCGAACAGGGCGTTCGCGGAGGTGTCCGAGCCGGTCACCGCGGTGCCGAGCCAGCCGAGCACGGGGGAGAGGAAGGCGAAGGCGGCGCCGACGGTCGCGATGGCGGTGCCCATGGCCAGGGTCTGGCCGGAGTTGTTCATGACGTACGCCAGCGAGAGCACCGTCATGATGGTCAGGGCGGAGAAGCGCATCTTCCAGAAGCTGCGGCCGATCTCGGCGATCGCGTCGCCCACCGAGAGCGAGAAGCGCCCGTTCGCGGTGAAGACCGAGTAGATCACTGCGACGATCAGGCCGGTGATCAGCAGCAGGGTGCCCGGGGAGGACAGCCACGGCAGGCTGTAGACGGTGCCGGCCACCGGCTCACCGGAGCCGTCGAGGAGACGGCCGTCGAGGCCGGGCCACGGGATCTTCACGTCGGTGGCCTTGAGCGCGGCGGGCACGTCCACGCCGACGGTCCAGAGCTTGGCGATGGCGAAGATGAGCACGACCAGCACGTACGGCATCACGGCCATCCAGACGCGGACCGCAGTGAGGTCGTTCGTGGCGGTCGACGGGGTGATGCCCAGGCGCTCGGCGGCCTCGTCCGCGCCCTGCGGCCGCCAGAAGCGCAGCAGGATGACGGCGGCGGCCATCGCGACGAGCGAGGCGACGACGTCGGTGAGCTCATAGGAGAAGTGCGCGGAGGCCCACCAGATGGCGACGGCGAAGGCGGCGCCGATCGTCAGCAGGGCGGGCCAGGTCTGCCGGATGCCGCGCATGCCGTCGATGATCAGCACGAGGAAGAACGGGACGAAGACGGCGACGAACGGGGCCTGGTGGCCGACGATGGCGCCGATCTGCGTGGCGGGGATGCCGGTCAGCTGGCCGGCGGTGGTGATGGGGGTGCCGACGGCGCCGAACGCGACGGGCGCGGTGTTGGCCAGCAGGACGGCGGTCGCGGCGCGCAGCGGCGGCACACCGAGGGCGAGCAGCATGGTGGCGGTGATGGCCACGGGGGCACCGAATCCGGCGAGGGCCTCGAGCATGCCGCCGAAGCAGAAGGCGATCAGCACCGCCTGGATGCGGATGTCGCCGCCGCCGACGGAGTCGAAGATGGCGCGCATGTCGTCGAACCGGCCGGAGAGGACGGTGACCTGGTAGAACCACAGCGCCATCACGACGATCCACACGATCGGGAACAGACCGAACGCGGCGCCCTGCGTGGCCGAGAGCAGGGCCAGGTGCGTGGGCATGTCGAAGGCGAGCACGGCCACGAGCAGGGCGACGGCCAGGGACGCGAGGCCGGACTTCCAGGCCGCGGCCTTCGCGAAGAGCAGCATCGCGAAGAAGGTGAGCAGGGGCAGCGCCGCGAGCAGCGCCGAGAGCACGAGGCTCCCGCCGGCGGCGTCGGTCTGGGGGGTGAAGGTGGTCACGGGGACTCTCCTGGGAAGGTGCGGTGCGGGCTGGCCGCTGTGCGGGAACGGAGCCGGGAGGCGAGAGGGCAGACCGCTCTGTTCGACGGGGAAGAAGGGTCAGTCCACAGTGGTCAGGCCACACAGAATATATGGCACCAGTCACATGTGCAACGCAGGTCACGGGCCCCGGGAGTCCGCGGGGACGTGTTCCACGGCACCCCGGGCTGATAAGGTCTGACCACTTGCGGCTCGGCCGCGCCCCACCCTCGTCTCATTCGGAGGACGGCATGAAAATCGCCCTGTTCGCCACGTGCATCGTCGATGCGATGTACCCCCGCGTCGCTAAGGCGACCGTCGACATCCTGGAGCGCCTCGGTCACGAGGTCGTGTTCCCGCCGGGGCAGGCGTGCTGTTCCCAGATGCACGTCAACTCCGGCTACCTCGACGACGCACTGCCGGTCGTGCGCAACCACGTGAAGACCTTCACGCAGGCCGACTACGACGTGGCCGTCGCCCCCTCGGGCTCGTGCGTGGCCTCCATCGGCCACCAGCAGCCGATGGTCGCCCGCACCGCCGGTGACGAGGGCCTGGCCCGCGACGCCGAGGAGGTCGCCGGCCGTACTTACGAGCTCGCTCAGCTGCTCACGGATGTGCTCGGGGTGACCGACGCCGCCGCGCAGCTGGATTCATGGTTCCCGCACACGGTCACCTACCACCCCTCGTGCCACGGTATGCGGCTGCTGCGCCTCGGCGATCGGCAGAAGGACCTGGTGCGCTCGGTCTCCGGGCTGCAGTACCGCGAACTGCCCTACGCCGACGAGTGCTGCGGCTTCGGCGGCACGTTCTCGATGAAGAACGCCGAGGTCTCCGGCGCGATGGCCGAGGAGAAGATCGAGCACGTCCTCGCCTCCGGCGCGGACCTGGTCACCGGCGGCGACGCCTCCTGCCTGATGCACATCGGCGGCGCGATGTCCCGCCGCGGCATCGTGACGTCGACCGGCAAGCCTGTGCGCACCCTGCACTTCGCGGAGATCCTCGCGTCGACCCGTGAGAATCCGCTCGAGGTCGACGGCCCCGTCGAGCTCTCGATCCCGGGCGACCGGCCCGGCTGCGGCTCGCTGTGCGGCGATGCCGATGTTCCGACCGCCACCGAGGAGACGATCCGATGACCCGCACCGCCCTGGGTATCCCCACGGTCCGTCCCGTGCACGGCGAGGGCGCCGTGGTGCTGGACCGCCCGTTCCCCGAGGCCGCGCATGAGCAGCTGGGCAACTCCCAGATGCGCGCCAACATCCGCCACGCGACCCACACCATTCGTGGCAAGCGCGCGAACGTGGTCGAGGAGCTGCCGGACTGGCAGCAGCTGCGTCAGGCCGGGTCTGCGCTCAAGGAGCAGACCATGGCTCGGCTGCCCGAGCTCCTGGAGGAGCTGGAGCGCAATGTCGCCGCGCGCGGCGGCGTCGTGCACTGGGCCCGTGACGCCGCGGAGGCGAACCGCATCGTCACGGATCTCGTGAAGGCAAAGGGCGTCGACGAGGTCATCAAGGTCAAGTCGATGGCCACGCAGGAGATCGAGCTCGAGAGCGCGCTCAACGCGGAGGGCATCGCGGCCACCGAGACGGACCTGGCCGAGCTGATCGTGCAGCTCGGGCACGACAAGCCCAGCCACATCCTGGTCCCGGCGATCCACAAGAACCGCGATCAGATCCGGGACATCTTCCTCGAGGAGATGGAGTCGACCGACGAGTCGCTCACCTCGGAGCCGGCGGTCCTGGCCGAGGCCGCCCGCGTGCATCTGCGGGAGAAGTTCCTCTCCACCAAGGTCGCGATCTCGGGCGCCAACTTCGGCGTCGCCGAGACCGGCACTCTGTCGGTTGTCGAGTCCGAGGGCAACGGCCGCATGTGCCTGACGCTGCCGGAGACCCTGATCACGGTCATGGGCATCGAGAAGCTCGTGCCCACCTTCGAGGACCTCGAGGTCTTCCTGCAGCTGCTGCCTCGCTCGTCCACGGGTGAGCGGATGAACCCCTACACCTCGATGTGGACGGGCGTGACCGAGGGTGACGGCCCGCAGGAGTTCCACCTCGTGCTGCTCGACAACGGCCGCTCCGCCGTGCTGTCGGACCCGAAGGGCCGTTCGGCCCTGCACTGCATCCGCTGCTCGGCGTGCATGAACGTCTGCCCGGTGTACGAGCAGACCGGCGGCCACGCGTACGGCTCGGTCTACCCCGGGCCGATCGGCGCGATCCTCTCGCCGCAGCTGACGGGCGTGGAGGAGCAGGGCAACGGTTCGCTGCCGTACGCGTCCTCCCTGTGCGGGGCGTGCTACGACGTCTGCCCGGTCGCGATCAACATCCCGGACATCCTCGTGCACCTGCGCGACCAGGACGTCCGGGCGACGCACGCGAAGAAGAAGGCGGAGCATCGCCTGCCGCGTCCTTCGCAGATGGATCTGATGATGAAGGGCGCCCGTGCCGTCATGTCCTCGGGCACCGCCATGTCGCTGGCCGAGCGCGGCCTGCCGGCCGGGCGGCTGGCCGCCGGGCCGAACGCCAAGCTCAGCTGGCTGCCGGGCGTCGCCGGCGGCTGGACGGACGAGCGTGACATCCCGGCGCCGCCGAAGCAGGCGTTCCGGCACTGGTGGGCCTCCCGTGACAAGGTCACGGCGTCCGGCGACGCCGCGCAGACCGGGTCGGCAGAGCGCACCACGGACGGCACGCATGAGGAGGACGCACGGTGAGCGAGTCGAAGAACGAGATCCTGGGCCGTATCCGCGAGGCCCTGTCCGACCGGCCGACCCCGCCGCAGGTAGAGCGCACCTACCGCCGCACCTCGGAGCTCTCCCGGGAGCAGACCGTCGAGATGCTCGTCGATCGCCTCGTCGACTACAAGGCGAACGTGCACCACGAGAACCTCGACACCGTCGCCGAGCGCGTCGGCGAGCTGCTGGGGGAGGGCACCTATGTGGTGCCGTCGGGTCTGGACTCCGGCTGGCTGCCGGCCGACACCGACGCGCGGCGCCGTGCGGTCGAGCCGGCCGTGGGTGAGGGCGAGCCCTTCGACGTGCGGACGCTCGACTCGTTCGCCGCGGTCGTCACCAGCTCCACGGTCTCCTGCGCCGAGACCGGCACGATCTTCCTGACCGGCCGCCCGGAGGAGGGCCGTCGCGCGATCTCCCTGGTGCCCGACCACCACGTGTGCATCGTGCCGCTGGACTCCGTGGTCGAGCTGTTCCCGGAGGCCCTGGCCCGGGTGGAGCCGACGTCGGTGGTCACCATGATCTCCGGCCCCTCGGCGACCTCGGACATCGAGCTCGAACGCGTCGAGGGCGTGCACGGTCCGCGCACGCTGGACGTGATCCTGCTGGACACCGGCTCCTCTGAGGGCTGATCTGGCCCTGAAGACGCACCCGATCGGCGCGGCGGCCGCCTTCGCGGCCGCCGCGCTCGTGCATCTCGTGGCCCTGTATCTGCCGGGCGACCCCCAGCCGACCGGGCCGCACTACCCGGGGCTGGACAAGGCCGTGCACGTGGTGCTGTTCGCCGTGCCGGTGCTGCTGCTCTCGCGGTGGCTGGCCCTGTGCGGCGCGGCCCGGCCTCGCGCGTGGGCGGCGGGCGTCTTCG
This sequence comes from Micrococcus cohnii, assembly GCF_014205175.1. Taxonomy (NCBI): domain Bacteria; kingdom Bacillati; phylum Actinomycetota; class Actinomycetes; order Micrococcales; family Micrococcaceae; genus Micrococcus; species Micrococcus cohnii. The sequence continues at coordinate 1,643,212 of NZ_JACHNA010000001.1, read as the reverse complement.
GCGTCCACGGGGTCGTCAGCGAGGTACTGCAGCACCTGGTGGTGCCGCATCGTACGGGCAGTCTGGCCGATCTGGCGGCGGACGGCATCGGCATCGGCCTGGGCGTGATGCTCGCCGCGCGCTGGCGGATTGGTGGTGTGGGTGAAGCAGGAGTATGCTGTCACGGTGCCGTTCGGCGAGAGCCGCACGATACGGGGCTATAGCTCAGCTGGTAGAGCGCGTCGTTCGCAATGACGAGGTCAGGGGTTCGACTCCCCTTAGCTCCACGGTCCAGGCCCGTCCCTCACTCCGGTGAAGGGCGGGCCTTTCCCCTGCCCGGGGCCGCCGTCCGTCGCTTCCGCCCCGGCCCCCCTGCGCGTATAGTCGCTCCGTGCCCCGCCCGGGATCGCTCCTCGTCAGACGGGGAGAGCCCGCTCTCGGTAGGGGCAGGACGCCCCTCGCGGGCAGGGAAGGAGGCGGCCGTGCGCATCGCCGTGCTGACACACATGGTCCATCCCGTCCGCTCGCCGTACTCGGGCGGCCTGGAGATGCACACTGCGATGACCGTTACGCGCCTGGTCCGCGCCGGCCACGACGTCACCGTCTACGCCCGCCGGGGCACCGAGTTCGACGTCCCCGTCGAGGTGGTCCCCGTGCTGCCCGCCGAGGGCCACGCCGACGAGGCCTCCCGCGACGCCGGCGCGGCCGACGCGTGCGCCCGCGTGCTCGACTCGGACGCCGAGGCCGTGCTGAACAATTCGCTCTCCCGCCAGCCGCTGCTGCGGCTGCGGGACCTGCCGATGCTCACCGTCCTGCACACCCCGCCCACGATCGAGCCCGTCCTCGCCGTGCTGGACGAGCCCGGCTGGACCGCGCCCAACCACCACCGGTGGGCGTCCGTCTCCGCAGCGAACGCGCTCGCCTGGCGCCATCGGCTTCCGCAGACGGACGTTGTGCCCAACGGCATCGAGCTGCACCGCTGGCGCAGCGACGCCCTTCCCGTGCCCGGCCGCGCCGTGTGGACGGGACGCATCACGCAGGAGAAGGGCCTGCACCTGGCCCTCGACGCCGCCCGCATGGCCGGCATGGAGCTACATTTCGCGGGCCCGCTCTCGGACCCCGCGTACTTCGAGCGGGAGATCCGTCCCCGACTGGGTGCAGGGACCCGCTATCACGGGCACCTGGACCACCGGCGCCTGCCGGACCTGCTCGCGACCGGCGAGGTGTACCTGGCGACCCCGCTGTGGGCGGAACCGTTCGGCCTGGCCACCGTCGAGGCCATGGCCATGGGAGTGCCCGTCGCCGCCCTGCTCACGGGAGCCATGGGCGAGATCGTGCCGCAGCAGGCCGGTGAGCTCGCCGTGCACCACACCGCAGAGGCGCTCGCGGACGCCGCCGGCCGGGCCCGAGGGCGGGACCGCGCCGCGGTGCTGGCCTGGGCCTGCGGCTTCGACGCGGACACGATGGTCGCCGGATACGAGGAGCTGCTCGTCGAGGCCCGCCAGGCGCTCGCGGTGCCGGTGCGGTGAGCGCGGTGCGTCGGGTCCTGTACTACGCGCACCAGCACGGGTCGGGGCACGTCCGGCACGCCGGGCGTCTCGTCGCCGCGGGGGTGGCCGACGTCGTGGTGGCCACCGCCCACCCTGATGCGCCGGACCTGCTTCCCCCGGGGGCGCCCGTCGCCGCGCTGCCCTCTGACGTCGTGCCCGGCCACGTCCAGCCGGCGCGTTCGCCGCTGCACCACACGCCCGTCGGCCCGACGATCCAGGACCGCTTCCGGGCGCTGCACGAGGTGGCCCTGGGCGTGCGCCCGGACGTGTGCGTCGTCGACGTGTCGGTGGAGGCAGCCCTGTTCCTGCGGCTGGCCGGCTTCCCCGTGGTGCACCGGCGCATGCACGGCGACCGCACGGACCCGGCGCACCGGCTCGTGTACGCCGAGTCCGACGCGCTGGTCGCCCACTACGGGGCAGACCTGGAGGACCCGGCCTGGCTGGCGGAGCACGGCGGGCGCGCCGTCCACCTGGGCGTGCCCGACGACGCGGGGCGGCTCGGCCGTCGCGCCGCGCCGACGACCAACGCGGCGACGGGCTCGGGCACGGAGACGAGGGGAAGCCGGACGGTCGCGGTCGTCGCCGGCACCGGGGGCGGCGGCGTGGCCATCGCGGACCTGGACCGGGCGGCGGCCGCGGTGCCCGACGCCCGATGGGACGTGTACGGGCCCGTGCGCGGAGGACGGCCGAGCTCCCCGAACCTGACGCTGCACGGCTGGGCCCCGGACGCGGGGGAGCGGGCGGCGAGAGCGGACGTCGTGGTGGTCTCGGCGGGGCACAACGCGGCCGTGGACGCCGCCCGCTCGGGCCGCCCGGTGGTGCTCGCCCCCGAGGAACGCCCCTTCGACGAGCAGCGGTGCTTCGCACGGGCCGTCGAGCGCGCAACCGGGGTGCCCGCCTGCGCATGGGATGAGCCGGCCGAGCGCTGGGCCGCCGCCGTGGACTGTGCCCTGACGGAGCCGGCCGCAGCAGACCGGCTGGCCGCGGCCCTGTTGGTGCCGCCGGAGCGTCACGCGGCCGGCTGGGCGCGCGCACTCGAGCTCGCGGCCGCTGCCCGGCGCTGAGCAGGCCCCGTCGCGGCCCCCTCCGTCAGAACGCGGCGTCCTCGTCCCGGGCGGCCTCGAGCTCGGCGTCCGTCGGAGCGCGCAGGGCCTCGAGTCGGTCGCCCTCGGGATCCCAAGCGACCAGGCCGCGGTCGGCGAAGGCCCGCAACCAGCCGTCCATCGGCCAGGTCCCGTGCACATCGCGGAAGCGGTGCGCGTTCGCGAGGATCGCGTCGAGGTGCTGCAGCGGCGGCCGCATCACCCCGTGGTGCTGGTGGAAGGCCTCCGCCGGGGAGACCACGAGCGTGAGCCCGGCGTCGCGGGCCCGGAACGCGAGGTCGGTGTCCTCGGCGCCGTAGCCGCGGAAGCCCTCGTCGAACCCGCCGAGCGCCGCGAGGTCGTCCGCCCCGATCGCCATGACGAGCGTCCACACGAGGGCCCACTGCGTCGATGGCCCGGGCCGCAGCACCGCCCGGGCCGGGTGGGGCCGGGACAGCCGGCGCAGCACGCCGTCCTCGAGCTCGGCGCCGTCGAGGCCCTCGAGCCAGCGGGGGCCGAGGTAGCGGGGCGAGCCCGTCACGAGGGCGCCGGGCCGGGCCCGCACCTCTGCGGCGAGCGTGCCGACGGCGTCGGCGGCGGGGATGCAGTCCACGTCGAGGAACACCAGGACGTCCCCGATGGCCAGTCGTGCGGCCTCGTTGCGGGCCGCGGCCAGCGGGAGGCCGCCCTCGCCGCCGACGTGCCCGACCGTCACGGGCAGGTCCGTCGCCGCGACGGTCCCGTCGGGCTGGTCCATGAACACGATGACGACCTGGTCCGGGCGCCGGTGCGACCGCTCGAGCCCCGCGACCAGACGGGCCAGGTGCGCGTCGCGGTGACCGGTGATTACCAGGACGGAGACGGCACCCGCCTCGCCACGGCGTCGGTCGAGCGCGGCCCGGTACACGCCCACGTGCGCGCCGGCCACACGGCGGCGCTGGGCGGCCCGGGCGGAGGCCGTCGCTGCGGTCCGCTCCGCGCGCGGGCGCAGCAGGGAGGCGAGCGCGTCGGCCAGGGACTCGGCGTCCTCGGCGTCGAACGCGGCGAGCCCGTCCTGCTCCCGCCATGCGTGCGGCTGGTCGGCCACGTGCCCGATGTCCGCGACGGCGACTGGCACGCCCAGGTCCCGGCACATCTCGACCCAGCCGGAGTGGGTGCCCGTGCGGTAGGGCAGAACTGAGACGTCCGCGCCGGCGAGCACCGCGTGCAGCCGCTCGTCGGACCAGCGGGGATGGCTCCATACCTCGAAGCCGTGCTCGCGGCACCCCACCGCCAGGGCGTCGAGCGCGGCCTCGTCCTGCACCGAGTCTTGGACGTCGACCGTCACCGCCACGTCGAGCCCGCGGGCGGCGAGCATGTCGACCGCCTCGGCGAGGCGGGGCAGCAGTCCGACCGGGTCCACCTGCGCGCGCAGGTCCTTGGCGTGCAGCAGCAGCCGCGCGGGCCGGTCGGCGCCGGGGCGGGCGGAGTCCGCGGCGGACGGCTGGCCGGGCGTGCCGTCCGCGGCGTCGTCCTCGCCGGCGAGCTCGTCGAGCGGCAGGACATGCGGGTGGGGCACCACGAGCGGGCGCACCCCGTGCTCACGGGCCGCCTCGGCGGCGGCGCCCGGGGTGAGGGTCAGGACGGCGTCCGCGGCGGCGAGCAGCACGGACAGACGCTCGCGGTGCGGCCCCTGGTCGCTCAGGTGCGGGTTCTCCAGGTCGTGGACCGTCACGACGAGCGCGCCGCCGTGATCGTGCTGTGCCCGGGCGGCCTCGGCAAGCTCGTCCGCGGTGAAGTGCTCGAAGCCGAAGTGCACGTGGAGCACATCGGGGCGGTGCTCACGGATCCAGGTCGGCGTGAGCGCCTGCGGCGGCCACCAGCGGTGTGCGGGGGCGCCGGGCACGGGCGGGTCCGGCCAGAACTCGACGTCCGGGGCGGCCTCGGCGTCCAGGGGGCGCACGGCGCGCGGGTAGGGATGGTCGGCCGGGACATGCTGGACGGTGAGGGGCACGGGCGGGGCTCCGGGATCAGGACGGGACGGTGGAGGTGGCAGGACGGCGGGCTGGGACGACGTCGGGGCGCAGGCGACGGGCGGGTGCCGGCCCGGTGCGGGGCGCGGGGGCCGCGTCCTACACTGCGAACGGCGCCCAGACAGCACGGACGGGAACTCGCGACGTCCTTCTGACCTGCGCGGATCCCGTCGCGGCCGGCGACGCCGCGGGGCCTCGACCCCATCGAACCCGCCCGGCGGGCGCTCTGTCCATTGAAGGGAGACGGCCATGACCGACGAGACCGGCCGGGACGACCGCCCGGCCTCCGTGACCTGCGTGAGCGTCGGCCCGGAGGGGCACGGCGTCGTCCGCCACGGCCGCGCCGTGGCCCGGGCGCTGCGCGGCCTCGGGCTGGACGTCCAGGAACGGCACGCTCCCGACGCCGCCGCATTCGGCCTTCTGGGGCCTGAGCTGGCCGCCGTCGTCCGCGCGGGCGGGACCGTGCACGTGGACGTCACCGACGCGCTGTTCGGCGCGTCCCCGGACGCGGCCGCAGACCTGCTGACCGCCACGCTCCCGCCCGGGGCCGCCGTGACCCTGCACGATGTGCCGCAGCCCGCCGAGGGCGCCGACCGCTTCCGCCGCCGGGCCGCCGCCTATACGCGCATCGCCCGGCACGCGGCCGACGTCGTCGTCTCCTCGGAGCACGAACGCCGCCTGCTCACGGACATCGTCGACGTGCCCGCGCGGGTCGTCCCGCTGCCCGTCGATGACCGCCGCGATCAGGCCGCCGCCGACGACCGGACCGACGCGGCCGGCCTCCTCCCGGAGGAGCTGTCCGGGCTCGGACAGGACGTCGTGGTGTTCGGCTTCCTCTACCCGGGCAAGGGACACCGGGAGGCCATCGACGCGCTCGCCGTGCTCGCGGCCCGGGACGCCGGGGCCGGGCTTCCCGGGCCCGGCGAGGGCAGGATGCCCGCAGCGCCCCGCCGGGTCACGGCGCTGGGGCCGGTCGCGGATGGTCACGACGACCTCGTCGAAGCGCTGCGGGCGCACGCGGCCGCGAACGGGCTGCGGTTCCGGGTGACCGGACGGGTGCCCGACGACCTGCTCGACGCGGCCCTGCGCGCGGCGGGGGTGCCGGTGGCCGCGCACCGGAACGTCTCGGCCTCGGGGTCCCTGAACTCGTGGATCGGAGCGGGCCGCCGCGTCGTCGTCCCCGAGGGCCGCTACACGGCCGAGATGGAGCGGCTGCGCCCCGGCACCCTGCGCCTCGTCGCCGGCGACGGGCCCGAGGCGCTCGCGGAGGCGATCGCGGAGGCGGCTGCGGACCCGGGCCGCACCCGACTCGGCCCGGAGGTGCGGCTCGCCCCGGGCCCGCGGGAGTGCGCCCGTCTGCTGGCCGGCCCGTGGGATGCAGCGGCCCGGCGGGAGCGCCCGTGACGACGCCCCCGCCCGTCTCCGTCGTCGTGCCGTACTACCGTGCCCAGGCGGACCTGGACCGGCTCGTGGCCGCCCTCGTCGCGCAGGAGCATCCGGCCTCGCGGCTGCAGCTCGTCGTCGCCGACGACGGCTCCCCGGAGCCGCCCTGCCTGCCCTCGGGTCTGCCGTTCGATGCGGTGACGGTCCGCCAGCCCGACCGCGGCTTTCGGCCCGCCGCAGCCCGCGCCCTGGGCGTGCGGGCGGCCGACGGCGAGGTGCTGGCCTTCCTCGACGGGGACATGCTTCCCGAGCCGAACTACCTGCGGCAGGCCCTGGCCGCGCGGGCGGGGGACGCCCCGGGCGGGGTGGCCGACGCCGTCGTGGTGGGCCGACGCCGGCACGTGCGGGCCCAGGCCGTGGAAGCCGGGTGGCGCCCCGGGGCGCCGCTGGCCGCAGCGGACGTGCTCGAGGAGCCGGCCTGGCTGCGACGGGCCTACGCGGAGTCCCGCGACCTGGCGGCCGCGGATTCGACGTCGTACCGGTTTGTCATCTCGGCGGTGCTCACCGTCGCTCGGGACGTCTACGAGGACGCCGGCGGCTTCGACCCGGCGTTCGTCGGCTACGGCGGCGAAGACTGGGAGCTGGCGCATCGGCTTTGGCGCGTCGGCGGGGCGTTCCGCCATGCGCCGCGGGCGGTCGCGTGGCAGGCCGGGGAGGACTTCGCCGGCCGCACGGAACCGGCGGAGGCGGCCGAGCTGAAGGCGCGGGAGTCGCTGGTGCTGGCCTCGCGGATCTCGGCGCCGACGGCCCGGGGCACCGGGCTCTGCCTCGGGGTCTCGCCGCGTCTGGAGGCGAGGGTACGGGCGTCGTCCGGCTCCGCGGCCGCTGCTGCGGCGACCGTCGTGGGCGTCGACGCGGTGCTGCGGGCCGTGCCGGGCGCGCGGGTCACGGTGGACGGGAGCCTGGACCCCGCGGCGCGGCAGGCGCTCGCGGACCCCCGTGTGCGGGTCGAGGAGGAGAGCGCGCCGACGCCGGTCGAGATCTCGTCGACGGCGCCGGAGCCGCCGGCGCGGGGCGGGCTCGCGGCGGTGCGGGCGAGCGCGGACTGGACCGCACGGGTGGACGTGCCGCTGCGCCCGGTTGGGCCGGGGGAACGCCCGGACCCGGAGGCCGTCGCCGCGTGGCTGCTGCGGCTGGAGCGGGCCGGTGTCGAACGGGTCGTCGTGCTCGGCGAGTTGCGTGACGACAACCGTGATGCCGCCGGCGGCGTCCGTCACGGGGGACGCGCTGTCCTGGCAGAGCTGACCTGCGCGCGGGCGCGCTGGCGGCCCCGCCGCGGCGGACGGGCGCGCACCTGGCGGGTGCCGGCCACGCGGCTGGGCTGGCGGCCCGTCGGCGCGCGGCCGGACCTCGAGGCGTGGTGGGGCGGCTGGGGCTGACCCCCGTGCCCGTGCCGTGGTGGGATGGCCGCATGAGCACGCGCCTCTCGCCGGTGGACTCCTCCTCCGCCCCCGTGGACGAGGGTCGTCGGCGCCACTACCGCCACTTCTATGGCCTGGAGCCCCTGCCCGAGGGCGGACTGCTCACGGTGCTCGGCGGATGCCAGGCGGAGGCGACGCGGCTGCTGCTGTGTGGCGAGCCCGGCCAGGCCGAGGGCGGCGCACCCGCCTCGGTACGGGTGCCTCCGATGTTCGAGCTGGAGGAGCCGGACCTGCCGCACCTGCGCGCGGTGCTGGCCGACACCCGCGTGCTCGTCGTGAAGCCGGTGCGCGAGGACTACCGGGGGCTGCCGCTGGGGGTGGCGCAGCTGGAGGCCATGCTCCCCGCGGGCGCGCGCAGCGTCCGCGTGCCGGTGCTCTATGACACCTCGCGCTTCCCGTGGCAGGTCACGCTGCGGCACCCGACGCGGCCCTGGGAGGACCCGCCGCTCGTGCCGTACCACGACGTGCGGACCCTCGCCGAGGCGGCGTGGCGGGCCGGCCGGATCGGTCGACCGACCAGGCTGCGCCTGGAACACCGGGCCGGGGGAGGGGACGGGGGAGCGCCTCGTCTGGCGCTGACGCCCGACGTCCTCCGGGCGCAGGAGCAGGCGTCGCTCGGGCGGCTGCGGGAGCGGGAGCGGCTGCACGGGTCCGTCCCGGTGGCCGACGCGGTCGCCGCGGAGCGCCGCGTGGGGTTCCATACGGTGAACCATCCTGATAATCCGCTGCTCGAGGCGCTCGCGCGCGCCGTCCTGACGGAGCTCGACGTGGACAAACAGGTGCGGGCGCCGGAACGGACGCTGCTGGGGCACGTGCACGCCCCGCTCGAGGCGCAGGTGGTGGAGGCACTCGGGCTCGAGGCGTCGCCGCGGGACCACTGGCTGGTCGGCGGCGAGGAGGTGCCGGACGACGAGGTGCGCCGGGCGCATCTGGGGTGGTTCGCGGAGAACCCCGAGGTGATCGACCCGGGCCTGGAGCGGCATGGGCCGCTCCTGCGGGAGCTCGGTCTGCTGGAGTGACGGCGGCTCGGCGTCGACGGCACAGCCGCTGTATCACCACTCTGCACGGCATGTGCAGCAGTGGCGCGGTGGCGATAAGGTGTGTCTGCGCCCACGTTGGAGCCGGCTCGCGTTCACCCCGTTCCGCTCCGCCGCCTCGCGCCCGAACCATCTCTCGCGAAACGGAGTCCCCTCATGAAGAAGCCCCTCGTCTGGCTGGCCGCGCCGGTCCTCGCCGTCGCCCTGTCCGGCTGCTCGCAGATCCAGGACACGCTGTCCAGCGGTGACTCGGCGTCCGAGTCGTCCGAGAAGAGCGAGAGCACCGAGAACAGCAACGAGTCGACCGAGGCGGAGTCGGCGGCGGACGACGCGGAATCGGAGGACAGCGAGTCCGAGGAGTCCGAGTCGGAGGAGCCGCGCGGCTTGGGTGATGAGGTCCCCGGCGAGTTCGATGGCGAGCTGGCCTACGGCGATGCTGCCGTGTGGGAGGACGGCATGGAGGTCACCATCTCGGAGCCCGAGGGCTACGAGCCGTCCGAGTACGTTGACCTCTCCGGCGACGGTGAGCCGGTGGCCATGGAGGTCACCATCAAGAACGGCACGGACGAGCCGTTCCAGGCCCACAGCCTGCGCACCGCCGCGTCGTCCGGCGGGCAGGAGGCCGAGACCATTTACGACATCGAGAACGACATCGACCTCCCGTCCACGGACGTGCGCCCCGGCAAGGAGATCACCTACAAGATTGCCTATGAGGTGAAGGACAAGGGCGACGTCGATCTGGACCTGAACCCGGGCTTCGAGTACGACACCGCCTACTACAGCTCGAAGTGACCGCCGCGGCGGGGTCCGTCAGCTGACCGGCCCCGCGGACGGCATCGAACCCCCGCGTTTGCGTCGCTCTCACTTGGTGAAGCGACGCAAAACGCGGGGGTTCGTTGTGTCGCGACGGGGCGTGCCCGGGGCCGGGTCCTCGTCTCGGCCGCCGGACCGGTCAACAGCGAGTCCGCAGGCTCACCCGCCAGCGCGGTCTCAGCCGCTGATCCGGCGCAGTCGGTGCTCGCCGTCGACCACGTCGAACTGGGCCCGCGTGCGCACGGGTGCTCCGACCTCGGAGACGTAGTCCACGGTCCGGAACCGGGCGCTGAGCAGATCGGGGGTGAGGTCCACACGCAGGTAGCCGCGCAGGTCGTTGTTGAACTTGATGTGCGGGTTCCAATCGAGGGCGTCGGTCGCGGAGTCCGAGCCGTCGCCGCCGGAGGTGATCGAGGTGGTGATCAGCTCGACGCCCACGGACTCGGAGGAGAGGTCGTCGAAGTCGGCCTTCACGTCGGAGGCGAACGCCTCGTGGATGTCGCCGGTGAGGACGACGGGGTTGCGCACCCCGGCCTGACGCCAGGCATCGATGACGCGGCCGCGGGAGGCGACGTAGCCGTCCCAGGTGTCCATGTCTCCCCACAGCAGCGGGCCGGAGGTCCGGTCGTACTGGACGAACGGCACCTGCTGGGTGACGAAGTCCCAGCGGGCCGTTGAGGCCTCGAACCCCTCGCGCAGCCACTGCTCCTGGGCGGCGCCGGTGATCGTGCGGTTCGGGTCGCGGGCGTCATCGTCGACGACCTTGACGAGGTCGAGATTCGCCTGGTCGGAGCGGTACTGGCGGGTGTCGAGCAGGTGGAAGTTCGCGAGTGAGCCCCAGTGCAGGCGCCGGTAGAGCTGCATGTCCGTGCCCCGGGGGACCGAGGAGGCGCGCAGCGGCATGTTCTCGTAGTAGGCGCGGAATGCGGCGGCGCGGCGGGTGGCGAAGTTCGGGTCCCAGAGCTCGGGGGTGTCGTCGGCCCAGTTGTTCTCAAGCTCGTGGTCGTCCCAGATGACCATCCAGGGGGCGGCCGCGTGGGCCTGCTGGAGCAGCGGGTCGGACTTGTACTGGGCCATGCGGGCGCGGTACTGGGCGAGGGTGCGGGACTCGCCGTTCTTGTGGGCGCGGACGACGCCGGAGCCGACCGGATACCCGTACGGCATGATCTCGTAGTAGTAGTCGCCCAGGTGCAGCATCAGGTCCGGCTTCTCGTCGGCCATGTGCCCGTAGGCGGTGAAGTGGCCGTGTTCCCAGTTCGCGCAGGAGGCGACGGTGAACGACATGTGCCCGGTGTCCGCGCCAGCGGCCGGGGCGGTGACGGCGCGGCCGGTCTGCGAGACGTGGCCCTCGACGCGGAAGCGGTACCAGTACTGGGTGCCGGGGCGCAGGCCGGTGAGCGTGACGTGCACGGCGTAGCCCCGGGAGCGGTCCGTGGTGGCGCTGCCGGAGCGGACGATGCCGCTGAAGTCCGGGTTCACGGCCACCTGGTAGGCGACGGTGAACGCCTTGTCCGGCATGCCGCCGAGGCCGTCCTCGTTGAGCGGGCTCGTGGCCAGGCGGGTCCAGATGACGAAGCCGTCGGGCCAGGGGTCGCCCGAGGCAACGCCCAGCGAGAACGGGTTCGTCCCGGTGGCCGCGTAGGCGGTGCCGGCGGAGGTCGAGACGAACGCGGCCGAGGCGAGGCCGACCGTGCCGGCGGTCAGCAGGGTGCGGCGGGTGACGGGGTGGGCGGAGGCCGGAGCGGAGTACGTCGTCATGGGCAGCGAGGGTGACAGAGCGAGGTGAGGGAGCGGTAACCGCCCGATGACTGCCCGGTAACCGGGCGGGGATGGGGGTGGTCAGTCTCGCAGTTCCCCGCGGCGATGCCGCAGCTCACGTTCGGCACCGTTGAGCGGGGAGCCCTCGAACGGCAGGCGGCGGAGATCGACCGCGTCGGCGGCGGACAGGGCCTTGCGCATGGCTGCGTGTGCCGCCCGCTGGGGCAGTCCCACGGCGTCGGCGAGGTTCTCCCAGTGCCGGCGACGCAGGCCACGGTGGCGGCCGTCGACGGTCAGCGCCATCGTCATGTCGCGGTAGAGCGCGGTGCAGGGCACGTCGTACATCGGCGCGATCTGCCACCGACCGTCCGTTCCCTGCAGCACGGAGACGTTCTTTGCGTGGAGATCGCCGTCGCCCGTGAGCCAGGCGTAGAGGAACTGGAGGTAGAGGTTGCGGGCGACCACGGGTGCGGTGGGCGTCAGGGCAGTGAGCGCGGTGATCACCTCCTCCGTGGTCACGTTGTACTTCTGCGCGGGGTAGATGCCGAGGGCCTGGGCCCCGTCCTCCAGTGCTAGACGCGCCGGGGCGCTGTCCCCGTCGGTGAGGCGGTCGAATCGGCGGAGGCTTTGGCCTGCACGCCGGGGAGGGCACGTCGGTCGGGGATGCCGGCGATGGCTGCGAAGTCAAGGGTGTCCGGGCAGGCCGCCGGAGGGTGCGACGACGGGGCCGTCGTCGAGATGCAGTGTGGAGGCGACTGGAGCCGCGCGGTAGTCCTCGGCGTAGCGGAACGCCACCGTGCCCTGGCGGTCGCGGGTCAGGGTGCCCGCGAGGACGCCGGCTTTGTAGACGTCTGCGCGGGTGACGCGCCGCAGGTGGTCCAGGGCGGTCGTCGTCACCCGCGGACCTCGAGGTCGAGCCCGAGGACGCCGAGCACGGCGAGCAGCGAGGAGAGTGTGCCCCGGCCCGTGGCGCGCTCGATCTGCCGGACGGTCGCGTCGGAGACGCCGGCCAGGTCTGCCAGCTCCTGCTGGGTCAGGCTCATGGCGCGGCGGGTGGTGCGCACGTGATCGCTGATGCGCGTGAGCGCGGCCGCGGGGGAGGGCATAGGGGGCATGAATCCATCGTGGCACGGACATGGTGAATTCCGAAGAGTTCTTCGGAATGAGGTGAGGGCGGCGGTGCCTGCCGATGCCAGCGCGAGCATTCCGAAGGAAAGTTCGGAATCCGGGTGAGCGGGGCGGGTGAGAGGTCACCCGAAGCCGAATCCGAGGATCTCTTCGGACAGGGCGGTGCGCGCGGCGACAGGAAGACGCGCGCGGCGGATGATCGGCTCCGCTGGGTATCGGCTCAGCCCGTTCTTTAGACTCGGGCGCAAGTGCCCGTCCCCTCCGAAAGGCCCTCATGCCCGCTCCGTCGCCCACGTCCCAGAACCTCTCGAACTTCGTGTGGGGGATCGCGGATCAGCTGCGGGGCGTGTTCAAGCCGAACCAGTACGGCACGCTTGTGCTCCCGCTGACCATCCTGCGCCGGTTGGAAGCGGTCATGGCCCCGCATCGGGAGTTGTTCCAGGAGCTGGCGGCCAAGGGCCATCCGGACTTCGTCCTCGCCAACCTGGTGGAGTCCCGCACGGGCCTTACGTTCTACAACCTGAGCCCGTTCACCGTGGACCGCATCCTGCAGGAGCCGGACCTGCTCCGCACGAACCTGCTGGCCTATGTGGACGGGTTCTCCCAGAACGTGGCGGACCTGTTCACCTATTACGAGTTCGACAAGACGGTCGCCAAGCTGGACGAGCACGACCGTATCTTCCTGGTCTTGCAGCAGTTCGCCTCCATTGACCTCTCCCCGGAGGCGGTGTCCAACGCGGAGATGGGCAGCCTCTTCGAGGACCTGATCCGCCGCTTCGCGGCCGCCTCCAATGAGACCGCCGGCGAGCACTTCACCCCGCGCGACGCGGTGAAGCTTCTGGTGGATCTGCTCACGGCCAACGACGACGACGTCCTCACCGGCTACCCGGTCCGCACCGTCTATGACCCCACGGCCGGCACCGGCGGCATGCTGTCCCTGTTGGATGAGCGGCTGCGCCGCATGAACCCGAACGCGGAGGTCCGCCTGTTCGGGCAGGAGCTCAACGATCAGTCGTATGCGATCTGCAAGTCCGAGCTGCTGGGCAAGGGGCAGGACGCGGATGGCATCGCCCGCGGGGACACCCTCAAGAACGACGCACACCTGACGGAGCGCTTCGACTATGTCCTCTCCAACCCGCCCTACGGCGGCGACTGGAAGGCCTCCCGCACCGCGGTGGAGAAGGAGATCGCCGCCGGTGGCGCCACGAACCGCTTCCCGGGCGGTGCCCCGGCCATCAGCGACGGGCAGATGCTGTTTCTCCAGCTCGTCGCCTCGAAGCTCCGCCCGGTCTCGGAGGGTGGTGGCCGGGCCGGCATCGTTCTGAACGGCTCCCCGCTGTTCACGGGCGGGGCGGGCTCGGGCCCGTCGGAGATTCGCCGCTGGCTGTTGGAGTCGGACCTGGTGGACGCGATCGTCGCGCTGCCCACGGACATGTTCTACAACACCGGCATCGCCACCTACGTGTGGGTGTTGGACAACAACAAGCCGGCGGAGCGGCGGGGCAGGGTGCAGCTGATCGACGCCCGCACGTTCTTCACCAAGCTGCGCCGCAACGTGGGTTCGAAGAACAAGGAACTGTCCACGGCGGACCGCCAGCGTGTGCTGGAGATTTACCGTGACTTCGACGCCCAGTCCGAGGGCAATGCCGAGTTCTCCAAGGTCCTCGCCGCGCAGGATTTCGGCTACCGGGAGATCACGGTGGAGCGGCCGCTGCAGCTGCGCTTCGAGGTGGAGGACGTCACCATTACGTCGGCGCTCGCCACCAAGCCGGTGGGCAAGCTTCCCGACGACGGCCGTTCGGCTCTCGAGACCGCCCTCGCCTCCCTGCGTGGCCGGGTCTGGGACCACCAGCCCACCTTCGTGCTGGACCTGAAGAAGGCGTTGAAGGAGCACGGCGTGACCGCCGGTGCTCCTCTGGTGAAGGCCTTGACCGGGGCGATTGGCGTGCACGACCCCGAGGCGGAGGTGGTGAAGAGCAAGAAGGGCGAGCCGGAGCCGGACACCTCGCTGCGCGACACCGAACTGGTGCCCTTCGGCCGAGATATCCACGAGTATTTCGAGGCCGAGGTGGCCCCGCACGTGCCCGGCGCGTGGATCGACGAGTCCAAGACGAAGATCGGCTACGAGATCCCCTTCACCCGGCTGTTCTATAAGTACGTGCCGCCGCGCCCGCTCGAGGAGATCGACGCCGAGCTCAAGCAGCTCACCGCCGAGATCATCGAGCTGTTGCAGGAGGTGGAGGGATGAGCATCGAGCGCGATGACTGGCTGCCGGCATTGCCGAGCGGCTGGGCAGCTGTCCCTGCGAAGTCCTTGTTCTCTCTTCGGTCAGAGAAGTCTCGACCCGATGATGTGCATCTGACGCCGTCTCAGAAGTACGGAGTCATACCCCAGTCCGAGTATATGGAGATCACGGGCAGTCGTGTGGTGCTGAATCTAGTGGGTTCCGACAACATGAAGCATGTTGAGCCCGGGGACTTCGTGATCCACCTGCGCTCTTTCCAAGGCGGCGTTGAATTCAGCCAGCACCGTGGCAAAGTCAGCGCTGCCTACACGGTGCTGACCCCGACCCCGCTTGCAGAGCCTCGCTTCTTTCGATGGCTCCTCAAGTCTGAGCGTTATATCCAGGCACTCCAGGTTTCAGTCGACCAGCTTAGAGACGGACAGTCGATCCGTTATGGTGATTTCGCCAAGATTGATTTGCCGCTGGCGCCACCAGACACGCAACGGCGCATCGCCGACTACCTCGACCGTGAGACCGCCACGATCGATGCCCTGATCGAGAAACAGCGCCAGTTGTCCGATGCGCTTCGTACTCGAAGGAGAGCAGCAGTTCTGGCGAGAACAGGTTTCTTGGGCGTGAGGCCTGCTTCGGCTGCCAGTAGTGAGCCGTGGCTCGAATCTGCCCCGAGCCATTGGCCGCGGATGCACGTGAGGCGTCTGTTCGACCTGACTTCTGGCGCCGGTTTCCCGCCCGAGCTTCAGGGGGTGACCGACGAGGAACTTGCGTTCTATAAAGTCCGTGACCTCGGTAGGGCGGACTCCTACGGGCGGCTGGGAGAGCCGGAGGACACGATCAGTCGCGAGACGGCAGACAAACTGAGGGCGAAAGTTCTCCCATCGGGAACTCTCGTCATGGCAAAGATTGGTGCTGCCCTTCTTCTAGGGCGGATTCGCGTGGCTACACGACCAAGCTGTATCGACAACAACATGCTCGCGCTGAGCCCGAAGTCACTTCTCCATCCCCGCTACGCGGCGTACATGTTGGAAGGACTTCTTCTGGAGCGTCTCGTTCAACCTGGAGCCGTGCCGTCCCTCAACGAGAAGGAGTTTCGAGGCACCGTTTTCCCTGTCCCGCCACTCGACGAACAGCGCGAGATCGCTGACCACCTCGACCGCGAGACCGCCAAGATCGACACCCTGATCGCCAAGGCGGAGCGGTTCATCGACCTTGCCCAGGAGCGCCGGGCCGCGCTCATCACCGCCGCCGTCACCGGCCAGATCGAGATCCCCACTTAAGGACTGACAGCACATGGCCATCCACAACGAGAGCGAACTCGAGACCTACATCTGCGAATACCTCGAGCAGCACGGCTGGCTCTACTCGCCCAACGATGACGGTTACGACCGCAAGAACGCGATCGTTCCCGAGGACGTCCACGCCTGGCTGTCCGAGAACCAGCCGGAGGACTACGGGCGCATCGTGAAAGCCGATGCCCCGGCCTCCGTGCAGCAGGCGCAGCGGGACCAGATCACCACCCGCCTGATCGACGTGCTGAACAAGCCGCAGGACACCGGCGTCGGCGGCACCCTCAACGTGCTCCGCAAGGGCTTCAAGGTCGGCACCTCCGCCACCCTGCGCATGGCCGAACCGCGGCCGGCCACGAACCTGAACCCGGCTGCCGTCGCCTCCTACGAGCGCATGCGGCTGCGCGTGATGCGACAGGTGCACTTCAACCCGGCCACTAACGAGTCCGTGGACCTGGTGCTGTTCGTCAACGGCCTGCCCGTGGCCACGATCGAGCTGAAGACCGACTCCACCCAGTCCATCGGCCACGCGAAGAAGCAGTACCGCGAGCGCAACCCCATGGCCACGCCGCTGTTCGGGTTCGGCACCCGCGCCGTGGTCCACTTCGCCGTCTCCAACCGCGAGGTCTGGATGACCACCAAGCTGGCCGGGAAGGACACCGTCTTCCTGCCCTTCAACCAGGGCGACGACGGCCACGCCGGCAACCCGCCCAACCCGAACGGCGGGTCCTCCACCGCCTACCTGTGGGAACGGATTCTCCAGCGGGACACCTGGCTCGAGATCCTCCAGAAGTTTGTCTTCCTCAAGAAGGAGACCGTGGAGGACGAGCACGGCCGCGCGCGCCGGAAGTCCACGCTGATCTTCCCGCGCTTCCACCAGTGGGAGGCCGTCACGCACATGCTCGCCGCCGTCCGCGAGGAGGGCGCCGGCAAGTCCTACCTGATCGAACACTCCGCGGGCTCCGGCAAGACCAACACCATCGCTTGGACCGCCCACCGTCTGCTCTCCACCTACGGGGCGGACGAGCAGCGGGTGTTCGACTCGGTCATCGTGGTCACCGACCGCACCGTGCTGGACGATCAGCTCCAGGAGGCCGTCCGGCAGATCGAACGGACCTCCGGCACCGTGGTGGCCGTGGACCGCAAGAACCTCGGCGGCGAGGCCACCAGCAAGTCCGCCCTGGTGAAGCAGACGCTGCTGCAGGGCAACCGGATCATCGTGGTGACGCTGCAGACCTTCCCCGCCGTGCTCGAACTCCTCAAAGGTGACTCCACACTCGCCGGCCGCACCTACGCGGTGATCGCGGACGAGGCGCACTCCTCCCAGACCGGCTCCGCCGCAGCCAAGCTCAAGCGCGTGCTCACCCCGGACGAGCAGGCCGACTTCGACGACGGCGGAGAGGCGGACACCGAGTCCATCCTCGCCGCCGAGGTCGCCGCCACCGGACGCCCGCAGAACATCAGCTTCTTCGCCTTCACCGCCACCCCGAAGGACAAGACCCTGCAGATGTTCGGCCGCCCCTCCGGCGAATACGACGAGAACGGCCAGGAGATCCCCTCCTCCTTCCACCGGTACACCATGCAGCAGGCCATCGAGGAGGAGTTCATCCTCGACGTGCTGAAGAACTTCACCAACTACGACACCGCCTTCAAACTGGCCTTGGCCGGACAGCAGGGCGAGTTCCGCCCGGAAGGCGACCGGGCCGTCGTCGGGAAGCCGACCACCGAAGTGGACCAGACCGAGGCGAGCAAGAAACTCATGCGGTGGGTCAAGCTGCACCCGACGAACATCGCCCAGAAGGTCAAGATCATCGTGGAGCACTTCCGCGCCAACGTGGCCGGACTGCTCGACGGGCAGGCCAAGGCCATGGTGGTCACCGACTCCCGCGCCGCCGCCGTCCGGTACAAGCGCCAGATGGACCAGTACATCCAGGACATGGGGTACACGGACGTGGGCACGCTGGTGGCCTTCTCCGGCGAGGTCACCGACGACGAGTTCGAGCTCGAGAAGGTCACCGAACGGTCCATGAACCCGT